>CAZIVR010000036.1:0-31832 GCA_964542745.1 uncultured bacterium
ACGCGGCGGTTGCGAAGCAGCTCCTCGTCGTTGCGCTCCTCGGTCTCGGGGCGCGACTCGCCGTAGCCCTTCGCCTTCAGGTTCTCCGCGCGCAGCTTGAAGTGCTCGAGCAGGTACTGGCGCACCGACTCCGAGCGGGCCTGGCTCAGCCGGAGGTTGTGCGCCGAGGAGCCGCGCGTGTCGGTGTGCCCCTCGATTTCGATCGCCAGGTCCACGAACTTCTCGAGCACCGCCCCGGCCTCGTTGAGCGTCGCCTCCGACTCGGGCAGCAGCTTCGCGCTGTTGGTCTCGAAGTAGACGTTCTCGAGCCGGATGCTCCCGGTGGTGAGGAGCTTGCGCTCCATCTCGCTCACCGGCTTCGAGGGCTTGGGCTTGGCCGCCGGCGGCGGCTCCACGACCTTGGCGGGCGCGGGCGTGGCGCGCGTGGCCATCGCCGTCTTCTGGATGTCGGCGCAACCCTCGGCGTCCACGGCGGAGCCCGGCGCGGTGTTCGGGCAACGGTCCACGCCGTCGCACACGCCGTCGCCGTCCGAGTCGGTCTCGCACCCCATCTCGTTCACGGTGCAGCCCTTCGGGGTTCCGGGGCAGCGGTCCAGCCGGTCGAACACGCCGTCGCCGTCGTAGTCCACGGCGGGCCAGCGGAAGCACGGGGCCTTGGGATCGGTGTACGGATTGTCGGCAGGGGGAAACGCGTAGGCGCTCGAAGCGGCGAACAGCAGGAGCGCGCATAGCACGGTGCGCTTCACGGAAAACCTCCTGGTCGAAAACGATTGCGTCGGGGATCGGCGGCCTTCCAGCGACGGAGACCTATAGCCCATTCCCCGGGCCGCCGCACCAGCGAACCTGCGCGGGACCCCGGGGTCCACTCGACGCCCTTCTGGACCCCCCTCACCGCCGATTCGTCACCCGGGCCGCCGCCCGCGGCTGGAATCTCGTGGGGGCATGGGCTTAGGCTGGGCCCATGCGACTTCCTTCCCCGTCCGTCCTCGGCCTCGCCGGCCTCCTCGCCGTGGGGCTCGCGAGTCCGGCCCCGGCCCGCGAACCGGGGCCGGACCCCGACTCCGGCGCCGAGATGATCGGCCGGCCCGCGCCCGAGTGGGCCTTCACCCGCTGGGCCGGCCCGGCGGTCGCCCGGGAGTCTCTGCGCGGAAAAGTCGTGCTGCTCCGCTGGTGGACGGTGGGCTGCCACTTCTGCGAGTCCACGCTTCCCGAGATCGAGTCGCTGCGGAAGCGCTACGGGAAGGACGGCTTCGTGGCGATCGGGGTGTTCCATCCCAAGCCGCCGGGGCCGGTGCGGGACGCCGACGTGAAGCGCGCCGCGGCGAAGCGCGGGTTCCACGGGCCGCTGGCGGTGGACGAGGACTGGGAGACGCTCTCGCGCTACTGGCTCGCCGGAAACCCGGACCGGAACTGGACCTCGGTGTCCTTCCTGCTCGACGGGGACGGCAACGTGGCGTGGGTCCACGGGGGCGGCGAGTACCACCGCGGCGGCGATCCGAAGCACGCGCGCTGCGCGGCCCAGGCCGACGAACTCGAGGCCACGATCCGGCGCCTGCTCGGGCGCGACGCCGCGGGCGATCCGGCGCCGTAGCCGCCGTCCGGGAACGCCCCGCGCCCGCGCGGCGTTCCCGGGCGCGTCGGGCCTTCCCTCGCGCTCCCCGCCGGACTACTCGGAGGCCTGCCCCTTCGGGTGCATGTAGGCGAGGTGCCCTTCGAGCATGTGCGCGCCGACGATCTTCGCCAGCGTCGCTTCGGGGATCGCCTGGTAGGCGAGCGGCAGGCGACGCTCCTTGCCCCCGCGCCGCACGCGGATCTCGCCCTGCTCCCCGTCCTTCCAGCCCGCCTTGGTGGCGAACCACTCGCGCGGGGACAGGTCGTCGATCCGCTCGATCACGTCTCCGGCCTTGAGGCCGGCCTTCCTCGCCGGGGAGTCGGGAAGCGTCCCGCGCACCACCTGGCGGCCGAGGCTGTCGCGCTCCACCTCGATGCCGAGCCACGGGCGCTCGCGCATGCGCTCGTACATCGAGAGGCACGCGGAGATTTCGAGCGGGCACTTCGGCTGCTCGGCGACGGCCGGCGCGGCGGCGACCAGCGCGAGCAGGCCGATCAGGGCAAGACGGATCGTGCGGTCCATGTCGGGCATCCTCCCTGGCGGACGAGGGTCCCCGAGAGTGTCGGCAGGCCCCGGTCCGGCTTGAGCGGAACTTCACCCGCCCCGGTCGAGCCCCCGGCCGGGGCGGCCGCGGCGCGCTTTGCCGGGCGCTCCCGCCCTGCTAGCGTGCAGCGGCCCGCTCGCGCAGGGGCAGGAAACGCGCCGCGCACCGCCCCGGAAATTCCGCGGCGGCTTTTCGTGCTTGGAGCCCGCCCCATGGCCGTGACCGAAACCTACCTCGAAGACGCGCTCGCGACGGCCCTGCTGCGGCACGCCGAGCGCCTGCCCGAAGCGCAGCGCCTGCTCGCGGTGCTGGGCGAGGGCTGGGGCCGGGACGACACGCGGGCCGGGGCGCCGCGCATCGCGGTGCGCGGCCTCACCGGCTCGGCGCGCGGCTGGCTCGCCGCGTGGCTCCACCGCTCGCTCGGCGGCACGCTGGTGCTGGTGACGGCGCACGGCGAGGGCTTCGAGGCCATGCGCGACGACCTCGAGTACTTCCGCGGCGCGGGCGAGGTGCTGCCGTTCCCCGAGCCCGACGTGCTGCCCTACGACTCGGTCTCGCCCCATCCCGCGATCACGGCGCAGCGGCAGGAGACGCTCGCGCGCCTCGCCTCGGGCGGATCGGGGCTGGTGCTCGCCACCGCGCGCGGGCTGCTGCAGCGGGTGCCGAAGCCGGACCGCATGCGCCGCGACATCGTGCGGCTCAAGGTCGGCGCCGAGTGCGCCCCGGAGGCCCTGATCGAGCGGCTGGTGGCGCTCGGCTACGAACGCTTCCCCGAGGTCGAGGCGATGGGCCAGATCGCGCGGCGCGGCGGGATCCTCGACGTCTACGCGGCGGGCAGCGTGGACCCGCTGCGCCTCGAGTTCGACGGCGACACGATCGCCTCGATCCGCCGCTTCGACGCGGGCACCCAGCGTTCGCTCGAGCCGCTCGCCGAGGCGGCGGTGCTGCCGCGCCACGAGGGCGCCGCGCCCGCCGAGTCGGGAAGCCTCGCCGACTACCTGCCGCCGGACGCGGTGGTGCTGTTCGACGACCCGGGCCGGCTTCGCGAGCGCGTCGAGGATCTCGGCACGCTGATCGCGCGCGGCTTCGAGGAGGCGCGCGCCCACTACCCGGACGCGCTTCCCCCGGAGGAGTTGTTCCTCGGGAGCCGCGCGCTCGAGGACCTCGGCGCCGCCCATCGCGGCGCCGACTTCCTCGCCGCGGTGGTGGAACGCGGCGAGGCCGAGCGCTACGCCGAGACCCTGGTGGTGGACTGCCGACCGGCCGAGCCCATGCAGCGTTCGCTCGAGCGGCTCAAGGGCCACCTCGCGGAACTCGGCGCCAACGCGCTCGACGCCTACGTGCTGTGCGACAACCCGGGCCAGCGCGACCGGCTGTTCGAGCTGCTCGGCGACACCGGCGCCACGCTCGGCATCGGCGTGGTGTCGGCCGGGTTCACGGTGCCCGGCGCCGGGCTCGCGCTGCTCACCGACCACGAGGTGTTCTCGCGCTACCGCCGCCGGCGCCGCCGGCTGCGCCGCTCGGGCGGGCTCTCGATCGCGGAGCTGTCGTCCCTCAAGGTCGGCGACTTCGTGGTGCACGAGGACCACGGCGTCGGCGTGTACCGCGGCATGCAGCGGCTCACGCTCAACGGGCAGGAGACCGACTGCGTCGAGATCTCCTACGCCGAGAAGGACCGGCTGTTCGTGCCGGTCGCGCAGCTCGCGCTGGTTTCGCGCTACGCCGCGGGCGAGGGGGCGCGGCCCGCCCTCCACCGGCTGGGCTCGAGCGCGTGGGCCAAGACCAAGGCGCGCGCGAAGCGCGCCATCCAGGACATGGCCGAGAACCTGATCCGGACCTACGCGGCCCGCAAGGCGCTCCCCGGCCACGCGTTCAAGCCCGACACGGTGTGGCAGCGCGAGATGGAGGCCTCGTTCCCCTACGACGAGACGCCGGACCAGCTGCAGGCCATCGAGGACGTGAAGGCCGACATGGAGCGCGGCTCGCCGATGGACCGGCTGATCTGCGGCGACGTGGGCTACGGCAAGACCGAGGTGGCGATCCGCGCCGCCTTCAAGGCGGTGCAGGACGGCCGGCAGGTCGGCGTGCTGGTGCCGACCACCATCCTCGCGCAGCAGCACCTGCTCACCTTCCGCGAGCGCTGCGCCGACTTCCCGCTCCGCATCGAGGTGCTGTCGCGCTTCCGCACCGCGAAGGAGCAGAAGGAGACGCTGGCGGCGCTCGAGCGCGGCGAGGTGGACATCCTGATCGGCACCCACCGGCTGCTGTCGAAGGACGTGAAGTTCCGCGACCTCGGGCTGGTGATCATCGACGAGGAGCACCGCTTCGGCGTCGCGCAGAAGGAGAAGCTCCGCCAGCTGGTGCGCCAGGTGGACGCGCTGGCCATGACCGCCACGCCCATTCCCCGCACGCTCAACCTGAGCCTGGCCGGAGCGCGCGACATGTCGGTGATCGAGACCCCGCCGCGCGACCGGCTGCCGGTGCACACCGAGATCCTCGAAACCGACGACGAGGTCGTGACCGACGCGATCCTCCGCGAGGTGGACCGCGGCGGGCAGGTGTTCTTCGTGCACAACCGCGTCGAGACCATCCACGCCGCCGCGCTGCGCGTGCAGAAGCTGGCCCCGATGGTGCGGGTGGCCGTGGCGCACGGCCAGATGGGCGAGCGCGACCTCGAACAGGTGATGCTCGACTTCATCGAGCGCAAGACCGACGTGCTGGTCTCGACCATGATCATCGAGTCGGGCATCGACATGCCGAGCGTCAACACGCTCATCGTGGACCGCGCCGACACGCTGGGTCTCGCCCAGCTCTACCAGCTGCGCGGCCGGGTCGGGCGCTCGTCCCACCGCGCGCACGCCTACCTGCTGGTGCCGTCGCGCCGCGTGCTCACCGAGGACGCCGAGAAGCGCCTGCGCGTGATCGAGGAATTCGACGAGCTGGGCGTCGGCTTCAAGGTCGCCCTCAAGGACCTCGAGATCCGCGGCGCCGGCAACCTGCTCGGGCCCGAGCAGACCGGGTTCGTGGTCGGGCTCGGCTTCGACCTGTACGTGAAGCTGCTCGAGGAGGCGGTGACCGCGCTCAAGGGCGAGTCCGCCGAGACCGCGCCCGAGCCCCGGCTCCTCACCGACTGGAGCGCGTACCTGCCGGACGAGTACGTGCCCGACGAGCACGAGAAGCTGAACCTGTACCGCCGGCTCGCCGAGACCCGCGACCTCGCGGCTCTCGACGACCTGACGCTCGAGTTGATGGACCGCTTCGGCCACCTGCCGCAGCCCGCCGTGGCCCTGGTCGAACTCCGGCGCCTCCGCGTGCTGGGTGGTGCGGCGCAGGCGGAGAGCCTGCGCGTGATGCACGACGTGGTCGAGATCGCGCTGCGCCGCCCGCTCAAGCCGCAGGAGATCCGCACCGTGGTGGGGATGCTCAATTTCCAGGTCGAGTTCTTCTCGGGGCGCGAGTTCGGCCTGCGGCTCCGCGGGGAGGACCTGGTGCTGCTCAACCGCTCGCGCGAGGCGCTCGAGGCGGTGAAGTTCGCGGTGAGCGCCGGAGCGCAGGCCGGCTGAGGGCCGTGGCGGGGGGCGCGCCGCCCCTCGACGCCGGTGTCAAGGTTGCTTTACACTGCCGGCGTCCGCCGCACCCACGCCCGGGAGGCCCCGATGCCCGCGATTCGCCCGTTCCGCTGCTTCGACGCCCGCCTGCTCGGCATCACGTTGGTCGCGGCCGGCGCGATCGTCGCCGCGGCCTGGTTCGGGCGCGGCTTCGAGCGCGGCTCGCTCCCGCGCCTCACCCTCGGGGCGACGCAGGCGCTCGCGCTGGCGTGGATCGTGATCGCGATGGTGCGCTCGGTGGCCACGCTCGACGAGCTCGAGCGCCGCATCCACGCCGAGGCGCTCGGCGGGGCCGGCGCGTTTCTCGTGGTGGTGGTGGCCGGCTGGGGGTTCCTCGAGAAGGCGGGCCTGCCCGCGATCCCGTGGGCCGATTGGATCTTTCCGCTCCTCACGCTGGCCTGGGTGACCGGCGTCCGCCTCGTGAGCCGGAAGTACCGGTGAGGAACGAGGTCCGCGCCCGCCGCGAGGCCCGCGGCTGGTCGCAGGGCGACCTGGCGGAGCGCCTCGGCGTCTCGCGCCAGACCGTGAACGCGATCGAGACCGGGAAGTACGACCCGAGCCTCCCGCTGGCGTTCCGGATCGCGCGGCTGTTCGGCGAGCCGATCGAGGAGCTGTTCACGCCCGACCCGCCGGGCCGGAGCCGCTGAGCCGGCCGAGGCACGCCTCCGCGGCGGCGCTTCGCGGGGCTCCCGCCCGGGTCCCGGGGCGCCCAGCGCCCGAACGCGCGAGGCGCCGCCGGAACTCCCGGCGGCGCCTCGCGGCGTGTATCCGGAATCGCGTTCGAACGCTACTTGGTCACCGTCACCGTGCGCGGGTAGATCGTCACCCAGCCGGTGAAGATGCCGATGATCACGTCGATCGCGGTGTGCTCGGTGCGCACCTCGTAGTTCGCGGCGCCCGCGGCCATCGCGTTGGAGTCCACCTGCGTGATGGGCACGAGTCCCCACAGCGCGAACCACTGCTGCTTGGCCGTGACGTTGCTTCCGGCGGCTCCGGAGCCGACCTTGTGGATCTGCGTGTAGCAGCCCGAGAGCATGCCGATCATGGCGAGCCCCGCAGCGGCCAGCATCAGCTTCCTGCGCATGAAGCGTCCTCCTCTGGTTTACGAGTGGGGTTCCAGAGATCCGATCGAGGACTCGACCGACTCCAGTTCCCGGGAATAAACACTTCTCGGCACCACGTAGTCCAACTGCACGAGCGGCCGGGCCGTCCGGCTGAGCAGCAGCTTGAAGGCCACCGTCGTCGAGTCCACCGCCCGGAACTGCACGATCTCGAAGCCGCGGTACACGAACCGCCCGTCCTCCACCCGGCCGTCCGGATGCTGGCGGCGCATCGCCCGCAGGTGGAGCAGGGCGAGCGAGTCGCGCGCGGCGGGCTCCAGCGTGTCCTGGTATCGCGACACGGCCAGCGTCGCGCCTTCCGGCGAGCGCCGGAAGAGGGCGAGCAGTTCGGGCTCGCGCGTCCCGATCGCCGCCCCCGACGCACGCAGGCCGTCCATCGCGGCGCGCACCAGCGAGTCCGGCATGGCGTCCCAGCCGGCCGGGGCCCGGAGCGAGAGCCCGATCCCCGAATCCTCGAACCGATCGCCCAGCCGCTCCGGGCTGACGCGGAACGAGAGCGGCTCCTCCCGGCGCGACGAGTCCCGCTCGCATCCGGCGAGGAGCAGCGCCGGAACGAGCGACAGGAGGACCAGCCGGGAGGTACCGCGGGGCGGCGTCACGTGATCTCCGGAGCGGCCGGCGGATCCGCCCCCGGCGTACCGGAAGGCGGCCGATCGCGGGCCACGTCGTGAAGCGGTTTGGGAGCGCGCCAGAGAGCACCCGGGTGCACATCGCGAAGCTCGGGCAGCCTAGGGTCGTGTTCCGCCCCTGTCAACGGCTGTCTGCTTGCGGCTCGCTTCTCCCTGCTCTACGGTCGCGCGCCGCGAGCGCGCCGGCCGCGCCGCCCGATCCCGCATCGTCCGCCGCCGCCCGACCCAGGGAGAACGATCCGCATGCTCCGCCCGCGAACCGACGCCCGTGCCCTCGCCGCCCGCCTCGCCCCCGCGCTCCTCGCGCTCGGCGTCCTCGGCTGCGCCGGCGACACGCAGCCGGTCGCCACGGTCGGGACCACCACGATCACCCGCGGCGACTACACCGCCGCCGCCGCGGGCGCCGAGGCCCAGTACCCGCCGGAGGCCGGGCCCGCGAAGGGCATGCTGATCGAGGACCTGGTGCGGCGGCGCCTGCTGGTCCTCGCCGCGCGGCAGCGCGGGCTCTACGAGGACTCGCTCACCCTCCGCTTCCGCACGGTGAAGGAGGAGGAGATGCTGGTGCAGGCGCTCGGCCGCGCGCTCACCCCGACCGGCACCGCGGTGACCGAGGCCGAGATGCGCCGGCTCTACGCGTGGCGCGACTCCTCGATGCGCGTGCAGGTGATCTACGCGCTCTCGATCCAGGCCGCCCGGGCCGCCGCCGACGAGGCGCGACGGGGCGCCGATTTCGCGCAGCTCGCCGACCGCTTCAACCCGCCGGGGTTGATCCCGCCCGGCGGCGACATCGGCTTCCAGACCTCCGGCAACCTGCTCTCGCCGCTCGACGAGTACCTGCGGACCGGGGCCCCGGGCGACGTCGTGGGTCCGCTCGAATCGCCCGGGCAGGGCTGGTTCGTGATGAAGCTCGGCGAACGCGTGGCGAACCCGCAGCCCCCCTTCGAGGACGCCCGCCGCTCCCTCGCCGACATGATCCGGCAGCGGAAGCACCGCGCCTCGGTGTTCCGCGCGATCCGCCACCTGCGCGAGACGTACGCGCTGCGCGCGCTGCCCGGCTCGGCCCAGGTGCTGTTCGCGCACCTCAACGCCCCGGGGGGAGGGCCTCCCGCCTACTCCGCGGAGGACCTCGCCCGCCCGCTCGCGCAGTGGGAGACGAAGGAGGGCCTCCAGACCTACACGTTCGGGGACGCGCTCGCCGACCTGGACATCGCCGGCCGCGAGAAACCCAACGCGCTGCTGCTGCCCTCGATCGAGCAGTGGCTGCTCGGCGAGACCAGCCGCCGGCTGCAGGTGCTCGAGGCGCGCCGGCGCGGGCTGGACCAGGATCCCGAGTTCCGCCGCCAGCTCGACGAGACCGTGAACAACTACCTGCTCGAGGGGCTCTACTCGACCGAGGTCCTGCAGCGCGCGACCCCCGACCCGCGCGACGCCGTCGAGATGTACCAGCGGAACCGGAGCCGGTTCGAGCGCCTCGAGGGCGTCTCGGCGCAGGTCATCGACTTCGCCGACTCGGCCGCCGCCGCCGCCTTCACCGCCCACTCCGGCCACGGCGCCGACCTGCACGCGGCCGCCGCCATGGTCCCGGACGCGCCGCCGGTGCGGGATCTCACCGTACGCTTCCCGAACCCCGACCCCGACTGGTCCAAGCTGCACGAGACCCTCGCCGCCATGAACGAAGGCGACGCCGTCGGCCCCTACCCCGTGCGCGGCGGCTGGCGCATCACGCTCATCGTGCTCAAGCAGGTGCGCGTGACACCCTTCGAGGCCCTCGACGCCGACGCCCGCGCCATGCTCGAACAGGAAGGCCTCGAACTCGCCCGCGAGCGCCGGCTTCTCGACTGGATCGAGGAGCTGCGCCGCGACTTCCCGGTCCGCGTGGACTCGACGAAGGTCGCAAGACTCCCCTGGCCCGTCCCGAAGCAGGGCGGCTAGTCGAAAATCTCCGAGCCCGCAGCCCCGCGCGGCCCGGGAGAAGGAGACGGGTCGGCGTCAGGAGCCTCCCGAAGCCCCGCGCGGCCCGGGGGAAGGAGTCGGGTCGGCGTCAGGAGCCCGCCGAAGCCCCGCGCGGCCCGGGGGAAGGAGTCGGGTCGGCGTCAGGAGCCTCCCGCAGCCCCGCGCGGCCCGGGGGAAGGAGTCGGGTCGGCGTCAGGAGCCTCCCGAAGCCCCGCGCGGCCCGGGAGAAGGAGACGGGGTGGGCTCTGGGGCCGCCCGCAGCCGCGCGGAGCCAGGGACTGGCGGAGCGCGGCGAGGAAGAGCGAGCCGGAGCGGGACGCGAAGGCGAGCGTGCCCCAGAGCCCACCCCGTCTCCTTCTCCCGGCTCGCACGGCACAAGAGCCGCGCCGGACGTGCCGGGACGCGCCCGGACGCGCCCGGACGCGCGAGCCCAACGTTACTTGAGCTTCCGTCGCACCTCCGCCGCCCGCCGCTCGCTCGCCTCCACCCGCCTGCCGTCCTTCAGCCGCAGCACCAGCACCCCGTCTTCGCCGCCGTAGGAGTCGATCGCGGCCATGTTGACCAGCGCCCCGCGGTGCACGCGCACGAAGCTCCCCTCCGGCAGCCGCTGCTCCAGCTCCTGCAGCGTGTAGTCCACCAGGTACTCGCGGCCCTCGGCGCTCGCCAGCACCAGCCGGTCCCGCGAGAAGATCATCGGCACCTGTTCGAGATCGAGCAGCCGCACCTCGCGGCGGTGCCGCACCGGCAGGCGGCGCAGCGGCGGGAACTGCCGCGCGACCTCGGGATGCTCGAGCGATTCCCGCAGCACGCGCCCGCGCGAGCCGGCCCGGCCCTCGCGGGCCTCCGTCACCACCCGCCGCACCGTCTCGGCCAGCCGCTCGCGCTTCACCGGCTTCAGCACGTAGTCGAGCGCCGCCAGCTGGAACGCTTCGACCGCGTAGCGGTCGTAGGCCGTCACGAACACCACGATCGGCGCCGGATCGAGCCGCGCGAGCTGGCGCGCCACCTCGAGGCCCGAGAGGTCCGGCATGTGGATGTCGAGGAACGCGGCCTCGGGCTGGTACTGGCGGGCGAGCTGCAGGGCCTCGGCGCCGCCGCGCGCCGAGCCCACCACGTCCACCGTCTCGTGCTCGCCCAGAAGCTTCTCGAGGAACTGCCGGGCGCGGGGCTCGTCGTCCGCGATCAGCGCGCGCACCGGAGCGGGTTCGGTCATCGGATCTCCTCCTGGTCCACCGGCCATTCCATCGTCACCGCGAAGCCCCCGCCCTCGCGCGGGCCCGCGGCCATCCGGGATTCGCCGCCCGCGAAATGCCGCAGGCGCTGTTCGAGGTTCTGCAGGCCGACCCCGAGGCCGGGGCCGCCGTTGCCGTTGCTCTCGCCGTCGTCCGAGAACTCGAGCGAGAAGCGCCCGTCCTCGCTCCGCGCGCGCAGCCGCAGGTGGAGCGCGCTCGCGCCCGGCGCGCAGCCGTGCTTGAGGCTGTTCTCCACCAGGGGCTGGAGCAGCAGCGGCGGCACCGCCGTGCTCAACAGCTCGGGCCGCCCCTGGTACTCGAACGTCAGTTCGTTTTCGTAGCGCTCGCGCGCCACGCCGAGGTAGTCCTCCACGAATCCGATCTCGTCGGCCAGCAGCGCCGCCGGCCGGTCGCTCGCCTCCACCGTGTAGCGGAGCATGTCCGCGAGACGCTCGGTGAAGCGCTGGGCCGCGGGCGGATCGGTCTCGGTGAGGTACGAGAGCGCGTTCAGGGCGTTGAAAAGGAAGTGCGGCTGCACCTGCGCCTGCAGCGCGCGCAGCTCGGCGCGCGTCGCCGCCTCGCGCAGTTCGACCACGCGGCGCTCGGCGGCCGCCCGCTGCGCCTGGAGCGCGAGGTTCTCGAGCCGCACCCCGGCCTGCATGAGCAGGTTGCGCACCGCGGGGCGCACGCGCTCCGGGACCTCCTCCGGATCCGCGAGCCGCGGCGGCCCGCCCTCGGGCCACTCGACCTCGACGCGCCGCTTGAGCGCCTCCGACAGGCCGCGCTCCACCGAGGCGCGCACCTCGTGGCGGTCGAAGGCGCGCAGCAGGTCGTGCCCCGCGCCGTCGAGCGCCCGGCGCGGCGCGTCCGGATCCCGGCCGAAGAGCCGGTCGAGCGCCCCCTGCACGCGCTGGCGCAGGGGCGCGAACGCGAACGCCACGGCCAGCGCGGCGAGCACGTTGAACACCATCGCCTGCTCGCCCGTGGTCTCCGCGAACAGGCGCTGGGCCGCCAGCACGATGCCCAGGTAGAGCGCCGCGAGCATGCCCGAGAGCAGCGCGTAGGGCAGCCCGCGCACCAGCAGGCGCCGCGGGTCGAAGGCCGGGTCGTTCGCGATCAGGTAGGCGATCACGAGCGGCGAGGTGAGCCAGGCCAGCGTCAGCACGGTGATGAAGAGCCGGAGCGCGGGCAGCGTGTCCAGCGCCGTGGTGTAAACCTCGGGGCGGGCCAGCTCGAGGCCTTCCAGAACGGTCGAGGCGAGCAGGGTGACCGCCACGCCGATCGCGAGCGCGCGCTCGCTCCACGCCGGAGACCAGTCGGGCCGCGCCGGCCGCGCGAAGCGCTCGAGCAGGGAGAGCGTCCCGAGCGTGAAGCACAGCGCGTCGAACGCCACGTAGGTGATGTCCGCGTTCCACCCGCGCAGGCGGACCGCGAGGTACAGGAGCGGTGCGGCGGCGTACGCGCCCGCCACCAGCCAGAACCACGCGCTGCGCGCGGCCGTGCGGCGGCTCCAGCGCGGCCGCGGGAAGCCCGTCATGAAGTGCAGGAACACCGCCGGCGTCCAGAACGTCACGGCGTGGTAGGCGTCGAGGTAGAGGCGGAAGGAGCCGCTCACCTCCCCGAGCGGGAACCGGAAGATCTGGTAGAGCGTGCCCGCGCCCTGCAGGCAGGCGAAGGCGAGGAACGTCCAGCCGGTCCTCAGGTCGGGCCGCCGCCACACGAGCAGGAACGCCACCAGCGGCACCGCCACCATCGCCGCGAGCTGCCAGGTGTTGAGCCGCACGCGCTGCCACGCGCTCAGGCGCACCGGCGGCAGGGTCACGGTGCGCTCCGTCCCGTCGCGGAGGATCACCACCTCGATCGGCCCGCGCGGCCAGCCGCCCTGCCGCTGGCGTTCGCGCGCGGTGGTGCGGCTGAAGGCTTCTCCCTCGACCGACACGATCAGGTCGCCCTCGCGGAGCAGGCCCTGCGAGGGAGGCGCGACCACCTTGGTGACCGGGATCGGCCCGTCGGGCCGGCTCCAGTCGAGCTGCACCCCGAAGCGCGAGAACGGCGAGTGCGTCAGGAAGCGCGGCAGGGCGAGCGCGGCCGCCAGCAGCATCACGCCCACCGCGAGGGCACGCCGCGCCCTCACCGGGGCCGGCCGGGGACCCGAAGGGCGGGGCATCGTTTCGTTGGCGGGTGACGGCATGTTCGAACCTGGTGAACTTCGGTGATCGGGGGCGGCCTCCCGGGAAGGTCCGCGCGACCCGCGAGTATCGGATTCCGCCGGGCCGTGTGGCGCGTGCCCACGACGAGCGCGGCACCGCCGACACACCACCGCGGCCCGGAGCATGACGGATGCGGGCGCCGGGCGCATCCGGGGCCGCGCCCGGCGGTCTCCCGGCGGCGCGCGCCGGACCGGTCCCGGGTTTGCAGGGCGGCGGGATCGGCGGGCTATACTGCCCGGCCCTCAAACACCGGCGCTCGTGCCGGAAAGGTCTCGGGAGGTCCCACGTTGAAACTCCGGAAGTCGGTCCCGGCCATCCTGCTGGCCCTGCTCGCGGCCTCGCCGCTCCACGCCCAGCGGCTCGACGGCATCGCGGCCGTCGTCAACAGCGAGATCGTGCTCGAGAGCGAGGTCGAGGAGCAGCTCGGCCTGTTCCTCGCCCAGACCCGCCTGCGGCCCGACTCGGCGCTGCAGGACACCCTGCGGCGCCAGGTGCTCGAGCAGATCATCGACGACAAGCTGGTGGTGGCCGAGGCGCGGCGGCAGAAGATCGCCGTGAGCGAGGCCGACATCAAGCGCCAGCTCGATCTCGCGATCCAGCAGAAGAAGGAGGAGATCGGGGGCGAGGCCGCGTTCGCGGAGCAGCTCCGCGCCGAGAACCTCACCGAGGCCAAGCTGCGCGACAAGTACCGCGCCGAGATCGAGCGGGTCGTGCTCCGCAACCGCCTCCTCGAACGGCTCTTCCCGCGCAAGCCCCTCCCGGCCGCGGAGGCCGAGGCCTACTTCAAGGCCCATCCGCAGAAGTTCCCGAAATTCCCGGCCGAGCTGCGGCTCGCCGTGATCCAGATCCCGCCCATGCCGGACTCCGCCGACGACGCCCGCGGCAAGGCCGCGGCGCTCGCGGCGCGCAAGCGCATCCTCGCGGGAGAGAAGTTCGCGAAGGTGGCGGCCGAGGTGTCGCAGGATCCCTCCTCGAACAAGTCGGGCGGGGACCTCGGATTCTTCGCCGAAGGCACCATGGACCCCTCGATCGAATCGGCGGCGTTCACGCTGCCCATAGGACGGCTCAGCGATCCGGTGCGCACGCCCTACGGCTGGCACATCCTCGAGGTCCTCGACCGCGACACGCTGAAAACCGTGGCGGGCCGCGACAGCGTCGGCCCCGACGGCAAGCCGCAGCTCGAGGTGCACGCCCGCCACATCCTGGTGCGCGTGCCCGTGAACGACGACGACATCGAGCGCGCCCGCAAGCTCGCCGAGCGCGTGCGCGGCGAGGCCGCCAAGGGCATGGATTTCGCGACCCTGGTGCGCCGCTACAGCAAGTACGCGGGCCCGCAGTCGCCCGACGGGGACCTCGGCTTCATGTCGGTCGCGCGGCTCCAGCCCGAGATTCGCGCCGGCCTCGACACCCTCGAGATCGGGGAAGTGAGTCCGGTGCTCACCAACCCGCTCGGCTTCAACATCTTCAAGCTGCTCGACCGGCACCCCGAGCGCCCCTACGTGCTCGAGGAGATTCGCGCCGAGCTGCCCGGGGCGGTCGCCGACATCCAGTCGCGGGAGAAGTACGAAGCCTGGGTGAAGGAACTCCGCGGCAAGGCGCAGATCCAGTACCGGTAGTCGCGGCCCGGCGGGCGGGGAGCTCCGCCCGGACGCGCCGCTAGCGGACGGGCTGCAGCCGGAACTCGGCGAGCAGGGCGCGCCGGCCGAAGGCCAGCCGCACCGTCAGGCGGTGCGGGGCGCGCTCGAGCGGCGACTCGGCGCGCCCGATCAGCAGGGTGCGCGGCGGCGCGATTTCGCCGTAGGAGCGGCGCTCGGTCCACGACGATTGGCCGTTGGGGCCCGTCAGCTCGAGCACCAGCGTCGTCGAATCCGGCAGGAAGAGGTCCGGCAGGCTCACGTGCGCGAACCGTCCCGTCGGGTCCAGCGTCACCGGATCGGGAGGAGGCGCCGAGCCCCGGGTCGCGCCGGTGAGGGCTCGAACCGGCGGCAGGACGCGAAGCGCGGGGTCCGCGGCGGGCACGCCCGCCGGCGGCGCGTGCGCCTTCGGCAGGCTCGCGGTCAGGTCCCCCGAACCGAGCGGTGTGTGGGCCGGCTGGAGCACCAGCACGACGAGCGCCACGGTCGCCGCCGCGGCCCACCCGCCCAGCGCCCAGCGCACCCACCCGCGCCGGAGCAGCGGGTGCGCCTCGGACGAAGCGACCCGGAAGGCGCCGGAATCGGTGGGGCCGCGCGCGGCCGAGCTCGCGCCGCGGTCGCGGCCAAACAGCCAGGCACGCCAGCCTCCCACGTCCGGCGCCGACTCGAGTTCCGCGACGAACTCGAGGACCGGCGCCTGCCCGGTGCGCTCGAGATCGGCGCGGCACACGTCGCAGCGCTCGAGGTGCGCCCGCACCATCGAGCGCTCGATGCCGCGCAGTTCGCGCCGCGCCTCGGGCCAGCGCGCCAGCATCGCCGCGGGAACGTGCGCGCCGCGCTCGGTCAGCGCGAATTCGTCGGAGGCGGTGAACGCGTCGAAGGCGGCGCGGCACGATTCGCAACCGGCTCGGTGCTCCACGAAGCGCCGCTCTTCCTCCTCGGCGAGCAGCCCCCCGACGAACGCCGGCAGTCGCCGGAGAAACCAGGCATGAAGATCGGAAGGGGTCGTCATCGCTCTACTCCTCGTCCAGCCACTCGGCGAACCAGCCCGGGTTCTTCCGGGCCGCCTCGCGCAGCCGCTGGACACATCGCGACCACTGCTTGCGGATCGCGGCGTGGGACTTCCCCAGCCGCGCGGCAACCGACTGCCAGTCCATTCCCGCGAAGTAGTTCTCCGCGGCCTCCCGGCACGGGGCATCGTGGACGCGAAAATATTCGAGCACCGTGAACCGGATGCGCTCGACGGGATCGCCGAGCCCCGCGCCGTCGAACGGGCCGGGCGCGGCCGGCGCGTCGGAGTCGCGCATCGGGCGCACGATCTGGGCCCACCGGCGGCGGCGGCGGATCAGGTCGATGCAGGTGCGGCGCGCGACCTCGTACATGAGGCCGTTGGGATTGGTCGCCTCCTGCCGCCGCACCGCGCGCAACAGGCGCACCAGCGCCTCCTGGGTGAGATCGTCGAGCGCGGCGCCGTCGAGCGGCCGCAGCTGCGCGGCGATCCGCTCGCGCAGGAAGCGGCGCGCTTCCTCCCAGTCGAACGGAGGCTCAGCGGGCGCCATGGGATCCGGTCGCGGCATTCATCCGGCTCCTAGTCGTTCGGCCGCGCCGCGCGTGACGGCGGGGGCGCCCTCCCGGCCGGGGAACGCCCGACGGCCGCCGGGAAGATGTCACATCGCCGGGACGCGGGCGACGTTGGGCTCGCGCGGAACCGCGCCTGCCGGATGCGCGCCGTGCCGGACCCCCGGGCCCCCTTCGCCCGCCGCGGGCCGCCCGTTCCGATCCGTGCCCGGAGGTCTCCCGATGCGGTCCGCCATGGCGCGAAACTCGTCGCCGCTCCCGCCCGTCCCTCGCGCCCGAACCCCTCGCGCGAGCTTCGCCTCCCCCCGCGCCGGCGGCCTGGCCGCGCTCGGACTCGCGGCGCTGCTCGCCGGCTGGCTCGCGCCCGCGACGGCCTTCGCGGCCCAGTGCGTCGGCAATACGACGATGGACTTCAACGACGGCCAACTGGACTACCGCCTCTACACGGCCAAGGACGCGGCGTGCGCGTCCATGAGTTCGAGCGTGATCGGCGGACGGCTATCGATCGTGCGGCCTTCGGGCATCGGCTCCAATTGCGCGATGTCGGCGAATCTCGCCCCCGGGCTCGAGATCTGCGGGGACTTCGACATCCGCCTCGACTTCGACCTCGTCAGCTTCCCCACACCCGCCTCCGGCCGCGCTCGCTACGCCACGATGTACGTGTGGGACCAATGCGGGGGCGGATACGTGGGCATCGAGCGATTCCTCGCGAGCAGCGCGGGCACCTGCCTCCCCTACGCGAATTCGTACAAGATCTTCCAGAACGTCACCGACGCATGCGTCGCCACTTACGTACCCACCAACCACGCCTCCGGAAAGTTTCGGATCGCCCGCACCGGAACGACCTGGAACGTCTACTTCTGGACCGGCTCGGCCTGGACCCTCGCGCGCACCACCACGGGCGGCACCGGACCGGTCGGCGTCAGCTTCTACACCGGCGGCAACTCCCCCGAGGCCCAGGAGGTCCGGTTCGACAACCTCGAGATCCAGAGCGAGAGCAGCGTGGCGTGTCAGCCCGTGCCGACCGCGCCGTGCCTGCCCTCCTTGCAGGACGACTTCAACGACGGCGCCCTCGCGCCGCGCTGGATGCCCTCCGCGAGCTGCGGCTCGCCGCCCACCGAATCCGGGGGCGAGATGGTGCTGGCCCGAGGCGCGTGTGTCGGAAACATCTTCGTCAGCGTGGATCCGACCCGGGAGACGATTTGCGGCGACTTCGACCTCACGGTGGACTACCGGCTCGAGAACTTCACCACGCCCAGCGCGGGCTCACGCTATGCGTCGCTCTCGCTGCTGGCCCAGAGCGGCGGACACGTCGCGGTGATCGAGCGCTACGCGCGGTTTGCCGCCGGCGATTGCACCCCGAGCACCCAGAACTACAAGTCGTTCACGTCCTCGAGTTTGAACTGCAACTCTTCCATGGTCCCCACGACCGATCAGTCGGGAAAGTTCCGGGTCACCCGGGTCGGCTGCCTCGTCACGACCTACTACCACTCGGGCGGCGCCTGGGTGCCGTTGATGAGCCGCAATTCTTCGCGGGATCCGGTACGGATCGAGTTCTATACCGGCACCGACGCCAGCGCGACCCCGCACACCGTGGCCTTCGACAACCTGTGGGTGACCGCGACGCCCCCGGCGTCCTGCGCGGTTCCGCCGACCGGCTCGTGCACGCCGCCGCCGCCGGGAATGATTTCCTGGTGGCCGGGCGACGGCGACGCGGCCGACATCGAGGGAAGCAATGAAGGAGCGCAGGTGGGCGGCGGCTTCGTCCCGGGCCGGGTGGGTCAGGCCTTCTCCTTCGGCGGGAACGACTACGTGACCCTGCCGAGCCTCGCCGCCACCTCGGGCGGCGCATTCACCGTGGACGCCTGGTTCCGCAGCACCGCCACCCCGAGCCAGATCAATGCCGAGGGTGGTGCCATGACGATCTATTCCGAGGGGAACGGCTCCGTCTTCAATCCGGTCTTCCAGCTGTACCTGAACTCCTCGGGCCAGGTGCGCTTCTTCCACCGGGACAATGCCGGCGTCACGGCTTCCGGTGGCAGCACCACCGCGTACAACGACGGGCTGTGGCATCACGCTTCCGTGGTCAAGGAAGCCCCTGGCAGTCGGAGGATCTACGTGGACGGCGTGCTCACGGGCACCTCCGCGACCACGCTCGGCGCCACCACGGTCACCAACGCCCGCATCGGCGGCCTTGCGCAGTTCAATCACACACCCCAGGAGTTCATCGGCGCGATCGACGAGGTCGAGGTCTTCAATCGCGCCCTCACCGCCTCGGAGATCCAGGCGATCGTCGCCGCGGGCTCGGCGGGCAAGTGCAAGGACTCGGGGCCGCCGGTCGTGGTCGCGCCCGCCGACACGGGCTACTCGTGTGCCGCGCAGGTGCCCGCGGCCTCGCCGGGCCAGGCGAGCGCCACCGACGATCGCGGCGTCGTCTCGCTGACCGTCGCGGAGGCCAGCAACGGGGGCGCGGGATCCCCGGCCAGCCCGCTGGTGCTCACCCGCACCTGGACCGCCACCGACGCGGCCGGCAACGTCGCCACCGACGAGCAGGTCATCACCGTGGTGGACGACACCGCCCCGGTGCTCTCGTTGCCGGCCGACGTCACCGCCGTCACCGGGCCCGGCACCGAGCCCTGCGCCGAGGTCCGCATCGAGCTCTCGATCGGCGCCGCCACCGCCACCGACAACTGCTCCGAGCCCGTGGTCGCCGTCTCCGGCGTTCCCGGCGACGGCCGCTTCCCGGTCGGCGAGACCGTGCTCACCTGGTCCGCCACCGACGCCGCCGGCAACGTCGCCACCGGCACCCAGCGCGTCACCGTGGCCTGCCCGGTCGGTGACCTCGCCGGGTCGGCCACCCTCGCCTGCAACGGCCAGAGCCAGCCCGCCGCCGGGCTCACGGTCCGCCTGCTCCACGAGGGCGTCCCGTTCCGCTCCACCACCACCGGGTCCGCCGGCGACTATCGGTTCGACGATCTCCGCCTCGGCACCTACACCGTGGACATCGACCCGCCCCCGGGCTACGGGATCGGCGTGGACGTCCAGCTCGTCACGCTTTCCGGGGACGAACTGGAGCTCCAGCCGTTCGCCTTCACCTGCCTGCTCTCCGACCTCGTGGGCCAGGTCCTCGGCTCCTGCAACGGAAGCGGCGGCGGCCTGCAGGGCGTCACCGTGGACCTCTACCGCGAGGAGGCCGGAAGCGACGTGCTCGTGGGCACCACCGCCACCGACGCCTCCGGCCACTACCGGTTCGACGACGTCGCCCTCGGCGACTACTCGGTCGTGATCGTGCTCCCGCTCGGCTACTCCGCGGGCTCCAGCAGCCACGCCGTGACCCTCGCCACCCCCGACGGCGTGGCGCAGGCGGCGACCTTCAGCCTCACCTGCCAGCCCATCGCCGCCCAGCCGCGCTCGATGGGCTACTGGAAGCACCAGGTCAACGTCTACCTGACCGGCAAGGGCTCCGCCCAGGAGACCCTCGCCCAGATGCTCGGCTCCATCGACGCCATGGTCGCCCACTTCAACCAGAACCTCGTCAACCCCGTCGTGGTCTACGTCCCGGGCGCCGCGGCCACCAACGACAAGCTCCTCCAGCTCCAGCAGCTGCTCACCGTCAACAAGGGCGGCACCATGCTGGATCGCGCCAAGCAGCAGCTGCTGTCGCTGCTGCTCAACGTGGTCTCCGGCAAGATCTCGCAGACTCACGCCATCAGCGCCGAGGGCGCGACGGTCTCCCAGGCCATCACCCACGCCCACGACCTGATCGTGGACGGCAACCCCGCCAACGACGAGACCGCCAAGACCATCGCCGACCTGATCAACAACGGCCAGATCGTGCCCGACGGCGTGGTGCCCGTCGGCACCCGCGTCATCACCTACAACCAGCGGCGCGCCCCGCGCGACGCGGGCGCGCCCCTCGCCCTGGCGCTGGGGCCGATCGCCCCCAACCCGGCCCTGGTCGAGGCCACCGTCACGTTCGCGCTGCCCTCGGCCGCCCCGGCGGTCCTCGAGCTGCACGATCTCGCGGGGCGCCTCCTCGCCCGCGAGGAGGTCGGCTCCCGCGGGTCGGGCGTCCACACCCTGCGGCTTCGCGACCTCGGCGCCCTCCGGCCCGGCGTCTACGTGGTCCGGCTCGCGCAGGGCCGCGACGCGCTCGTCCGGAGAATCGCCGTGATCCGCTGATCGGACCCTCCGGGGGCCGCACCCCGGCGCACGTGCATGTCGGGGGACTGCCGCGCGTCCGTGAGGAACGGCGGGACGGAAGCTCGTCCCGCCGTTTCGTGCTTTTTCCCCGTTGCCGGGCTACGGGGGCCCTCGCTACGCTGGCGGCCCGTCCCTGAGGAGGCCGCCGCATGAGAACCGCTGTCCTCGCGCTCGCGGGGTGCCTCGCGCTCGCGACCCTCGCGGGCTGCGCGGCAGCACCGCCCGCCCGGGTCGCGGCGACGGGCGCCCGGGCGCTCCCCGCGCCGGCCCCGAGCCCCGAGGCCCCCGATCACCCCGACACGCTCGCCTTCGGCCGCCGCCTCATCGTGGACGCCCAGAGCGAACCGCTGCGGGCGCTGGTCGGGCGGCTCGGTGAGCGGGCCCGCGCGCGCGCGCCGGTGGATTCGCTGGCCCTGGTTCGCGCCATGGAACTGTGGTCCGAATATGCCTCGCAGCCCAACGCCCCCCCGGATTCGGCGGCCTACGCCTGGGCGCTCGCCGCGGTGCGGGTGAAGGAGCGGGTGCTGGGAGCGGATCACCACGAGCTGGCACACTCGCTCGGCACGCTGGGCGCCGCGGCCGAGTCCGCGCGCGACCTGGAGCTCGCCCGCGAGTGCCGGGAGCGCGCCGTCCGGATCCTGCGCGACAAGCGGGGCCGCGAACGGGCGGGACTGATGACCGCGCTCGACGATCTCGGCCGGCTCGCGTACGCCACGGACCGGCCGGCTCGAGCCGAATCCCTGATGCGGGAAGCGGTGGCCGAGGGCCGGGCCGGGGAGCTGACGAACCAGCCCCGGTTCCAGTCCGCTCTCAACAATCTCGCCGTGGTGCTGGTGGAGCGCGGCAAGTTCGAGGACGCCCTCGGGATGCAGGAGTCCCTCCTCGCCCTGCGCCTTCGGCAATTCGGCCCGGTCCACCGGCGGGTGCAGTTGACCCGGATCAACCTCGGCGTCGCGATGATCGCGTTGACCCGATACGAGCGGGCGGCCGAGGAGATCCGCGAGGCGCTCCGGCTCGATTCGTTGCTGGCGGGACAGGGCGCGTCACGGCGTGCGCCGATCCTGCTCAATCTGGCGGGTTGTCTGGAACTTCTGGGCGATTTCGCGGGCGCTCGCCGGCTGCTCGAGGGTTCGCTCGCGGCTTCCGGACCGGATCGCGGCTTCGTCCGGACCTTGCTCGCGGATTCCTATCGCGCCACGGGCGAGCACGAGCGTGCGCGGGCGTTGTACGAGGAGGCGCTGCGCGAGCTGCGTTCCGTCAGCGCCATCAACGCCCAGGTGTCGGCGGCGCTCGTCGGGCTCGCCGCGCTCGAGCGGGCCGCCGGGCGGCCCGAACGCGCCATCCCCATCTACCGCGAGGCGGTGGAATCCCGGCGCCGGGCCCGCGGGGCGGAGCACTCCTCCACCGCCCAGCCCCTGCTCGCGCTCGCCGAGTGCGAGCTGGCGATGGGCCGCCTCGACGCGGCCACCGCCTACGCCGACTCGGCGCGCCACGTGCTGCGCCTGACTCGGCCCCGCGGACATCCGGAGGTCGCCGGCGTCCACCTGGTCCAGGCCGAGATCCTCGAACGACTCGGGCAGCCCGAACGCGCGGGTGCGCATCTCGACAGCGCGGACGCCACCGTGCGCGCCACGCTCGGGGAGGAGCACCCCCAGCGCGCCGAAACGCTCGACCGGATCGCGCGGCTCGCCGCGCGACGCGGGAACCTCTCCCGGGCCTTCGACGCCTCCGCGCGCGCGGAGGCCATCCGCCGGCGGACGACGCGCCTCGCGCTGGCGACCCTGACCGAGGCCGAGGCGCTGAACTTCCGGATGAGCGGGGCGCGCCCGCTCGACGTGGTGCTCACCTGCGCGGAGCAGGCCGCGGATTCGGCGGTCGCGGAGCGCGCGTTCGACGAGACCATCCGCTCGCGGGCGCTCCTGCTCGACGCCGCGATCACCCGGCGCCGCCTGGCGGGCGCGGAGGCGGACTCCGCGGGGATCCGGCTCGCCGAGTCGCGCCGCAAGCTCGCACGGCTGTGGGTCGCGGGCCTTCGCGACCACACGCCCCAGACCTACCAGGCCATGCTCGACGCCGCGATGGCCGAGGTGGAGGCCGGGCAGAAGCGGCTCGCCGGCCCGATCGCCGCGAGCCCGCGCGCCGCCTCCGAACCCGCCGGGCTGGCGCAGGTGCGCGGCGCGCTGCCTCCGGGCGCGGTTCTCGTCTCGATCGCCCATTACCTCCCGGCCCCGACGCCGCTCGCCTCGCGCGGGGACTCGGCCGCCCGCTACCTGGCCTTCGTGCTGAGGGCCGGGGGCGGGCCGCCCGCGGTGGTTTCGCTCGGGCCGGCCGCGGCGATGGACGACGCCATCCACCGCTGGAGCGCGGCGATCCTGCCGGCCCGCGCGGGCGCTCCCGCGGCCGAGCCGCACTACCGGAAGGCCGCCGCCGCCCTCACGCGGCGCCTCTGGAGTCCGCTCGCGCCCCACCTTCGCGGTGCGGCGCGCGTGTTCCTCGTTCCCGATGGCCAGATTCACCTCGTCGACCTGGCGACGCTTCCGGAGGGCGAGCAGCGCTACGTCCTCGACGTCGCGCCGCCGCTGGCCCATCTCACCGCCGAGTCCGACCTGGTGAAGAGCCCGCGATCGGAGCCGGCCGGCGCGTTGCTGGCGCTGGGCCATCCGGAATTCGACGCCACCCCCGCTCCCGCGCCGAACGCGGTCGCGATGGCCGCGCCCCGGCGCGGCGCCGACGACTGCGCTGCGTTCGCCCGAAGGTCGTTCCCCGCGCTCCCGGCGTCCGGGCTCGAAATCCAGGAGGTCGCCTCGCTCTGGAGCGCGGCGCGCCCCGGCCGCCAGGCCGACCTCCTCGAGGGCGCCGAGGCGACCGAGAGCAGGCTCCGGGCCCACCTGCCGGGCGCCTCGGACCTGCACCTGGCCACCCACGGGTTCTTCCTTCCCGAACGGTGCGCGGACGAAGCCGGGGTCTCCGCCGGCGACGCCGAAGCGCGCCCGCTCCGCGCGGCCCGGACCGCGCTGCTGCGGGCGGGCGTGGCGCTCGCGGGGGCCAACCGGCGGGAGTCGGCGGAGGAGTTCGAGGACGACGGCATCCTCACCGCCGAAGAGATCGCCTCGTTCGACCTGCGCCACCTCCGTTCGGCGGTGATCTCGGCGTGCGAGAGCGGGCAGGGCGAGCCCATTCCGGGCGAGGGACTGTTCGGCCTCCGCCGCGCGCTGCGCCTCGCGGGAGTCGAGAGCATGGTGATGAGCCTGTGGCCGGTGGAGGATCCCCAGGCCCGCGCCTGGATGCGCCACTTCTACGAGTCGCGCTGGCGAGAAGGCGCCGATGTCGCGGTCGCCACGCGGGCCGCCTCCCGCGCCCTGCTCGAGTATCGGCGGCGGCGGGGGCGGCCCACCCATCCCTCGAGCTGGGCGGGCTTCGTCGCCATCGGGGGGAACTGAGCGCGCCGGCATCCCGGGATCGCCGGGATTGGGGAACGCTCGAGTCGCCCCGCCGATTTCCGGCCGTTTTCGTTGAGCCTTCCCGCGCGCCTCTGTTAGGTTCGCGAGCGATGATCACGTTCGAGCAGGTGTCCCGGCGCTACGGAGAGCGCCTGGCGCTCGATTCCGTGTCCTGGCACATGGACGAGGGCGAGTGCGTCGTCTTCCTCGGCCCCTCGGGCGCCGGGAAGACGTCGCTGCTGCGCCTCGTGACCCACGAGATCGCGCCCTCCTCCGGAACCGTCACGGTCGGCACCTTCCGCGGCGGCCGCCTGCGCCGGCGGCAGCGCGCGCTGCTGCGGCGCACCCTCGGCATCATCTACGAGGACTTCCGCCTGCTCGGCGACCGCACGGTCTTCGAGAACGTGGCGCTCGCGGTGCGGATCGCGGGCCTGTTCCGCGACGCCGAGGTCATCCCGCGCGTGCTGTACGCGCTGCAGGAGGTCGGGCTCCAGGGCAAGCAGACCGCGCTTCCCCACGAGTTGTCCTTCGGCGAGCGCCAGCGCGCGGCGATCGCCCGCGCCATCGTCAACCGGCCGGCGGTGATCCTCGCGGACGAGCCCACCGGCGCGCTCGAGCCCAAGAGCTCGCAGGAGGTGCTCGCCCTGCTCCGCCGCATCCATGGCGAGGGCGCGGCCCTGATCGTGGCCACCACGCGGCAGGAGGTCGCGGACGCGCTTCCCGGCCGGGTGTTCGTGCTCGACGACGGGCGGCTCGCCGAGACGCCGCGGCCGGCCGGCCCGGCGGTGGCGGCGGCCCCGGGGACCGCCGCGACCGCGGCCGCGCCGGCGGCGGGAGCCTGACCGTGCACCTCTTCTACTTTCGGGAGGCGATCCGCTCGATCCGGCAGCACGGCGGCCTGGCCCTCACGGCGGTGCTCTCGATCACGGGCGCGCTGCTGCTGTGCGGCGTGTTCCTGCTGCTCACCCACAACGCCGAGATCGCGATGCGGCTGATCGGCGACCGCCGCGAGATGGTCGTGTACCTGCGCGACAACGTCACGCCCTCGCAGCGCGACCTCCTCACCGGGCGCCTCCACGACCTCTACGGCTCGGTCACGTACGTGAGCAAGCAGGAGGCCTGGGACGAGTTCTCGCGCTCGGTGGGCGATCCCGAGCTGCTCGAAGCGGTGGGGGAGAACCCGCTGCCGGCCTCGCTCCGCGTGAAGCTGCGGCCCGAGCTGCTGAACGCCGCGTCCATGGAGGCGGTGGCGCGGCAGGTGTCCGAGTTCCCGGAGGTCGAGGACGTGCGCTACGGCGCGGAGTGGGTGCGCCGGCTCGAGGAGCTGGGGGCGGCGCTGCGCTACGGCGCCATCGCCGCCGGCGTGGTGGTCGCGCTGGCGATCGTGTTCCTGCTCTACAACACGCTGCGCCTGATGGTGCTGGCCCGCCGCCAGCAGGTCGAGATCATGAGCCGGCTCGGCGCGAGCGACCGCTTCATCGCCACGCCGTTCGTGATCGAGGCTTCGCTGGTCGCGGCCGCGGCCGCCGGCCTCGCGCTCGGCCTGCTGTTCGCCGCCCAGCAGGCCGTGGCGGGCCGGCTGCTCGGCGTGAGCTTCCTGCCGTGGACCTGGACGGTCGCCTTCGTCGGCGCGACCGTGGCGCTGGCGTGGATCGCCGCGCAGCTCGCGCTCGCGCGCGTGCTCCGCAGCGTGGGGCCGTGAGGCGCCGGGCCACGCCCGACCGCCGGTCCCGGTGGCGCGCCGCGGCCGCGCTGCTCGCCACGCTCCTCGCGCTCGGCGCCGCGCTCGCTCCGGCCGGCGCGCAGGACAGCCTCGAGGCCGCGAAACGGCGCGAGCTGGAGGCGATCCAGCGCCAGGCGCGCGAGAAGCGCGAGGCCGCCACGCGGCTCAAGGGCCAGGAGAACCGCGAGCTCGTGAAGCTGCGCCGGACCGAGCGCGACCTCGGCATGACGCGGCGCCGCCTCAACGCGCTGCACGTCCGGCAGCGGCGGCTCGACCAGCAGCTCGACGCGACCCGCACCGACCTCGAACGCAGCATCCTCAGCCTGCAGGCCCAGCGCGCCCGGCTCGCGAAGCGGCTGCGCAACGTCTACAAGTCGGGCGCGGCCCGCGATCTCGAATTCCTGCTCTCGACGCGCTCCTTCGGCAACCTGCTCGCGCGCTGGGACTACCTGGTGATGGTCGCGGAGCAGGACCGCATCCTGCTCGAGGGCGTGCGCACCCGGAAGGAGATGGTCGAGGCCGACAAGATCCGGCTCGAGTCGAACCTCACCGACGTCGAGCGCAACGCGCGCCGCACCACCGCGGAGAACGAACGGCTCGCGCGCCTGCGCAGCGAACGGGCCGGAACGGTGAAGAAGATCCAGGGCGAGCGCGAGGCCTACGAGGCGGCGGCCGCCGAGCTGGAACGCACCGCGCGCAGCATCCAGCGCCTGCTGGTGCAGCTCGAGCGCAAGCGGCAGGAGGAGGCGGCGCGGGCCCGCCAGCAGGGCCGCACCCCGGAGCCCTACACCGGGGACTTCGCGCGCGCCGCGGGCCAGTTGGAGTGGCCGGTGCGCGGCGACCTGGTCGGCCGCTTCGGGCCGGAGAAGCACCCCAGGTGGGGCACGGTCGTTCCCAACAACGGCGTGGACATCTCGGCGCCGGTCGGCACGCCGGTCCGCGCGGTCGCCAAAGGCCGCGTGGACTACACCAGCGACGACTTCGAGTCCTACGGGCAGATGGTGATCGTGAACCACGGCGACGGCTACTACACGCTCTACGCCCACCTCTCGGAGATCTCGGTCGCGGTCGGCGCCGAGGTCGCCTCCGGACAGCAGCTCGGACGCAGCGGGGAGACCGGATCGCTCAAGGGCCCGGTGCTCCACTTCGAGGTGCGCAAAGGCGGCAGCTCCCTCAATCCGGAGGACTGGCTGCGGTGACGGCGCGGCCGCCGGCGGCGTCCCGCCGGCCCGCGAATTGGCTGGCATCCCTCGCGGTCCGCCGCTATCCGGCAGCCGCTTCGGGATCTCGTGTCGCGGGCGTGGACTCTCCCCGAAATTCGACGGCGCCCGGCTAGGTTCGCGCCCCCGGGACCGGTACTGTGCGCGCCATGCTCGGCGTGACGCTCGACTCGCTCCTCGATCAACCCCGCGCCACGGCGTTCCTGCGGGGGATCGTGTCCCGCGGCCGGTACGCCAACGCCTACCTGTTCCACGGCCCCTCGGGCGTCGGCAAGATGACCGCCGCGCTCGCCTTCGCCCGCGCCGTCCTGTGCCGCGCCGCCGGGGCCGCTCCCGAGGCGGCGCCCCCGCCGTCCCCGAGCCTGTTCGCGGACGCGCCGCCGGCGGCACCCGAGGCCGGACCCGCGGACGACGCCTGCGGGCGGTGCGCGACCTGCCGCAAGGCGGCCACGCTCTCGCACCCGGACCTGCGCTTCCTCTTCCCGGTCGCGGGCGAGGAGAAGCAGCTCGACGAGATCGTCGGGACGATCCACCAGTCGCTGCGCGACGATCCCTTCTTCGTCTTCCAGTACGAGAAGGCCGCCTCGATCCGCCTGGTGCACACGCGCGATCTGCTCCGCGACCTCGCGTTCAAGCCCTTCGAGTCCCCGATCCGGGTGGTGGTGGTGCGCGACGCCGACCGCATGCGCGAGGACCAGGTCTCGGCGCTGCTCAAGTCCATCGAGGAACCCGGCGCCTCCACGATCTGGGTGCTCACCACCGCCCGCCCGGCCCGGCTGCCGGCGGCGATCCGCTCGCGCTGCCAGCGCGTGCGCTTCGCGCCGCTGCGCGAGGCCCGGATCGCCGAGATCCTCGAGCGCGCGGCGGGCGTGAAGGCGGAGCGCGCGCGCACGCTGGCGGCGCTCTCGGCCGGATCGCTCGGGCGAGCCCTCGAGCAGCGCGACTCGGATCCGGTCGCGAGCCGGAACGAGGCGCTGAAGCTGCTCGAGCCCGCGAGGCGGGGCGATCCCTCGGAGCTGTGGGTGGCGGCCCAGAAGTTCATGAACTACGGGCGCACCGGACGCGACGGTCTCCGCCGCATGGCCGACGCGCACCTGCTGTGGCTCCGCGACCTGCTGCGCGCCCGCTTCGACGCCCCCGCCGCCGAGCTCGTCCACCGCGACCTCGAAGCGGAGATCCGCCGCCAGGCGGCGGGGCTCGACGCCGGGGAGATCCGCCGCCGCATGATGGTGCTGGAGGAGATGGTGCGCGCCATCGAGGGCAACGTGTCGCCGGACGCCGCCGTGTTCTCGGCGATGACCCGCGTCGCGGGCCACCGGCCGGGCGAAGGCGACTGGCCGCGCCACGCCACCGGACGCTGGAACTACTGAGCCATGCCGGCCGTCCGCGGGATCGGTCGCAGCATCCGGTTCCTGCTGCCGGCGTCCCTCCTCGCGCTGGTGGGCACCGTGGTGTGCGTGAGCGCGACGCTCGGCCTGCGGCAGATCGAGGAAGCCGAGGTGGACCGCAGCCTGCGGGACCTGCGGCGCGCCGCCGGGGTCGCCGCACGCACCCTCGCGGCCCTCGGGCCGGACGCCGACGTTCGCGCCGTGGGCGTGCCGATCGAGCGCCTCCGCCAGGTCACCGGCGCGCACCGCGCGGGCATCCTCGATACGGAGGGCCGTTGGGTCGTCTTCTCCGACGCCGACCACCCCGGCCGCGGACGCGGCGTCCCCGAGGAGCGCTGGGCCCTCTCCGCCCTCGCCGCTCCCGACGGCGTGGCGCACCGGGTCCTGCACCCCGAGATGCGGATCCAGGTCGCGGCGCGGGTCGGGCCCCCGAGTTCGGCGAAGCTGGTGGTATTCCTCGACGCGGGGGCCGAACCGATGCTCGGCTGGGTGCACCGGCAGGGGGCGCGCTACTTCCAGCTGCTGGCGGTGGTCGGGCTGCTGTCCGTGGCCTTCGCGATCTGGATGCTGCATCGCGGCGTCGCCCGCCCGGCCCGCCGCCTCGCGGACGCTGCCGACCGGCTGGCGGACGGCGACCTGTCGGCGCGCGCGCCGGCCGGAGGGGCCGAGGAGCTCCGCCGCGCGGGCGAAGCCTTCAACCGCATGGCGGGCCAGCTCGAAGACGCGCTGCGCGCGCGCGCCGAACAGCAGCGCCTGATCGACGCCCTGATGGAAGGGCTTCCGCTGGCGGTGGTCGCCGTGTCGCGCGCCGACGGACGGGTGCGATTCGTCAACCCCTACTGGCGCGAGATCCTCGGTCTCGCGGTGGACGCGGGGGACGACTACCACGCCGCGCTCGCGGGCCTGCGCTGGTTCCGCCCGGACGGCGAACCGCTGCAGGTCGCGGACCTCGCGATCCCCTCCGCGCTCCGCACCGGCCGGCCGACCCCGTCGCTCGAGCTCGTCGTCGAGCGGGCCGATGGGAGCCGCGTGCCGATGATCGCCCGCTCGATTCCGCTTTCCGTGGACGGCGCGAGCGACTTCGACACCGTGGTCGGCATCGCGATCGACCGGCGCGAGATCGAGCACGCCTTCGCGGAGCTGCGCCGTTCGGAGCGCGAGCTCAACGCCCTCCTCGAGTCGGTGGACGTGGGCGTGGTGATGGTGCGGCGATCCGACCGCACCGTGCTGTTCTCCAACCTCCGGTTCCACGAGCTGGTCGGGGCGCCGCTCGAAGTGGGCGCCCCGCTCCCCGCCGACCTGTGGCGGCTCGAAGCCTCCGACGGAACCCCGATCCCGCCCGCCCGCGGCACCCTGTCCCGCGTGATCGAGACCGGGCGGCCGGCCACGTCCGAGGACGTCGTGCTGGTGACCGCGGACGGCCGGCGCACGGCGGTGAGCATCACCTCGGCGCCGGTCTGGCTTTCGGACGGACCCGACTTCGACGCGATCGTCGCGGTCATCCACGACCGCAGCCAGCTCGCGATGCTGGTCGCCGACCTGCGCGCCTCGGACGACCGCTTCGCGCGCGCGCTCCGCGTGACGGGGCAGGCCGTTTACGAGTGGGACATCCGTCGCGACGTGTGCCGCTTCAGCGGCCCGATCGAAACCCTGCTGGGCTGGACCGCGGCCGACCTCGACACCAACGGGAAGTGGAACGCGCTGACCCACCCCGAGGACCTGCCCGCGGTGCGGGCGGCGTACGAAAGGAGCGTCCGCGAGCGCCGGCCCTTCGACCACGTCTACCGGCTGCGGCACGCCAGCGGCTCCTGGGTCTGGGTGCGCGACCGCGCCGACTGCGACTACGACGCGGCGGGGAACCCGGTGCTCCTGCGCGGCGCCGTGGCCGACATCACCGAGCAGCGGGAGATCGAGGCCCAGCTGCGGCACGCGCAGAAGCTCGAGACGATCGGGACGCTGGCCGGGGGCATCGCGCACGACTTCAACAACCAGCTCACCGCCGTGATCGGCTACCTCGCCCTGGTCGAGGAGGGCCGCATCCCCGACTCGGCGCGCGACGAGCAGATCCGCATGGCCCTGCGCGCCGCCGAGCGCTGCGCCGAGCTCACGCGCGGGCTGCTCGCCTTCAGCCGGATGCTGCCGGCCAACCCGCGCACCTGCTCGGTCAACGCGATCGTCGAGGAGACGGCCTCCCTGATGCGGCGCATGCTGCCGGCGGGCATCGTGCTGCTCGTGGACCTCGACCCCGCGGCGCCGTGGGTCCGCGCCGATCCGGGGCAGATCCAGCAGGCGCTCTTCAACCTCTGCACCAACGCGCGCGACGCGATGGGCGAGTTCGGGACGCTGCGCCTCTCCACCCGCCGCGCGCGGGCCGGGGCTGCGGGCGCGGAGGACGAAGAGGAGGCCGCGGTGGAAATCGAGGTCTCCGACACCGGGACCGGGATCGCCCCGGAGATCCTGCCGCGGATGTTCGAGCCGTTCTTCTCCACCAAGCCGGTGGGCAAGGGCACGGGACTCGGTCTCGCCATGGTCTACGGCATCGTGTCCCAGCACGGCGGGCGGGTCGACGTGGAGAGCACGCCGGGCCGCGGCTCCACCTTCGTGGTCCGGCTCCCGGCGTTCCGCCCGGCGGACGGGAGGCTGCCCGCCGAGCCCGCCGCCGAGTCGCTTCCCGGCGACCTGCGCCGCCGCGTCGTGCTGGTGGTGGACGACGAGCCGGCGGTGCTCGCCTACGCGGAAAGCGTGCTGGCGAGCGCCGGCTGCACCGTGTTGCGCGCCTCGGACGGCGACCAGGCGCTCGCGCGGCTGGCGGAGGACCCGACCTACGTCGAGCTCGTGCTGCTCGACCTCACGATGCCCGGCACGCCGGTCCCGCTGGTCGTGCGCGGCATGCGCCAGCTCGTGCCCGGGCTCCCGATCGTCCTCACCAGCGGCTTCGCGAGCGACACGGGCGCGCGCGCGGAGCTGCCGAACCTGCCGTTCCTCCCCAAGCCGTACCGGCCGGCCCAGTTGCTGCGCCTCCTGAGCCAGGTGCTCGCGGGCGCGCCCACGGCCGCCCCGAGCGCCTGAGGCGACGCCGCAGAAATCGCGGGCGCCCGCCCCGGGGCTGGGCTATCCTCGCCCCGTGCGGCGGCGGGTTCCACCGGCCGCCCTGTCCATAGCCCGCGGTTCGCGGGGCGCGCCCCGGCTCGGGGTCGCGCCGCGAGGATCGCCGGGATTCCGAGGCTCCATCGTTCGCCGGCCCCCATGCCGGCGTGTGGCGCGCGGGCCCTCCGCGCGATAGAGGTTCCCATGGCGGACATCGTCCAGGTCGCCCTGCGCGGCTCCCGGCGCGAGTTTTTCCTCAACTCCCGAAACCTCTGGCTGCGGCTGCGCGACAAGGTGATCGTGCAGGGCGAGCAGGGCGACCTGCTCGGCTCGGTGATGCTCAAGGACCCGGCGCTGGTGGCGCTCAAGCGCCCGGGCAACGTCACCCGCGAAATCATCCGCAAGGCCGAGGAGGAGGATCTCGACCGCGAGGACCACCTGCGCGAGCGGGAGGCCGAGGCGTTCGCCTACTGCCGCCAGCGCATCGAGACGCGCGAGCTGAAGATGGACCTGAGCGAGGTCGAGGCCGCCTTCGGGGGCCACCGGCTGACCTTCTACTTCTCCGCGGAGCACCGCGTGGACTTTCGCGACCTGGTCAAGGACCTCGCCGCGAAATTCCGGTGCCGGATCGAGCTGCGCCAGATCGGCGT
>CAZIVR010000037.1:0-31309 GCA_964542745.1 uncultured bacterium
GGCACCGCGGCGCGCCGGCCGGGCCGCGCGCCGCGGGTCCGCGCCGCCATGATAGGCCAGCGTGCGCCCGATCGCGACGCGGCGAGCCCGCGCCCGGCGCGGGTCCGCCCCGGCCTGACGCGCCGCGGGGCCATCGGCTACGATGCGCCGCGTGATCCTCGCCGGAGACGTGGGCGGCACCAAGACCCATCTCGCGCTCGTGGAGTCGGGCGGCTCGGCGCGGCGGCCGTCGCTGCACCGCCGCTACGCGAGCCGCGAACACCCGTCGCTCGAGTCCATCGTCACCGCATTTCTCGCGGAGGCCGGGGCGCGCCCGGCGTGCGCGGTGCTCGGCATCGCGGGCCCGGTGGTGGACAACCGCTGCGAGGCCACCAACCTGCCGTGGGTGATGGCGGGCGACCGCCTCGGCGCCGCGATCGGCGGCGTCCCGGTCACCCTGCTCAACGACCTGGTCACCACCGCGTGGGGGCTGGGCGAGCTGGGCGAAGGGGACCTCGAAACCCTGCAGGGCGGGGTGGCCGCGCCCGGCAACCGCGCGCTGATCGCCGCCGGCACCGGGCTCGGCGAGGCGCTGCTGGTGCGGAACGGGGACCGCTGGCTCCCGAGCAGCTCCGAGGGCGGCCACGCCGATTTCGCGAGCCGGAACGCGTTCGAGGACGGGCTGCTGCTGTGGCTGCGCGCCCGCTACGGGCGCGTCAGCTACGAGCGCGTGCTGTCGGGCCCGGGGCTCGCCGACCTGCATCGCTACCACCGCGACGCCGGCCTCGGCGAGGAGCCCTCCGGCTTCGCCGCCGCCTTCGACGCGGCCGCCGATCCGGCGGCCGAGGTGACCCGCGCCGCGCTCGAGGGCCGCTGCGAACGGGCGAGTCTCGCGCTCCGGCGCTTCTGCGAGGTCTACGGGGCCGAGGCCGGCAACCTCGCGCTCAAGGCCCTGGCGGTGGGCGGCGTGTACCTGGGCGGCGGGATCGCCCCCAAGATCGTTCCCGCCCTGCGCGAGGGCGGCTTCCTCGCGGCGTTCGCCGACAAGGGCCGCCTCGCCCCGCTGCTCGCGCGGGTCCCGGTGACCGTGATCCGCGACGAGCACACCTCGCTGTGGGGCGCGGCGCGCGTGGCGCTCGACGGCGCGAGCCTCGCGGGAGCCCGGCCGTGAGCCCCGGCACCGCCGCGCTCGACCGGCTCACCGCCAACACCATCCGCTTCCTCGCGGCCGACGCCGTCGAGCGCGCGAAGAGCGGGCATCCCGGCATGCCGATGGGGATGGCCGAGGTGGCGTGCGTGCTGTGGACGCGTTTCCTCCGCTACCAGCCCGGCGATCCGGAGTGGGCCGACCGCGACCGCTTCGTGCTCTCGGCGGGCCACGGCTCGATGCTGCTCTACGCCATGCTTCACCTCGCGGGCTACGACCTGCCGATGGAGGAGCTCGAGCGCTTCCGCCGCCTCGGCAGCCGCACCCCGGGCCATCCCGAGCACGGGCTGGTGCCGGGCGTCGAGACCACCACCGGACCGCTCGGGCAGGGCTTCGGCAACGGCGTGGGGATGGCGCTCGCGGCGCGCATGCTGGCGGCGCGCACCGGCGACGCCGGATTCGCCCCGGTCACCCACCGCGTGTTCGGGATCGTGAGCGACGGCGACCTGATGGAAGGGGTCGCCTCCGAGGCCGCCTCGCTCGCCGGCCACTGGGGGCTCGGCAACCTGGTCTACGTCTACGACGACAACCGCATCTCGATCGAGGGCGACACCGCGCTCGCGTTCACCGAGGACGTGGCCGCGCGCTTCGCCGCCTACGGCTGGCACGTCGAGCGCGCGGACGCCCACGACTGCGAGTCGGTGGCGGAAGCCCTCGGGCGCGCCGTCGCCGAGACCGCCCGCCCGAGCCTCGTGGTCGCCCGCAGCCACATCGGCTACGGCGCGCCGCACAAGCAGGACTCGCGCGAGGCGCACGGCGAGCCGCTCGGCGCCGAGGAGCTGGCCGGCGCCAAGCGCGCGCTCGGCTGGCCGGAGTCGCCCTCCTTCCTCGGCCCCGCCGGGGGGGGGGCCCGCTCGGCCGCGCGCGCCCCCGCGCCCCCCCGGGGCTCCGCCGGGGGCCCCCGGGTGTCCGGGGCGGGGCGCGCCCGCGACCCCGGGGGCGCCGCCCGCTGGGACGCGCTCACCCGGCGCGCGGTTCCGGAGGACGTCTTCGAGCGGCTCACCGCCGGGGCCCCGGCCGGCGCCGCCGCGACGCGGGCGCACGGCCACGCGGTGCTGCAGCGCGCCGCGGCGCTGGTGCCGGCGCTCGCCGGCGGCAGCGCCGACCTCGAGCCCTCGACCAAGACGCGCATCCAGGACTCGCCCTCGGTCCAGCGCGACGACTTCTCGGGCCGCAACCTGCACTTCGGCATCCGCGAGCACGGCATGGGCGCGATCCTCAACGGCATGGCGCTCTCGGGCTGCTGCGTGCCCTACGGCGCGTCGTTCCTGGTGTTCACCGACTACTGCCGCCCGGCGATCCGTCTCAGCGCGCTGATGAAGCTGCAGGTGATCTGGATCTTCACCCACGACTCGATCTTCCTCGGCGAGGACGGCCCCACCCACGAGCCGATCGAGCACCTCGCCTCGCTGCGCCTGATCCCGAACCTGCTGGTGCTGCGCCCGGCCGACGGCTGGGAGACGGCCGCGGCGTGGGCCATGGCGCTCGAGCGCCGCGACGGCCCGACGCTGCTCGCCCTGACCCGCCAGACGCTGCCCCCGCTCGAGCGCCCCGCGTCGTTCGCGGCCGCCGACGCGCGGCGCGGCGGCTCGGTGGTGCGCGAGGCGGCCGCGGGTGCCCCGCCCGGCGTCACCCTGCTCGCGACCGGCTCGGAGGTCCCGCTCGCGGTCGAGGCGGCCGCGCGGCTCGAGGCGCAGGGCGTGCCGTCGCGCGTCGTGAGCCTGCTCGCGCCGCAGCGGTTCCTCGAGCAGGATGCGGCGTGGCGCGCGCGCCTGTTGCCGCCGGGAGGCCGCCGCGTCGTGATCGAGGCCGGCGCCACCGGGGGATGGGCCGGGCTCGCCGGGGATCGCGGGCTGGTGATCGGGCTCGACCGGTTCGGGGAATCGGCGCCGATCGAGGAGCTGCGCGAGCACTTCGGGTTCACGCCCCAAGCGGTCGCGGCCCGGGTGCTCGAATGGATTCGCGCGACGGAGTCCGGAGGAGGAACACCGTCATGAGACGCTTCACGCGACCCGGGGGCCCGGGACATCCCGCCCCCCACCGTTCCCGCCGCCCTTCGGGTGTCGCGGCCCTCGCGCTCGCCGCGGCGCTCGCGATCGGCGGCCTCCTGCCCGCTGCGGCGGCCCGCGCCGCCGAGGCCACGCCGCTCGAGGTGAGCCTCGGACTCGGGGGTGCCAGCGCCTCGGAAGCCAGCCTCTTCAACCTGCCGCAGGATTCCCGCTCCAGCCCCGACGCGCTGGTGGATTTCCGCATCCGCCAGAACGTCACCGAGACGCTGGCGTTCGGGTTCCACCTCTACGGCACGATCGAGGAGACCCCGAGCTACATCGCCACCGACCCGAACGGGAACATCATCGGCACGGTGGACTTCGACCTCTCGGTGTTCCACCTCGGCCTCGACGTGCGCTACATGCTCCCGACCCGCCCGGTGCGGCCGTTCGTCGAGTTCGGGGTCAGCTACGTCTCGGGGTCGGTCGAGGACAAGGTCTTCGGCAACCTGCAGCTGAACGGCGGCAGCGTCGGCGGCGGCCCGGGGCTCCAGTTCGAGGTCAACCGCCACCTCGCGCTCGGCGTGCAGGGGCTGTTCGCGGCGGGCACGGCCAAGTGGGAGAAGCTCCCCTTCCCCGGGAACTCGCGCAATCGCGACTACGAACCCGGTTTCGCGGGCGTCGAGGGTTTCCTGACGTACCGCTGGCGGCGGTGACCCGGGAGGCCGGCGCGGCGCCGGGGCGCCCCGCGTGAACGCGCCTCCGGCGGGCGGCCGGGGACCCTGGCTCGCGTTCGCGGGCTGCGGCGCCATCTGGGGCAGCACCTTCCTCTTCATCGCGATCGGGAACGACTCGCTGCCTCCGCTGTGGGCGGCCGGCATGCGGCTCGGTCTCGCGGGGGCGATCCTGGCGCTCCTCACCCGCCTCGTCGGGCACCCGTTCCCGCGCGGCGCCGCGCTCCGGGCCGCCGCGCTCTACGGGGCCTTCCAGTTCGGCATCAACTTCCCGCTCCTCTACTGGGGGGAGCAGTACATCTCCTCCGGTCTCACCGCCGTGCTGTTCGCGACCATCCCGCTCTCCACGGCGCTCATCACGCGGGCGTTCGGGATGGAGCGTCTCAACGCGCTCAAGATCACGGGCGCGCTGGTGGCGCTGGCGGGCGTCGCGCTGATCGGCGGCGGCTCGGCGGGGGATCTGTCGCACCGGGCGGGCGCGATCGCGGTGATCGTCGCCGCCACCTTCGGCGGGCTCGGCACCACGTTCCTGAAGCGCGGGCCCCGCCAGTCGCCCTTCGCCGCCAACGCGGTGGGCTGCGCCGTGGGACTTCCGATTTGCCTCGCCGCGAGCGCCCTCGCCGGCGAGCGCTGGGCCCCGCCCGCGACCGCCGAGGGCTGGACCTCGCTCCTCTACCTCGTGCTCCTCGGATCGGTGGGCGCCTTCGCGCTCCTGGCGTGGCTGCTCCAGCACTGGCCCGTGACGCGCGTGGCCTTCATCTCGGTGGTCACACCCGTCATCGCGCTGGTGCTGGGCGCGGTGTTCCGCGACGAGGCGGTGACCGGACGGAGCCTCGCCGGGACCGGGCTGGTGCTGGCCGGCCTCGTGCTCGGCATGACCGCGGACCGGCGCCGGGCGGGTCGCCCCGCCTGAGTCGCGACGCGCCGGCGCCTTGCGCGCCACGGGAGCGTGACGCATCTTTGCGAGCGGGCTCCTTCCCCGTGCCGACGATTGCGGCTGCCTCCCCGTCTCCATAAAGGAGTATCGCCCGTGGCCAAGCGCTCGAGTTCCCGAAGCGGCCGCGCCGGATCCGGCCGAAGCGGCCGGCCGGGAGCGTCCTCCACCCGGCGCCGTGCGGGCGCGAAGCGCGCGCGCGCCGCGGCCCCGGCACGCCGCAAGGCCGCGACGCGCGGCCGGAGCGCCGCACCCGGCGTGAAGCCGCGCACGAAGCCGCGCGCCGCGGCCGCGGATGCCCGCAAGCCGGCGCGCGCGACGGCCGTGACCGACGCCCTGTCGCTGCCCGCGCCCAACGGCCGGCCGGCGGGCACCGGCATCGGGCTCACGCACCACCACATGAGCTACGGCACCCACGACCTCGAGGCGATGCGCCGATTCTTCGTCGAGACGCTCGGCTTCACCAACGTGCTGCACATTCCGGAGCACGGGTACATGACGGTGTTCGTGACCCCCACCTCGAGCCTCGGCTTCATGCCCCCCGCGGGCAACGCGCCCGAGCAGTGGCAGCCGCCGGGCGAGCCCAGCCTCTACTTCTTCGTCGCGGACGTGGACGCCGCCTGCGCCGCATTGGTCCGGAAGGGCGTCGCCCTGGACCAGCCGCCCACCGACATGCCCTGGGGACACCGCCTCGCGCTGTTGCGGGACCCCGAGGGCCGGCGGGTGTGCCTCGCCCAGAACCTCCAGCGCTCACAGGGAGCCTCATGATGGCCAGCCGGGCGGAACGACTCCTCGAACTCGGACAGAGCGTGTGGCTCGACTTCATCCGCCGCCGCGACCTCTCCGACGGCAGCTTCGGCCGGCTGGTGCGGGACGCCGGCGTCGTCGGCGTGACCTCCAATCCCACGATCTTCCAGCAGGCGATCGCGGGCTCGGACGACTACGACGCCTCGCTCCACCGCCACGCCGCCGCCGGGCGCTCCGGGCCCGGGCTGTTCGAGGCGCTCGCCATCGAGGACATCCAGGAGGCCTGCGACCAGCTCGCCGCGACCGCCACCCGCACCGGCGGGCGCGACGGCCGCGTCAGCATCGAGGTGAATCCGCGCCTCGCGCACGACACCGCGGCCACGATCGAGGAAGCGCGGCGCCTGTGGCGGCTCGTGGACCGGCCCAACGTGATGGTGAAGGTGCCGGCCACCGAGGCCGGCCTGCCCGCGATCGCCACGCTCATGGCCGAGGGGCTCTCGATCAACGTCACGCTGATCTTCTCGCTGGCGCGCTACCGGCAGGTGATGGAGGCCGCCCTCACGGGGCTGGAGCAGCGCGCCGCCGCGGGCGGCTCGCTCGCGGACGTGTTCTCGGTGGCGAGCTTCTTCGTGTCGCGCGTGGACACCAAGGTGGACCGGGCGATCGAGCAGCGCGCCGCCACGCTGCCCGCGGGAGCCACCGAGCGCGCCGAGCTCGAGGGCTTCCTCGGCAAGGTCGCGGTCGCCAACGCGCGCCTCGCCTACGCGGCCTTCGGCGAAGTGTTCGGCTCCCCGCGCTTCGCCGCGCTGCGCGCCAGGGGCGCCCACCCGCAGCGGCCCCTGTGGGCCTCGACCGGGACCAAGAACCCCGCCTACTCCGACGTGCTCTACGTCGAGGAGCTGATCGGCCCCGACACCGTGAACACGATGCCGCCCCACACGCTCGAGGCCTTCAACGACCACGGCCGCGTCGAGGCGCGGATCGGGCACGACCTGCCCGCGGCCCGCGCGGCGTTCGAACGCCTGCCCGCGCTCGGCGTCCCGGTGGACGCCCTGATCGCGGAGCTGGAGCCCGAGGGCGTGACCGCCTTCGTGAAGTCGTACGACTCGCTGCTCGACACGCTCGAGAGCCGCCGCGCCCAGATGGCCGGCGGATCCCGATGAGCTTCTCGCTCGGCCCCGCGCAGGCCGCGTTCGAGGCGCGCCTGCGGAACCTGGACGCCCAGCGTTTCGCGGAGCGGCTGTGGGTCCACGACGACGCGTTGTGGGGGGACGATCCCGAGCACCGCAAGGTGGCCGCCAACCGGCTCGGCTGGCTCGACGTGCCGCACACGCTGCGCGTCGAGGTGGAGGCGCTCCACACGCTCGCCATCAGCATCTGGCGGGAGGGCTTCACGCAGGCGGTCCTGCTCGGCATGGGCGGCTCGAGCCTGGCCCCCGAGGTGCTGCGCCAGACCTTCGGGATCAAGCCGGGCGCGATCGAGCTCGACGTGCTCGACAACACGTCGCCCGCCGCGGTGCGGGCCATCACCACCTCCTGCGATCCCCGGACCACGCTGTTCCTCGTGGCGTCCAAGTCGGGCTCGACCATCGAGGTGGCCTCGTTCGAGAAATACTTCTACGAGTGGGTGCGCGAGGTGCGGGGCGACAAGGCCGGCCGGGCGTTCGTCGCCATCACCGACCCCGGCACCGCGCTGGAGAAGCTGGCGGTCGAGCGCGGTTACCGCCGCGTGTGCTCGAATCCCCCCGACATCGGCGGGCGCTATTCCGCCCTTTCCTACTTCGGCCTGGTGCCCGCATCGCTGATCGGCGTGGACACCGGCGACCTGCTGGACGCGGCGCTCGTCGAGGCCGCGGCGAGCGGCCCCCGGGTGCCGGCCGCCGAGAACCCGGGCCTGCGGCTCGGCGCGGCGCTCGGCGAACTCGCGCTCGCCGGTCGCGACAAGCTCACGCTGGCGCTGGGCCCCGAGGTCGCGGCGCTCGGCGCCTGGATCGAGCAGCTGGTGGCCGAGAGCACCGGCAAGCTCGGGCGCGGCATCCTGCCGGTCGCGGACGAGCCGCTCGGGCCGCCGTCCGTCTACGGCACGGACCGCGTGTTCGTGGCGGCGTCGGTGCAGCCGCTCGCGGCCGAGACCGAGGCCGCCCTCGCCGCGCTCGCCGCCGCCGGCCACCCGGTGCTGCGCTGGACGATCCCCTCGTTGAGCGCGATCGGCGCCGAATTCCTGCGCTGGGAAATCGCCACGGCCGTGGCGGGCGCGGTGCTCGGCGTGGACCCGTTCGACGAGCCCAACGTGACCGAGGCCAAGACCGCCACGCAGGACGTGCTGAAGCGCTTCCTCGAGAAGGGCGAGTTCGATGCTCCCGCCCCGGCGGCCTCGGCGGGCGAGCGCTTCGTGGAGGCGCCGCCCGCGATGGCCGCCGCGCTGGGCACGCGCGCCGGCGCCGACCCCGCCGCGTGGGTCCCGGCCCTGCTCGCCACCGCCCGCCCCGGCGACTACGTCGCGCTGCTCGCCTACATGCACCGCACCCCGGAGCGGCACGAGCGGCTGGAGCGGCTCCGCGTCGCGCTCCGCGACGCGTCGCGCCTCGCCACCACCACCGGCTACGGCCCCCGCTTCCTGCACTCCACCGGCCAGCTCCACAAGGGCGGCCCCGCCACCGGCCTGTTCGTGCAGCTCACCTGCGACGAGGGGGACGAGCTCCCGATCCCGGGCGAGCCCTACGGCTTCGGGGCGCTCCGGCGCTCGCAGGCGGCGGGCGACTACGAGGTGCTGGTGAAGCGCGAGCGGCGCGTGATCCGCGTGCACCTCGGCGCGGACGTGGAGCGCGGGCTCGAGGCGCTGGTCGAGGCGGTCCACGCGGCGGTTCCCGCGCGCGGCTGATCCGGGCGCCGCGCGGCGGCGCGGCGCGGAGCGTTCAGGCGTCGGCCGCGCCCGGTCCCAGCCACTCCCCCAGCTTCTCCAGGTCCACGTTCCCGCCCGAAACGATCACGCCGATGCGCGCGCGGTCGTCGCCGCCGCTGGCGGGAGCCCAGCCCTTGCCCGGGGTGCCGATCGCGCTCCCCGCCCCCACGCGCCCGCCGAGCAGCGCCGCGAGCGCGAGCGCGCCGGTCGGCTCCACCACCAGCTTCATGCGCTCGGCGAGGAAGCGCATCGCCTCGAGGATCGCCGCGTCCGGCACCGGCACCATGCCGCGCACGCAGCGGCGGAGCACGTCGAACGTCAGGGGCGAGAGCTGCGGGGTGCGCGCGCCGTCGGCGATGGTGGGCCCGCACTCCTTGCGCACCAGCCGGCCGAACTGGAACGACGCGGTGGCGTCCTTTCCCGCCTCGGGTTCGACCCCGATCACGGCGCATTCGGGCGAGGCGTGGCGCGCGGCCAGCGCCGATCCCGAGATCAGGCCGCCGCCGCCGACCGGCACCACCAGCACGTCGAGCGGCCCCGCGTCCTCGAAGAGCTCGAGGGCGGCGGTGCCCTGGCCGGCGATGACGTCGGGATGGTCGAAGGGCGGCACCAGCGTCGCGCCCTTCTCGGCCGCCAGCCGTTTCGCCAGCGCCTCGCGCGGCTCCCCGGCCTGGTCGTAGAACACCACCTCGGCGCCGTAGCCGCGGGTCGCCGCGATCTTGGCGGCCGGGGCGGTGCTCGGCATCACGATCGTGGCCGGGATGCGCGCGAGCTCCGCCACCAGCGCCACCGCCTGCGCGTGGTTGCCCGACGAGTAGGCCACCACGCCGCGCGCGCGGGTCGCGTCGTCGAGCCGGGAAATCATGTGGTAGGCGCCGCGAAACTTGAAGGCGCCCATGCGCTGGAAGTTCTCGCACTTGAGGAACACGCGCGCGTCGAGCCGCTCGTCGAGCGTGCGCGAGGTCATGACCGGCGTGCGGTGCGCGACGCCGCGCAGGATGTCGCGCGCCTCGAGCAGGCGCGCGGTGATCGCGTCGAGGTCGGCGGGCGCCGGGTGCCAGGCCGAGGGCGAGGGCGAGGCCTCCGGGGCCGCGCCCGGGACGGGGGTCGCGCTCATCCGCCGGCGCCGCCGCCGAGATCGAGCCCCGGTTCCGTCTGCCGCCGCGGGTCGAGCGCCTGGGCGATCTCCTCCTTCGAGAGCTTCGTCATCTCGCCCGCCAGCTCGCGCACCGGGCGCCGGTCCTTGAACGAGCGCTTGGCGATCTCGGCGGCCTGGTCGTAGCCGATCAGCGGGTTGAGGGCGGTGGCCATGCTCGGCGAGATCTCCACGTAGCCGCGGCAGGTCTCCTCGTTGGCGGTGAGCCCCGCGAGCGCCTTGTCGGCGAAGGCGCGGGCCGAGGCGGCCAGCAGCGCCACGCTCTCGAGCAGGTTGCGCGCCATCATCGGCAGCATCGTGTTGAGGTCGAGCTGGCCCCACTGCGAGCCCACCGTGATCGCGACGTGGTTGCCCATCACCTGCGCGCCCACCTGGATCACGGCCTCGCAGATCACCGGGTTGACCTTGCCCGGCATGATGCTCGAGCCCGGCTGGATCGCGGGCAGCGTGATCTCGCCGAGGCCGCAGCGCGGGCCGGAATTCATGAGGCGGATGTCGTTGGCGACCTTCATCAGGCTCGCCGCCGTCGAGTTGAGGGCGGCGCTCGCCCACAGCGCGCCGTCCTGCGCGCCCTGCGCCTCGAAGTGGTTGCGCGCCTCGCCGAACGCGGTGCCGGTCCTGCGGGACAGCTCGGCCGCGACCCGGCGGCCGAAGTCCGGGTGCGTGTTGAGCCCGGTGCCCACCGCGGTGCCGCCGATCGCCAGCTCGCGCAGGTCGGGGAGCGTGGCCTTGATCCGCGCGATCGAGTGCTCCACCTGCGAGGCGTAGCCCGAGAACTCCTGGCCGAGCCGGATCGGGGTGGCGTCCATCAGGTGGGTGCGCCCCGACTTGATGATCCCGTCGAACTCGTGGGCCTTCGCGTCGAGCACCTTCCACAGCCGCGCGAGCGCGGGCAGCAGGTCGCGCTCGATCTCGAGCAGCGCCGAGACGTGGAGCGCGGTCGGGATCACGTCGTTCGAGCTCTGGCCGAAATTGACGTGGTCGTTGGGGTGGACCTTCCGCCCGAGGATCTCGCTCGCGCGATGCGCGATGACCTCGTTCGCGTTCATGTTGGAGCTGGTGCCGCTGCCGGTCTGGAACACGTCGATCGGGAACTCGGCGTCCCAGCGCCCCTCCGCGACCTCGCCCGCGGCCTGCTCGATGACTTCGGTCAGGGCGGGGTCCACGGTGCCGAGCTCGCGGTTCACGCGCGCCGCCGCGGCCTTGATGTGCCCGAGCGCGTGCAGGAACGCCGGCGGCAGCGGCTGTCCCGAGATCGGAAAATTCTCCACCGCCCGCTGGGTCTGGGGCCCGTAGCGCGCCGCGGCCGGCACCTTCATCTCCCCCAGGCTGTCCTTCTCGATCCGAAACTCGCCCATCTCCGCCTCCCTTCCGCCCGCCCGCGCGACGCTCATGCCGTTCCTCGCCCGTTCAGGTGCTCGAACCCGCAGAATTCGACCCGGTTCAGGTCCGGGTCGCTGAAATAGATGGAGTCGGCCTTCCAGAACTCGAACGTGACCGGCCCCTCGACCTCGAGGCCGAAACCCTCGAGCCGCCGCTTCTCCGCCGGAATCGCCTCGCGCGCGACCGCGATCGCGAAGTGCGCGGGGCCCCCGCAGTGCGCCGCCCCGAACGAGAGCGGCCGCGAGGTGAGCCCGAGGCGCGGCAGCGCGCCGGGGGCGCCGCACCACAGCCACGCCCAGTCGGGGCCCGGTTCGCGCTCGGGCACGAGCCCGACCACGTCCCGGTAGAACGCGACGGATCGCGCCACGTCGGCCACGCGCAGGATCAGCTCGGAGAGCCCGAGGCGGGGAGCGGGTCGGTCGCCGGTCACGCCGGCGATGGTAGCGCAGGCGGCCGCGGGGAACGAGCCCGCCGGGGGCGTGCGCGGGTGCGGCCGGTCTCCGGCCGGGAACGGCCCGCGGGCGAGGTGGTCGCGGCCGGAGCCTAGCTCGCGGGCGCTTCCTCCAGCACTTCGGTCCGGGTCCGGAACGCGATGCCCGGGTTCAGCGAGTGGTGCACGCTGCAGTACTTCTCCTCGCTGAGCCGCACCGCCTCCTCGAGCGCGCCCGGGTTCACGCCCCGGCCCCGCACCCGGTGCAGGATCTCGATCGAGGTGAAGGCGCGGGGGTGCTCGGTGCGGCGCTCGGCGGTGAGGACGATCTCGTAGCCCGTCACGTCCTGGCGCTTCTTGCGCAGGATGCTGATCACGTCCATCGCGTGGCAGGCGCCGAGCGCGCCGAGCACGGTCTCGACGGGATCGGCGCCGAGGCTGCCCTCGCCGCTGTCGAACACCAGGTCGAAGCCCTTGGCGGTCCGGCCCCGGAAGCGCAGTCCGCTCGCCAGGGTCTCGAGCGCGAGGCGCACCGACGACGTCACGGCTGCCCCGCGGGTCCCGCGACCGGGGCGGGCACCGCGCTCTCGACCCGGCTCAGGTCCCTCAGCTTGTTGTACCCGTCGAGGGCCGCGACCTTGTAGCACTCGGCCAGCGTCGGGTAGTTGAAGACGGTCGAGACGAAGTAGTCGAGCGTGCCGCCGAGCGAGAGCACCGCCTGCCCGATGTGGACCAGCTCGGTGGCCTGCGTGCCGATCACCCACACCCCGAGGATCTTCTGGGTGTCGAGGTGGAAGATCAGCTTCAGCATGCCCGAGCGGTCGCCGAGGATGTGGCCCCGGGCGATCTCGTCGTAGCGCGCGATCCCGGTCTCGAACGGGATGCCGTCGCGCGTGAGCTCCGCCTCGTTCCGGCCGACCCACGCGATCTCGGGAATCGCGTAGATGCCGAAGGGGAACAGCTCGGGCACGCTGCGCGTGGGCACGCCGAACATGGCGCACGAGGCGAGTCGCCCCTGCTCGGCGCTGGTCGAGGCGAGCGCCGGAAACCCGATCACGTCGCCCGCCGCGTAGATGTGGGGCACCGAGGTGCGGAAGTGCTCGTCCACCGGAATCCGCCCCCGGTCGTCCGCCGCGAGGCCGGCGCGGTCGAGGTTCAGCGACTCGGTCATGCCCTGCCGCCCCGACGAAACCAGCACCATCTGCGTGGCGTGGCGCTTGCCGCTCTTCATCTCCACCACCACGCCGCCGTTGGCTCCCATCTCGAGCCGCGAGACCTCCTCGCCGAGCCGGAGGGTCACGTTCATCGAGCGCGCCTGGAAGGTGAACGCGTCCACCAGCTCGCGGTCCACCATGTCGAGCATCTCCGCGCGCTTGTCCATCAGGGTCACCTCGACCCCGAGCGCCGCGAACATGGTGGCGTACTCGACGCCGATGATGCCGGCGCCGACCACGGTCATGGTGCGGGGCAGCCGCGGGAGCGACAGGATGTCGTCGCTGGTGAGCACCCGCTCGTGGTCCACCACCAGGCCGGGGGGAAGCCCCGGGCGCGTGCCGACCGCGAGCAGCACGTGGTCGGCCCCGACGGTCTGGGTCGAATCGCCGTCCTGGATGAGGATCTCGTTCGGACCGGCGAAGCTCGCGGTCCCGGCCAGCAGCTTGATGCCGTTGCGCTGGAGCTGGGCCTTCACCACTTCCCGCTCGCAGCTCATCACGCTGTTGGTGCGGTAGAAGAGGTCCTGCACGGTGACCTCTTCCTTGCCGCGGTGGGCCGCGCCGTAGAGGGCGCGCTGCCGGAAGCCGGAGAGGTCGAGCACCGCCTCGCGCAGCGTCTTGCTCGGGATGGTGCCCGAGTTGATGCAGACGCCCCCCATGTCGGTGCGCCGCTCGACCACCGCCACCTTCTTGCCGAGCTTGGCGGCCTGCACCGCGCCGCGTTGCCCGGCCGGTCCGCTCCCGATCACCACCAGGTCGTAGCGCTGCATCGTCCCTCCAGGGCTGGTCCTTGCGGGGTCCGGGGGGGAGGGACCGCCGGCTCACACCGCGGCACGTTCCCGCGTCTCCCCGTTTTCGGCCGCTCCGAGCGAGAGGTTCAGTTCCTCGTCGGAGAGGATCTGGCGTCGGTTCAGGATCTGCGACACGTCGTGCTCGAAGAACAGGTGCGTCAGGTGGTCGAGCCCCACTTCGATCTGCTTGCGGACGCCCACCATCTTGACGAGGTAGGCGGCCGCCCACAGCAGCCACGCCAGCTTGCCCGCCACCGGCACGCCGAACAACTCGAGCACCGAGCTGTGCTTGCCGAGCGAGATGATGTACCCGACGTCGCGGAAGCGGAACTTCTCGAGCGGCCGCCCGCGCGCGATGCGAACCAGGCTCTCCCCCACGTGGCTCCCCATCGCCACCGCGGTCTGCGAGAGCGCTGGCTGGAGCCGGCCGTCCTCCCGCAGCGACGCGGCGCAGTCCCCGATCACGAACACGCCCTCCGCGGGGCGGCCGTCGGGACGCAGGGCCCGCAGGTGCTCGTCCACGCGCACCCGTCCGTCCGGGGCGTGCTGGAGCGGCAGGGAACGCACCAGTTCGGGCGGGTGCACGCCCGCGGTCCAGATCAGCGTGAAGCCCGGCACGCTGCCGCCGTCCTCGAGGTGCACCAGGCGCGGCTCCACGCGGGTGACCCGCGCGTTCAAGACCACGCGCACGCCGCGGCGCTCGAGGAAGCGGTGCACGTAGTCCGAGTGCTCGGGCCGGGCGCTGCCCACCACGCGGTCGCCCCCCTCCAGCACGGTGACGGTGAGGTCGGACTTGTGGAGCGAGGCGAACTTGGGCAGCAGCGTGTCGCGCGCCATGTCCAGCAGCTCGGCCGCCACCTCCACGCCCGTGACCCCGCCGCCCACGATCACGAACGACAGCAGGCGCCGGCGCTGCTCGCTCGTGCGGGCCTGCTCGGCCATCTCGAACAGCTCCACGACGCGGGCGCGCAGCGTCATGGCGTCCACCACGGTCTTGAAGGGGCGCGCGTGCTCCGCGGCCCCCGGGACGCCGTAGTAGTGGGTCGTGCTGCCGACCGCGATCACGAGCGTGTCGTAGGGTTCGACCAGGTTGTTGTGGAGGTGGACCTCGCGCCGGTCGAGGTCGATGCGGGTGGCCTTGTTCTTGTGGAACCGGATGTGGCGGTGCCGGGCCATCACCCGCAGCGGGTACACGATGTGGCGCGTCTCCACGGCGCCCACCGCGACCGCGGGCAGCAGCGGGTTGAACTGGAAGAAGTTCTCCTTGTCCACCAGCAGCGTGTCCCAGTACTCGCGCGCCACGCGCGAACGCCCGATCGCGCGGGCCACGTCGAGCCCGCCGAATCCGCCGCCCAGGATGAGGAGCTTGCGTCCCGACATGCGGCGGCAGGATAGCACGCGCCCGCGGCCTCCCCGCCCGAGCCGCCGCGAGCCGAGGGACGCGGGGCGGGCGCGGCGCGGGCTCTGCTAGCCTCGCCCGCGTGCCCCTGATCTCGGTCCTCCTGCCGGTGCGCGACGCGGCCCCCTGGCTCGGCGCGTCCCTGCGCTCCCTCGCCCGCCAGTCCCTCGCGGACTTCGAGATCGTCGCCGTGGACGACGGCTCGAGCGACGGCTCGGGCGAGATCCTCGAGCGCGCCGCGCGCCTCGAGCCGCGTCTTCGGGTGCTCCGCACCGGGCCGCGCGGCCTGCCGCTCGCGCTCAACACCGCGCTCGCGGCGTCGCGCGGCCGCCTGCTGGCGCGCCACGACGCCGACGACCTCTCCCACCGGCGGCGCTTCGAGCTCCAGGCCGCGCACCTCGCCGCGCACCGCGACGACGCGGTGGTCGGGGCGCGGCTGCGCCTGTTCCCGGCGCCCGCCGTGGGGGCCGGGATGCGCCGCTGGGCGCGCTGGCACAACCGCCTGCTCGATCACGAGGCCATGGCGGCCGAGGTGCTCATCGACAGCCCGCTCGCGCACGGCACGGCGATGATGCGCCGCGGATGGCTCGAGCGGGCCGGTGGCTGGAGCGAGCGCGGCTGGGCCGAGGATCTCGACCTCTGGATCCGGCTGATGGAGGCGGGCGCGCGGTTCGCGAAACGCCCGGAGACGCTCTACGGATGGCGCCAGCACCCGGGCAGCGCCACGCGGCGCGACCCGCGCTACGCGACGGGCCGGTTCGTGGAGCTCAAGCGCGAGGCGCTGGAACGCGGGCTGCTGAGGGAGGCCCGCGAGGTCCACGTGGCCGGCACCGGCGGGAGCCTCGCGCGCTGGGCCGCCGCGCTCGCCGGGCGCGGACGCGCGGTCACCGCGCACGCCGCCCCGCGTCCCACGCGTGAACTCGCGGCCCTGCGGCCGCTGGTGCTGGTGTTCATGGCCCCGGAGGCCCGCGAGCGCTGGCGCGAAGCCCTCCGGAAATCAGACATGCGTGAATTGCGGGATTTTATGTTCGTGGCGTGATATCAATGCCCATGCAAATTCCGGTTCGGAGCACGATCCATATTGCGTTGAGATTGACGCCTCCACGCCCCTGTGGCCTACTGGCCGCGTTTTCACATCCACGCTCAGGGAGGCCACTCGATGGCGAAGCGAGTTCGCAAGAGCTACACGGACGAGCAGAAGCAGACGATCCTCGCGGCGGCCCAGAAGGACGGGCTCACCGCGCTGCAGGTCCAGAAGAAGTTCGGCGTGAAGCCGATCACCTACTACTCGTGGCGCAAGAAGTCCGGCGCCGCGAAGCGGCGCGGGCGTCCCGCGGGCCGCGGACCGGGGCGCCCCCCGGGTTCGTCCGGCGCGGCGGCCGGCGCGCTGGCCGGCGTGGTGCGCGGCGAGGTGCAAAGCCGCGTGCGGGCCATGCTCCCCGAGATCGTGCGGGGCGAGGTGAACCGCTACCTGGACTCGGTGCTGGGCGGCGCGGGCCGCCGTCGCGGCCGCAAGAAGAAGTAGCCGCCCCCGGGCGGATCGCGCGCGGTCCCGGGTCTCCCGGGGCCGCGCGTCGCGTTTCCGGGGCCGGCCGGAGCGACGCCCCGGCCGCCGCCGCTCTCGTTCCGGCACCCGCCGGGGCGGTCAGCGCAGCGCGGTGGCCGCCGCCCGCTCGATCAGCCACTCGCCCCCGGCCGCGAGCCGCGCGGGACACTCCGCCACGCTGCCCTCGCGCGCCAGCGCCCGCGCCGCGGCCTGCGCCTTCGCGCCGCCCGCGACCAGCGTCAGGACGGACCGCGCCTCCGCGAGCACGCGCGGCGTCACGGTGAGCCGGCGGGCCGGCGCCTTCGGGGCGTCGAACACCGCGGCCACGCGCCGCCCGTGCTCGGCGAGCAGGCCGGAGTGTGGAAACAGCGACGCGACGTGGCCGTCCTCCCCCATCCCCAGCACCACCAGGTCGGCCGGCTCGCGGAACCAGGTCTCGCACTCGCGGGCGGCCGCGTTCAGGTCCGGCCACTCGGCGACCATGCGCTCGACGTGGGGAGCGCGCTCCCCGAGCGGCTCGATCAGGGTCTCCCGCAGCAGCCGGTAGTTGCTCTCGCGGTTCGCGGGCGGCACCGCCCGCTCGTCGGTGAATCCGATCTCGACGAGGTCCCAGCGCAGCGCGTCCTCGGCCGCGAGACGGGCGAACAGCGCCTCCGGCGTGCGCCCGCCCGGCACCACCAGCCGGAAGCGCCCCCGCCATTCGATGGCCTCGAGCGCGGCCGCGCGCACGCGCCCGGCTGCGGCGGCCGCGAGGGCCGCGGGATCGGGATGGATTTCGACGCGCGCCCGCGGGGAATCGGCGCTCAGGGGGTCCGCCAGGCGCGCCGGTCGCGGCGCATCAGCAGGTGGCACCCTTCCGGACCCCAGGATCCGGGATCGTAGTTCGGGAAGTCGGCCGGCGGATGCTGCTCGAAGTGCCGCAGGATCGGGGTGATCCACTCCCACGAGGCCTCGACCGCGTCGCGCCGCGAGAACAGCGTGGCGTCGCCGCGCATCGCGTCGAGCAGCAGGCGCTCGTACGCCTCGGGCGGCTCGCCGCCGAAGGCCTCGAGGTACTTCATGTCCATGTGCACCGGCCCGACCGCGAGGTCGTTGCCCGGGATCTTCGAGGCGAACTTGAGGTCGATGCCCTCGTCCGGCTGGATGCGCAGGGTGAGCACGTTGGGCTCGAGGTGCTCGCACACGTCCGGGCGCCCGAACAGCGAGAGCGGGATCGGGCGCAGGTGCAGGGACACCTCGGTGACGCGCCGCGCCAGCTTCTTCCCCGCCCGCAGGTAGAACGGCACGCCCTGCCACCGCCAGTTGTCCACGAACACGCGGAGCGCGGCGAAGGTCGGCGTGTTCGAGTCGGGGGCCACGTCGGGCTCGCCGCGGTAGCCCCGGTACTGTCCGAGCGCCACGTTCTTGGGGATCGAGTCGGTCCACAGGTCGCGGAGCGCTTTCAGCACCTTGAGCTTCTCGGTGCGCACGTCGTCGGCCCCGCCGCTGTTCGGCGGCTCCATCGCGATCAGCGACAGCACCTCGAGGAGGTGATTCTGCACGATGTCGCGCAGCACCCCGGTGCTCTCGTAGAAGCTGCCGCGCCGCTCGACGCCCACCGTCTCCGCGGCCGAGATCTCGACGTAGTCCACGTAATTCCGGTTCCAGAGCGGCTCGAACAGCGTGTTCGCGAAGCGCAGCACCAGGATGTTCTGGACGGTCTCCTTGCCGAGATAGTGGTCGATGCGGAAGGTCTGCGACTCGTCGAGCACGCGGGCCACCAGCCCGTTGAGCGCCTGCGCGGACTCGAGGTCGCGCCCGAAGGGCTTCTCCACGATCACGCGCGACCACGGTTCGGCGTGGGGCCGCGCGATCATCCCGGCGCCCTGCAGCCGGTGCAGGATGGTCGGAAAGTCCGAGGGCGGCGTGGCCAGGTAGAAGAGCCGGTTGCCCGCCGTGCCCCGCTCCGCGTCGTGCCGCTCCAGCCGCGCCGCCAGCCGCCGATAGGCCTCCGGGTCGTCGAACGAGCCGCTGACGAAGTCGAGCGCGGGTCCGAAGCGCCGCCACGCCTCGTCGTCGGCGGGCCGGCGGCGCGAGAACTGGTTCACGCCCGCGAGCATCTCGTGCTCGAACACCTCGCGGCTCCACTCGCGCCGAGCGAAGCCCACGGCGGCGAACCCCTCGGGCAGCGAGCCGCCCACCGCGAGGTTGTAGAGCGCGGGCACGAGCTTGCGGCGGGTGAGGTCGCCGGTCGCGCCGAAGATCACCAGCGCGCACGGCGGCGCGGGACGCGAAGCCGCGGCCGGCACCGGCTCGGCGCGCACCTCGACGCGCGGGGCGCTCACGACTTGGCCTTGACCGCGTGGCCCCCGAACTCGTTGCGCAGCGCGGCCAGCACGCGGTCGCGGAACGAGTCGTCCTGCCGCGAGCGGAAGCGCGTGAGCAGCGACAGGGTGAGCACCTCGGCCGGCACGTTGCGGTCGATCGCCTCCTGCACGGTCCACCGGCCCTCGCCCGAGTCCTCCACCCAGCCGCGGATCTTCTCGAGGCGGGGATCCGAGGCGAACGCGCGCTCGGCCAGCTCCAGCAGCCACGAGCGCACCACGCTGCCCTGGTTCCACAGGTGGGCGAGCTTCTCGAGGTCGAACGGGTAGTCGCTCGCGTGCAGGATCTCGAAGCCCTCGGCGTACGCCTGCATCATGCCGTACTCGATGCCGTTGTGGATCATCTTGGCGTAGTGGCCCGCGCCGGACGGCCCCACGTGCTGCCAGCCCTCGGGGGGCGCGAGCGTGTCGAGGGCCGGACGGAGGCGCTCCACGGCCGCGGCCTCGCCGCCGAGCATCATGCAGTAGCCGTTGGCGAGCCCCCAGATGCCGCCGGAGGTTCCCGCGTCCACGTAGTGGATGCCGTCGCGCGCCAGGTCCGCCGCCCGGCGCCGGGAGTCCTTGAAGTTGGAGTTGCCGCCGTCCACCAGCACGTCGCCCCGGCCCAGCATCGGACGCAGCGCGGCGATGGTGTCGTCCACCGGGGCGCCGGCCGGGATCATCATCCACAGCGCCCGGGGCGCGGGCAGGGCCGCCACCAGCGCGGCGAGGTCGGCCGCGCCCGCGGCGCCCCCCTCCTTCGCCTTCGCCACCGCCTCCGCGCCGCGATCGAACGCCACCACGCGATGCCCTCCGCGCAGCAGCCGCAGCGTCATGTTGAGGCCCATGCGGCCGAGTCCGACGAATCCGACGTCCATGTGCGGCTCCTTAGGGGAGGGGAGGGCGGTCCGCGGCGGCGCTCACCGTCGCGGCGGCGATCAAAGCGCGATGGGCGCCGGCGCGCAAGCCCGGGTTCCGGCCCGCCCCGTCAGCCGGCGGCCGGCGCGGCCGGCTCGGCCGCAGGCGCGGCGGACCCCGCGCTCCCGGCGTCCGGCCGCGGCAGCAGCGCGGCGCAGGCGAAGCCGCCGAGCAGGAGCGAGGCGAGGGTGGCGAGCCCGACCGTGAGGCCGCGCGCGTCGGCGAGCGCCCCGACCGGGCCGATCAGCAGCGCGCCGAGCCCCCAGGCCCCGCCCATCAGCAGGCTCGAGATGGTCGAGGAGTGGCGCGGCGAAAGCTCCTGGCCCAGCACCACGTTCACGGGCAGCGAGGTCTGGAGCGCGAAGCTCCCGGCCACGAGCGACACGAGCCCGGCCGCGCCCGGGAGCACGAGGAACCCGAAGTAGAGGGGTGCCGCGCACAGGAACGACAGCGTCACCACGCGCTTCCCGCCCCAGCGCTCCGCCAGCCAGCCGCCGAGGAACCCGCCCAGCGCGCCGAGCGCGGCGTACGCGGTGACCATGGCGCCGCCCGCGGCGAGCGAGAAACCGCGCGCGTGCAGGTAGAGCGGCAGGAAGGTCATGAAGCCGTAGGAGACGGCCGAGCGCGTCACGACCGCGCCGTAGAGCAGCGCCAGCGGGCGCAGCACCGGGCGCAGGCCCGAGAGGGCGGGCCGCTCGCTCGCCGGCCGGCGGCGCGGCGGCACGCGCGCGAACCACGCGAGCATCACCAGCGCCATGACGAGCCCCGGCAGCGCCGCCAGCCAGGCGTGCGGGAGCCCGAAGCGGCCGACCACCCAGACCGCGTAGAGCGGCCCGAGCGAGAACCCCAGCGTGCCGCCCGTGATGAAGATGGACATCGCCACCGAGCGGCGCTGGCCGAGGTCGCCGGCCAGCACCGCGGCCTCCGGGTGGAACGCCGCCACCCCCATGCCCCCGAGCATCAGCAGCGCCACCAGCGACGCGAAGTTGGGCGCGAGCCCGATCCCGCTCATGAACACCGCCGCGACGACCGGCCCGAACGCCACGAACCACGGGCGCTCGAGACGATCGGACAGCCACCCGTAGAGCGGCTGGGCGAAGCTCGAGGAGATGGCGGCCAGCGCCACCAGGTGGCCCACCTGCGTGAGGCTGAGGTGGAGCTTGTCCACCAGCAGGGGCAGCAGCGGGGAAAAGAAGCTCGAGTACGCGTCGATCGTGAAGTGGGCGAAGGCGAGCAGCGCGAGCCGCGGGCGAATCGGGAGCTTCATGGGGACGGCGACGGTAGCACACCTGTCCCGCCCGCGAACCGCCTCCGGCCGCCGCCGCGTCGCCCGCGCCTACGCGGCGCGGGAGAGGATCCGCTCGAGTCTCGAGATGTACTGCTCGGTGCGCTCCACCGCCTCGCGCGCCTGCTTCATCAGGGGCCCCACCTCGCCCAGCCGCTCCTCGCTGGCGAGATCCTCGATGCTGGCGAAGATCCGGCCGCACAGCGTCGCCCCGACCGTGGCGCACATCCCCTTGAGCCCGTGCGCCTCGAATTCGCTGCGCCGCGAGTCCTTCGCCTCCACGGCCTCCGCCAGCCGGTCGAGGCGGGGCGGAACGTCGGCGAGGAAGGTGGTGAGCAGCGTGTCGCGCAGCGCCACGATCCCCATGGACGACTCCTCGAGGCGCGCGTGGTCGATCGGGACCGGCAGCTCCTCGACGGCACCGTGCTCCGGAGCGTCCGCCGAGGCCTTCGCCGGGCCCTCCGCCGCCGCCTGCGCGTTGCCGAGCGCCATCTGCTCCAGCTTGCGCTCCAGATCGGGCGCCTTGAGCGTGATGTGGTCCTCGGCGCGCGGCGCCGGACGCGTGGCGGCCTCGCCCGGAACGGACGCGGCCGCGCCGGCGCCGGAGGCGGGACGGGTCCAGCGCTCCACCATCTCGCACAGCTGGCCGATGTCGATCGGCTTCGGCAGGTAGTCGTCCATGCCCGCCGCGCGACAGCGGTCGATCTCGCCCGGAGCCACGTTCCCGGTCATCGCGACGATGGGCGTGCGCGCCGCGCCACGCTCGCGGGCCCTCAGCGCCGACGTGGCCTTGTAGCCGTCCATGTCGGGCATCTGGATGTCCATCAGGATCAGGTCGTAGCGGCTGGACTCGGTCTTGGCCAGGGCCTCGGCGGCGTTGCCCGCCACCTCGATCGTGTACCCGAGCCGCTGCAGCGCCCAGTTGGCCACCAGCTGGTTGACCGCGTTGTCCTCGACCAGCAGCACGCGCATGCGGCCGCGGCGGGCCTCGGCGAGGGAGTGGCGGGTGACCAGCGCGCGCGGCGCCCCGGCCGCGGCGTTCTGGTCGGCGCCCAGCACCTCGACCAGCGCGTCGTAGAGTTCGTTCCACTGGATCGGCTTGAGCAGGTAGGCGGAGAAGCCCTGCTGCTGGGCGCGCTGGGCATCGCCGCGCCGCCCCACGCTCGTCATCAGCATGGTGAGCGTCCCGCCGTGTTCCTCGTCGGAGCGGATCATGCCGCCCAGCTGCTCGCCGTCGGTCCCGTCCATGGTGAGCTCGATGAGCGCCACCTTGAACGGCCGCCCGTCGGCCGCGGCCTCCCGCATCTTGCGCATCGCGTCCATGCTCGACTCGGCCTCGTCGGCATCGCAGCCCCAGGCCGCGAGCATCTCGAGGACCGACGCCCTCAGCGCGCGCGAGGGATCCACGACCAGCACGCGCAGCCCGCGCATCTGGACGCTCGGCGCGTCCACGCCCGCCGGAACCTGGACCTGCTTCTGGAAGCGGATCTGGAACCAGAACGTGCTGCCCTCGCCCGGCGTGCTCTCCACGCCGACCTCGCCCCCCATCAGGGTCACGAGCTGGCGGGAAATCGCGAGCCCGAGCCCGCTGCCCCCGAACTGACGGGCGATCGCCGCGTCTCCCTGCGAGTAGTTCTGGAACAGGCGCGCCATCTGCTCGCGCGTGATCCCGACACCGGTGTCCTGGACGATGAAGCGCAGCTCGACCTGGGACTCGTCTTCGCTGACGCGCTCGGCGCGGATCGAGACGTGACCCTGGTCCGTGAACTTGATGGCGTTCCCGCCCAGGTTGAACAGGATCTGGCGCAGGCGGCCCGGATCGCCCTTCAGCCGCGACGGAATCTCGTGGCTGACCCGGCAATCGAGTGCCAGGTGCTTGGCCGAGGCCTGAGGGGCCAGCAGGCTCCCCACCTCCTCGACCGTGCAGCGCAGGTCGAAGTCGATGGACTCGAGCTCCATGCGGCCCGCGTCGAGCTTGGAGAAGTCCAGCGTGTCGTTGATCAGGTTGAGGAGCGCCCGGCTCGAGTTGGAGATCACCTCGACGAGGTTGCGCTGCTCGTTGTCGAGCTCCGTCTCCAGCAGCAGGTGGGTCATCCCCATCATGCCGTTCATGGGAGTCCGGATCTCGTGGCTGATGGTGGCGAGGAAGTCGCCCTTGAGCTGGGCCTGCGCGCGGGCCTCGGCCAGCGCGTTCTGCGCTTCCTGGAGCCGGCGGTCCGCTTCGTCGAAACGGCCCTGCAGCTCCTCGTGGCGGCGGTCCATCTCCGCCAGCTTCGCCCGCAGTTCCGCGGTGCGGCGCTCCGCCTCGGCCGCGTCGGGGTGGGCCCCGGCCGCCTCGAGTTCCCGCTCGACGCCCGAACGCCCGGCGCGCGCCTCGTCGGCCGCGGCCCGCAGCGTCTCGCACTCCCCGCGCGCCCGGTCCCGTTCGTGCTCGAGCCCGGCCGCGCGCGCCAGCGAGGCGTCGAGCTGGTCCTGCAGCTCGGCCAGGCGCCGCTCGGCCTCCGCGCGCGCCGCGTTCGCGGCGTGCACCGCGGCCACGATCTCCGCCCGCGCCTCGGGGGCGTGGTCGCGGCCGAACCCGGCGGCGTCGTCACCTTCCTCCGGACCCTGCAGGCGCAGCGCGCCCGACGGCGTCCCTTCGGACGCGCCGTGCCCCGTGGGGGCCGCGTAGGGCCCCGCGAAGGCGGTGTGCTCGGGATCGATCGCGCTCGAGCCGCTCACGATGCCGAGCGAGGCGCGCTGGTGGGCGGTTTCGTCGGACTGGCGGCGCGACAGCTCCAGCGCGGCCGACGCCGAGGCGTCCCCGCGCTCGGCCCACGCGGCCAGCTCCGCGCGCGACATGGGGCGCGCGACGCCGATGAACACGAGGTCGCCGTCGGGCCGGATCGAGGCGCTGGTCCGGAGCGACAGCCAGACCTCGCGCCCGTCCATCGCGACGATCTTCACCACGTCCACCGCCGGATCGAGCTGCAGGTGCCGCGCACGCTTCAGGAAGCGGCGCGCGACGTGGCCGCGATGGGGCGGCGGAACCAGCTTGGCGAAGGAACGTCCGAGCAGGTCGGAAGCCTTGCTCCCGCACACCGTTTCGACCGCGAGGTTGAGCCACACGAACCGGCCGTTCGCGTCGCAGCAGAAGATCACGTCGGGAGTGGCGTCGAGCAGCTCGCGCAGCCCGATGGAGACCTGGGGAGCACTCGACATCCCGGGCTGCCCGCCGCCAAAGCGCTCGATCATGGTGACCTCGGATCCCTCGCGAAGAATGTGGAGGGGCCGGCGGAGTCACCGGCCCGGACGTTCCCTGTCGGGCCCGGTATCGGCCGGTCGGCGCGGGAGCTTGAGAGGAGTCCCGGATCCGGACCGGGCGCAATCGGGCACGCGGGCGCCCGCCCCCCCGGCGCCGCGGGGGGCGTCCCCGGCCCCGGCCCCCCTCGCGGCTCGACGCGCGGGCGGTTCCGTGGTCCACTGCGCGAAACCCTCTGGAGGCGATCCCATGTCCGCCCGAACCGCCGGCGCCGATACGCAGCTCCGCATCGCCATGTTCGTGGATTTCGAGAACATCGCCCTCGGGCTGCGCGACGTGCACGCCCCCTTCGAGGTCCGGCGCATCCTCGACCGGCTGCTCGAGAAGGGAAAGGTGATCGTCAAGGTCGCCTACGCCGACTGGAACCGCTTCCGCAGCCACACCAAGAGCCTGCACGAGAACGGCATCGAGCTGATCGAGATCCCGCGGCGCGAGTCCACGGGCAAGAACTCGGCCGACATCCGGCTGGTGGTGGACGCCCTCGACCTGAGCTGGAGCAAGGAGCACATCGACACGTTCGTGATCGTCTCGGGGGACAGCGACTTCTCGCCGCTCGTCTCCAAGCTCAAGGAGAACGGCAAGCACGTGATCGGGCTCGGCATGAAGAAGTCCACCTCGCCGCTCCTGGCCAACTCCTGCGACGAGTTCATCTACTACGAGGATCTCGAGCGCGACGCCGAGCCCGCCGAGGAGTCCGGCAAGCCCGCCCACGACAAGGACGGGGCGTTCCGCCTGCTCACCGACACGGTGCGGGCGCTCCAGCGCGAGAACTTCGACGTGATGCAGGCGTCGCTGGTGAAGGACACGATGAAGCGCAAGCGCCCCGCGTTCTCGGAAGCCGCCCTCGGCTACGGCAGCTTCAGCGAGCTGCTCGAAGAGGCGCAGGAGGCCGGGCTCGTCACGCTCCGCAAGGACGACCGCAGCGGCACCTACATGGTGACCGGGGTCGCGCGCGAGCGGTCGCGCCGCGGGAGGCGCGGCGGGCGGAGCTGAGGACGCGGCGGGCGCCCCCGCGCCCGTCAGGCCGGCAGGTTCAGCTTCTCCAGGAACGGCTTCCAGCGCGGATCCCCGCGGAGCGGCGCGAACAGGGGCTCGAGCTTGACCCACGTCACCCCGGGATCGCGGCGCGCGAGGGACTCGTCCAGCCAGCGGAAGGCCTGATCCGCTTCTCCCCGGAACGCGAAGGCCGCGGCGATCTGGTAGGAGGAGTCCGCCGCGTGGCGCTCGATCAGCCGGGAGAGCGACCCGTCGGACTCGGCGCGGCGGCCGGCGGCGTGGTGCAGGATCGCGAGCGCGCATTCGCGGGCCCATTCCTCGGGCTCCGCCTGCGCCAGCCCCATGGCCTCCTCGGACCTCCCCAGTTCGAGGAGCGAGACGGCCAGCAGCATGCGTCCGCCGGCCCGCATCGGCGCCAGTTCGATCACCTTCCGGAACGCTTCGAGGGCCGCCTGCGGCCGGCCGAGGGCGCGGCAGGCATGACCCGTGGCGGAGTAGCCGCCGGGCGCGAGCGGGTCGAGCTCCACGGCCCGGCGCGCGAGGCGCAGCGCCTCTTCCGCCCGCCCGAGCGACTGGGCCAGCGCCGCGGCGCCCTGGAGCGCGTCCACGTTCGAGGGAGCGAGCTCGAGCGCGCGGCGGTAGTGCGCGTCCGCCGCCTCCCAGTTCCAGCCGAACAGCGTCTCGAGCCGCCCGAGGATCGCGTGACCCTCGGCGAGATCCGGCTCCGCCTCGAGCGCGCGGCGGGCCGCCGCGTGCGCCAGCCCCAGGCCGTCCTCCACCAGCGACCAGCCGTAGCCGAGCGAGTTCGAGTAGCCGCGGGCGAGCGACACCCAGGCGAGGGCGTGCCCGGGATCGAGCTCGACCGCCTGCCGCAGGTACTCGATGCCGCGCGCCGTTTCGTCGCGGCTCAGGCGCTCGACCAGGTGCCTCCCCTGGAGGAAGAGCCGGTGCGCCTCGCCTCCGGCCCCGCGTCCCTTCGCCGCGGCGGCCACTTCGGCCCGCGCCTCGCCGCTCGCCCGGGAGTCGGCCTCGCCGCCCATCAGGGCCGCGCGAAGCTCCTTCACCACCGACTGCGCGATCTCGTCCTGCACCGCGAAGATGTCTTCGAGCGTGCGGTCGTAGGTTTCGGACCAGCGCTGGAAACCGTCGGCCACGTTGACGAGCTGCACCGTGATCCGCACCCGCGGCCCGGACCGGCGCACGCTGCCCTCGAGCACCGTCGCCACGTTGAGCTTCGCGCCGATCGCGGACAGTTCCTCGTTGCGGCCCTTGAACTGGAACGAGGACGTGCGCGCCGCCACCCGCAGACCGCGAATCTTCGCGAGCACGTTGAGCAGCTCGTCGGCGAGTCCGTCCGAGAAGTACTCGTCCTCCTCGTCGCGGCTGCGATTCGCGAACGGCAGCACGGCGATGGACGGCACGGCTCCGGCGCCCGCGATGGAGGAGGGCGTGGCGCCCGGGGCGCCGCCGGACGGGGGCGCCGTCCCCCCCGAAGGCGGCGACGAAGGCGCCCCGGCGGGCCCCGCCCCCGCCTCGCGCGGCCACGCGGCCGATGCGGTCGTTCCGCCTTCGCGCCGCAGGTAGCGCAGTTCGTTGAACACGTCGCGCGCGGTCTGGAAGCGGTCGCGCGGATCCTTCTCGAGGCAGCGGGACACGATGCGTTCGAGGTCGCGGGGCAACCCGGGCCTTCGCCCGGCGAGCGGCGGCGGCGGGTCGCGCAGGATCGCCGACGTGACATCGGCCTGCGTCGCCCCCGCGAATGGACGCGCGCCGGTCAGCAGTTCGAACAGCAGGATGCCGAGCGAAAAGAGGTCCGCGCGCGCGTCCACGACTTCTCCCCGAAGCTGCTCGGGCGCCATGTAGGGCACGGTGCCCACGACGTCCCCTGCCGACGAAACCGGCGAGGCGACCGTGGCCGCCTGCGTGAGTTCCGGGTCCGAGTCCGAGGCGGGCGGCCGGGCGAGCCCGAAATCCAGCACCTTGACCCGTCCGTCGTCGGTGACCATCACGTTCCCGGGCTTCAGGTCGCGGTGCACGATTCCGCGCTCGTGGGCCGCGGCGACCGCGTCGGCGAGCGGCAGGGCGAGGTCGAGCACGCGCTCCACCGCGAGCCCGCCCGGCGCGATCACGCGATCGAGGCTGCGGCCCTCGACCAGCTCGAGCGTGAGGAAGCGCACGCCGCCGGCCTCCTCGAAGCTGTGCAGGGTGACGATGTTGGGGTGGTTGAGCGCGGCCACGGTGCGCGCCTCGCGCTCGAGGCGGGCCAGCCGGTCGGGACGATCGGCGACGTCGGCCGGAAGCACCTTGATCGCGATCTCGCGCCCGAGCCGCGGATCGCGCGCCCGGTACACCTCGCCCATGCCCCCCGCGCCGAGCGCGGCGAGGATCTCGTAGGGTCCGAGGCGGCTTCCGGGAGCGAGCGGCATGGGGGGGCACTCTACTGCATGGGCGAACCACGCGGCATCCACGCGGGGCGCGAGTGCTATGATTCTCGCCGTCGCCGCGACCGGCCGCGCGCGTTCCGAGCCCCTGGAGAACCGATGTCGAGTCGCTCCCGCGCCGCACTCTGCTTCGCCGCCGCCCTCGCGGCCGGCACGCTCGCCGCCCCCGCGTCGTGCCTCGCCTGGGGCTTCACCGCCCACCACTACATCGCGCAGAACTATTCGAAGCATCTCCCGGCCGCGATGGACGGGCTCGCCGGCTACGACGCGGTCGTGGACCTGCACGTCACCGACCCCGACACGCGCCGGCCCACGACGCCGGGCGAGGGTTACCGGCACTACATCGACATTGACGCCTACTCCGAGTTCGTCTTCGGCGTGATGCCGCACAACCGGGCCGCGCTCGAGGCCGCCTACGGCGCGAGCTTCGTGCTCCAGACCGGGATCGTTCCGTGGGCCATCGCCGAGGTGACCGACTCGGTGTCGAGCCGCTTCGCCCGCGCCGACTGGGCCGGCGCGGCGCTCGCGATCGCCGACCTCTGCCATTACGTGGGCGACGCCACGCAGCCGCTGCATTGCACGGTCAACTACGACGGCCAGCTCACCGGCAACAACGGCATCCATTCGCGCTACGAGAGCACCATGATCAACGCCCGGGTGGGCGAGCTGGCGACGCCGGTCATGACCGCCGCCACCTACGCGAATCCCGTGGACGCCGCCTTCGGCATCGTCTCCGGTTCGTGGGACCTGGTGGACGACCTGCTCGCGGCCGACAACGCCGCGAAGTCGGCGTCGGGCGGCGCGTTCAACACGACCTACTACAACGCGCTGTGGGCCGCGACCCAGGCCTTCACCCGCACGCGGCTCGACAGCGCGACCGCCGTCACCGCCTCGTTCGTCCACACCGCGTGGGTCAACGCCGGCCGCCCGCCGATCCCCGGCTCGAGCGCGGGCGTGGGCCCGGGCCCACTCGCGGGCCGGGTACTCGAAGCGGGCCCCTCGCCGTTCCGCGACGCGCTCACGGTGCGCTGGAGCGGGCATGGCCCGCTCGACGTCGAGGTGTTCGACGTGCGCGGCACGCGCGTGGCCCGCCTCGCCCGCGGCGCAGGCGCCGGGAGCGTCACGTGGAAGCCGCCCGGGTCGCTCGGGCCCGGGCTCTACTTCGTGCGTCTCACCGGGCCCGGGCAGTCCGCGACCGTGCGCGCGACAAGGCTCCGGTGAGGGCGCGGCTCGCGCTCGCGGCGGTTGCGGCCCTGGCGCTGGCCGTGACCGTTGGCGCCTGCTCGCGGCGCTCGAACCCCGTAGCACCGGCGACGCAGGCGGCGGGCGTGACCGTGCAGGGCGTGGTGCGCGACACGACCGACGCTCCGCGCGAGGGTGCGGTGGTGTCGCTCCACCCCGCGGCGGGCGTGCTGCCGCTCGCGGTCCACGAGGCCCGGCTCGGCCGCGCCGAGGCGTCGGCGCGGGCCGCGGCCGCGGTGCGCGTCACCACCACCGGCCCGAACGGCGCCTTTTCCTTCGCGGACGTGCCGGCCGGCGACTACCTGCTCACGGCGGCGCTGCCGAACTACCTCGGCGCCTCGGTCGCGCTCTCGGTTCCCGGCAACGTTCCCGCTCCCCTGCCGCCGATCCAGCTCCGCGTCCGGGCCACCGGGATCGTCGAGGGCCGCGCGCGCCTGGACGGCGTCACCTCGCATGCCGGCACCGTGGTCTACGTGGAGGGCATCTCCTCGGCCGCGTTCACCGACGCCTCGGGCGCCTACCGCCTGCTGGACGTTCCGCTCGGCGACTGGACCGTGACCGCCGCGCGCGCCGGCTACCTCGAGACCAGCGCCGCCGCGCGCCTCACCTTCGCCGGCGAGATCGCGACGCTCGCCGACTTCACGCTCACGCGCGACCTCAACGTCCCCCCCACCGCCTCGCTCACGACGAGCGGCGTGTGCAGCGCATTCCCAACGCGTCTCACCGGCGACGCCAGCGATCCCGACGGATCCGTGGTGCGCTTCGAGTACGACTTCGAGGACGACGGCAGCGTGGACACCTCGGGCGCCACGCTCACCGCGGTGGACCACCGCTACCCGGTGGGCAGCCACCGGGCCAAGCTCATCGTCACCGACAATCGCGGCGCGCGCGGCGTCGCGGTGAGCAGCTTCACGATCTCGGCTCCCGAAACGGTCTACGTGTCGTCCACCACCGGATCCTCGTCGGGCCCCGGCACCCGCGCCGCCCCGTACTCGACGCTCGGCGCCGCACTCGGCACCGCCTCGGGGCCCTGCCCGCGCATCGTCCACGTCGCGCTCGGCTACTACCCCGAGTCGCCCTCGCTGCCCTCCAACCTCGTGCTGCGCGGCGGCTACGATCCCTCCACCTGGCAGCAGGTGCCCGGGACGCAGACCGAGATCTGGGTGGGCGACGTCCCCGCGCGCGCCGTGAACGCGAGCAACACGACGGTCGAAGACCTGCGCTTCGTGGCCGTGGACATGACCAACCCGTCCACGAGCTCGATCGCGATCGTGCTCGACGGCTGCGGCCCCACGCTGCGCTTCGAGCGCTGCCGCTTCGTGGCCGGCAGCGGGCAGGCCGGCCTGTTCGGCCAGCCCGGCAGCACCGCGGGCCGGAATGGTTACGATGGACCCAACGCGAGCGGCCAGACGGGCGGGCGCTACCCGCCCTTCTGGCCGTTCGGCGTCCCCCGGGGCGCCGACGGCCCCGATGGGCCTGCCGCGAACGCCTTCGCCCAGCCGGGGGCGACGGGACACTCCGGCTGCCCCGCGCCCGGCACGGGTGGCGCGGCCGGAACCAGCGTCGTCTGCCCGGGGACGCCGACCCACGGCGGAGCGGGCAGTCCGGGGCAGGACGGGGCGAACGGCACGCAGGGCGGCGGGCTCGCCACGAATGGCGACTTCAACAGCGCGCTCGAATGGGTGCCCCTCATCGGTCTTGCAGGAGGCTCCGGCTGCTCGGGTTCGGGCGGCGGGAGCGGCGGCGCGGGCGGCAGCACCTGCACCACCGCGGGTGGCGGCGGTGGCGCCGGAGCGGTGAGCGGATCCGGAGGCTCGGGCGGATTCGGCGGCCGTGGCGGCGGCGCCTCGATCGCCGTGCTCACGCGCGACTCGTCGCCGCACTTCGAGAGCTGCGAGTTCGTCGCGGCCTCCGGAGGGCGAGGGGGCGACGGCGGTGACGGCCGGGCCGGCGGCACGCGCGGGCTCGGCGGCGCGGGCGGCGTGACCGGCGCCTCCACCGGCGGACGCGGCGGCGACAGCGGCGCGGGCGGAGGAGGAGGCGGAGGACAGGGCGGACCCGGCGGGCCGAGCTGGTGCGTGGTGCGGCTCGGGACTTCCAGTCCCACGTTCGGGCTCCCGACCTACCTCACGGGCACCGGCGGTTCGGGCGGACTCGGCGGGCGGCTCGGCGGGACCGGCGCGCGCGCGGCCTCGGGGCCCAACGGCCCGGCGGCGATTTTCGGTCCGTGAGCGCCGGCGGGAGTACGCGCCGTGCGAGCGTCGCGGGTCGGGGACGCGCGCGAGTGCGGGAAGTTGGAGGCGGCACCCGGATTCGAACCGGGGAATAAGGGTTTTGCAGACCCTCGCCTTACCACTTGGCTATGCCGCCATCC
>CAZIVR010000038.1:0-31021 GCA_964542745.1 uncultured bacterium
GCGGCGGCGCGGGCCGCGGGGCGGGCGGGGCCGGGACCTCGGGCGCCGGGGCGGCCATCGGCAGCGCCGCCGCCGCGCGCGCCGGCGCCCGCCGCGAGCGCACCAGGAATCCCGCCAGCGCCGCGGCGGCGAGCCCGGCGAAGATCGGGAAGCGCGCCACCCGGCGCTCGACGAGGCGCGAGGCGCGCGAGGAGCGCTCCACGCCCGACAGCGCCGCGAGCAGGCGCGGCAGCTCGCCGCCCGGGCGCGTGGCCGCGAAGTAGCCGCCGTGGGTGCGGCGCGCGATGGCGCGCAGCAGGCCTTCGTCGAGGCGGCTGCGCACCGCCGCGCCCGCGTCGTCGCGCTTGATGTCGGTGACGCGGCCCGCGTCGTCCAGCATCGGCACCACGTCGCCGGCGGGAGTCCCCACCCCCACCGCGAACACGCGGATGCCGCTCGCGGCCAGGGCGTCGAGCGCCGGGCGCGCGCCCTGCTCGAGATCCTCGCCGTCGGTCCACAGGATCACCACCTGCTCCTCGCGCCGCCCGCGGGGCAGCACGCGCATCGCCATGCGCAGCGCGCGGCCCAGGTCGCTGCCCGGCTCCATCACCGTCTGGCTCGAGATCCCCTCGATCGTGAGGCGCACGGTGGAGAGGTCCTGCGTCAGCGGGGCGAGCCGCACCGCGTCGCCCGCGAACGCCACGGCGGCCACGCGGCTCCCCTCGAGCCGGTCGAGGAGCGCGAGTGCTTCGCGCCGCGCCTCGGCGAGCCGGCTCGGCGAGACGTCGCGCGCGTCCATGCTCGCCGAGCAGTCGATCAGGAACACCACGTCGGAGCCGGCGCCCTGCCGGCGCGTGAGCTCGCGTCCCCACTCGGGCCCGGCCGCGCCGATCAGCAGCGCGGCCAGCGCGAACACCGAGAGCGCGGTGCCGAGGCGGCGGTCGCCGGGCCGCCGCTGGGCGAGCAGCGGGTGCGGCCGGCGCGGGCCGGCCAGCGTCTCCACGCGGTCCTCCCCGCGCCGGATCGCCAGCCACAGCAGCAGCGCGAGGACCGGCACCACGGCCAGTCCCATCAGCACCCGGGGCTCGGTGAAGGTCATGGCGCGCTCACGGGATCCGGAACGCCAGCGTTCCGGAGAACGCGAGGGAAAGCGCGAGCACCGCGGCCGCCGCCAGCAGCAGCGCGGGCCCGAGGTCCCGGTACTGGCGGTACTCCACGGCCTTGATCGGCGCACGCTCGAGCCGGTCGATCTCGGCGTAGATCCCGCTCAGCGCCGCGGAGTCCTGCGCCCGGAAGAAGCGCCCGCCGGTCTGCTCGGCGATGCGCCGCAGCGACGACTCGTCCACGTCCATGCGGCGCATCTCGATGCGCGTGCCGCGCAGCGGGTCGGTGACCGGCACCGGCACGACCCCGCCGCGGCCCACGAGCACCGCGTACACCTTGATGCCGAGGGCGCGCGCCATCTCGGCCGCGGTGGGCGGGTCGATCGCGCCGCGGTTGCTCTCGCCGTCGGTGAGCAGCACCACCACCTTGCTGGGCGTGGTGCTGCGCCGCAGCCCGCCCACCGCGGTGGCGAGCCCCATGCCCACCGCGGTGCCGTCCTGCGCGAGCCCGAAGTCGAGCGACTCGATCAGCTCGAGCAGCGACTCGTGGTCGAGCGTGAGCGGGCACTGGGTGAACGCGGTGGCGGCGAACCCGACCAGCCCGATCCGGTCGTGCGGGCGCTGGCGCACGAACTCCGCGGCGGTCTCCTTGGCCACGAACAGCCGGTTGCGCGGCCGGAAGTCCTCGGCGCCCATGCTCGGCGAGATGTCGATGGCGAGCATGATGTCCACCCCGCGCGTCTCCACCTCGCTCTGGCGGAGCCCCTGCTGGGGCCGCCCGAGCGCGACCAGCGCCAGCGCCAGCGCGACCCACGGCAGGGCGTCGAGCGCGCGCAGCATCCGCGCCCGCCACGTGCCGCCCCAGTTCCCGACCCGCACCCACAGCACCGCCGGACGCCGCGCGGCCGGCCGGCGCGCCGCCCACGCCAGCAGCGGGAGCAGCGCGAGCAGCAGCAGGAGCCAGGGCCATTCCCAGCGCATCAGGCGACCTCCGCCCGCGGGGGCCGGCCGCGGCGCAGCACCAGCTCGCGCACCGCCTCCTCGCAGCGCTCGGCCTCGAGCGCGTCGGAGCCGAGGCGCGCGAACTTGATCGCGTCCCAGCGCCGCAGCAGTCCGCGGAGCCGCTCGAGGTCGGCGGCCTCGAAGCCCGCGGCCTCGAGGTGGCGGACCAGTTCGGGCGTGGTGTCCCCCGGGCGCGAGATCCGCACCGTGGCCTCGAGGAAGCGGCGCAGGATGCGCCCGAGCAGGAAGGCGTGCTCCGCGAAGCGACCGGCCGCGGGCAGCTCCCTGCGGCGCAGCGCCGCGAGTTCGGCGAGCGCCTCGGCCGCCGGATCGCGGCGGCGCGCGACCGCCGGCGCGGCCGCGGGAGACGGCGCCGGGCGCCGGCGCCGCAGGCGGCGCCACAGCACGACGGCCGCCGCCACGGCGAGCACCGCCCCCGCCACCCAGGCCCACGCCACCCGCTCCCACCACGGTGCCGCGATCGGGCCGCGCGGCGGCCGCAGGCGCGCGTTGGAATCCGAGGCCGCCACGGTCGGGCTCACGTGGAGCCGCACCACCGGGAGCCGTCCCGCGCGCACGCCGCCCCCGCTCTCGAGCCGGAAGCCGAGCCCGGGAACGGTGACGCGGCCGGTCGCGAACACCTGCAGCGGCACCGAGACCCAGACGCTGTCGGCCGGCGGCTCCGCGCCGGGGCGCGGGACCCGCCCGGTGCGCACCGGCCCCCAGACCAGGTCGCCCGAGCGGTCGGGCGCCGACCAGCGCACGGTGATCCCCGGATGCACGGCGATCCAGCCGCGGTACTCGAGCGCCTCGCCGAGGCGCGGCAGCGGCAGGACCGGCGTCACGGCGGCGCGCATCGGCACCGCCGCGCCGAGCGCCGAGGCCGGGGCGGCGCCGCTGGTGGAGGGCGCGAGGCCGTCCTCCTGCGCGGGCGCGGACGCGGCCGCGATCGCGAGGCCGGCGATCCCGAGGGCGGCCGCGAGCCCGCGCGCGCGCCGGATCATGCCGCGGCCCCGGCCCCGCGCTTCCGCCGCGAGGCGAAATGGCGCATCAGCACCGGCATCCACGGGCGGTCGAGGCGCAGCTCCACCAGCGGGCAGCGCGCCGCCGCGAGCACCTGCTCGGCCGCGGCCCGCCGCGCCATCGCGTCGCGCTGGTAGGCGGCGCGCACCTTCGGGTCGCCGGTGTCCACCAGCGCGCGACGGCCGCTCTCGAGGTCCTCGAGCTCCACCCACCCCACGTCGGGCAGGGCCTCGTCGCGCGGGTCGCGGAGCAGGAACGCGGTCAGCTCGTGGCGGCGGCCGAGCAGCTTCCAGTCGTGGGGCGCCAGCGAGTCCTCGAAGTCGGAGAACCAGAACACCAGCGAGCGCCGCCGGGCGACGCGCATCACGAACCGCGCCGCCTCGCCGAGCCGGGTGCCGCCCCCCGAGGGCCGGATCGCCAGCACGTCGCGCAGCATGCGCAGCAGGTGGGTCCGCCCGCGCGCCGGCGGGACGTAGTGCTCGACCGCCTCGCCGGCCAGCACCAGCCCGACCCGGTCGTTGTTGCGCATCGCGGCGAAGCCGAGCACCGCGCACAGCTCGGCGGCCAGCTCGCGCTTCTCGGCCGCGCCGGTGCCGAAGCGCATCGAGCGCGACACGTCCGCGACCAGCAGGACGGTCAGCTCGCGGTCCTCGACGAAGCGCTTCACGTAGGGAGCCCCGAGGCGGGCGGTGACGTTCCAGTCGATGGAGCGCACCTCGTCGCCGGGCACGTAGGGGCGCACCTCCTCGAACTCGATGCCGCGCCCCTTGAAGATGCTCTCGCTGCTGCCGGCGAACAGGTCCTCGACCAGGTGGCGGCTGCGGATTTCCAGCCGGCGCACCTTCTTGAGCAGATCCGCCGCCTCGGTCACGGCACGCGCACCTGCTCCAGGATGCGGCGCGCGACCTCCTCGCCGTTGACCCCCTCGGCTTCCGCCTCGTACGAGACGTGGATGCGGTGCCGGAGCACGTCGGGCGCCATCGCCTTGACGTCCTCCGGCAGCACGTACGGGCGTCCTTCGAGGAGCGCGTTGGCCTGCGCGGCGCGCACCAGGAACAGCGTGGCGCGCGGGCTCGCCCCGAACTCGATCAGGCCGTCGAGCGAGAGCCCGAAGTCGCGCGGGCGGCGGGTGGCCCCCACCAGGTCGAGCACGTACTCCTGGATCTTGTCGTCCACGTAGACCACGCCCAGCGTCCGGCGCAGTTCCATGACCTCGTCGCGCGAGGCCTGGGGAGTGAGGGCGGGCAGCGAGTCGAGCCCGGCGCGCCGCAGGATCTCCTTCTCGTCGGCGCGCTCCGGATAGCCGACCTTCACCTTCAGCATGAAGCGGTCGCTCTGCGCCTCGGGCAGGGTGTAGGTCCCTTCCTGCTCGATCGGGTTCTGCGTGGCCATCACCAGGAACGGTTCTTCGAGGGCGTGGCTCTCGTCGCCGATCGTGACCTGCCGCTCCTGCATGGCCTCGAGCAGCGCGGACTGCACCTTGGCGGGCGCGCGGTTGATCTCGTCGGCCAGCACCAGGTTCGAGAACAGCGGTCCGCGCTTGGCCGAGAACGAGCCGTCGCGCGGGTTGTAGATGAGGGTCCCGGTCAGGTCCGCCGGGAGCAGGTCCGGGGTGAACTGCACGCGCCGGAACTTGAGCGAGAGTGAATCGGCGAGACTCTTGATGGCGAGGGTCTTGGCCAGACCCGGGACGCCCTCGAGCAGCACGTGGCCGCCGGAGAGGAGCCCCACCAGCAGCCGGTCCACCATCTCGCGCTGCCCCACCACCGCGCGGGCCACCTCCCCGCGCACCTTGCCCAGCACCTCACCCGCGCGTTCGACGCGGCGCGCTGACTCCTGTCGGTCCATGCTCGAAGGTTCCCTCCTCCCCACGCTCGTGGCGGCACGCCGGGGCGCAGTCTAGACCATCTTCGCGGGGGGTCTCCACCGGCCCGGGGCGGGCCCCGGGCCGGGCGCGCCGGTCAGGCGGCGCGGGCGGCGCCGTCGCGCGGGCGCCGGGCGCTCCACGTGGCGAGCAGGTCCAGCGCCCGCACCTCGCGGAACGGCGGCTCCGGCTCCTCGATCGCCTCGAGCGCGAGCAGCCGCCGCTCGGTCTCGTCGGCGCACTCGAGGGCGGCGTCGAGGTCGTGCTCGCGGCACGCCTCGGTGCGCGCCATCAGCTGGTGCACGCGCAGGCGGGCCAGCGCCGGCACCATCAGGTGGAGCCGGTAGCGCCCGGCCGCGGCCTCGAAGAGATCCTCGGCCAGCGCGAAGCGCCGGTCGGCCGCCGCGCGCAGGCCGGCACGGTGCAGGTCCTCCCCCCGGAACATCGAGGGCAGGCGGACGGCGAAGGACCAGAAGCGAAGAGGCACGAGCATGGAGAGGGTCCGGGACGTGGGTGACGGCCGCACCCCAAACCCTGCAGCTTCGGTGCCATCCGGGTTTCACGCGACGGGCGAGAAACCACCGGCAACTCCTTGCGGGAACACGGGGTGAAATCCCCCGCTCCCGCCCGTCCGGAACCCGGACCGGAGCGGATTGCAGGGGCGCGACGCGGGGCGCTCACCCTGCACGGTCGGCTCCCTCAGCGGACCGGCTGCTCCCTCGCGAACAGCGGGAAGGCGGCCGCGAGCTCGGCCACCTCGCGCTCCACGGCGCGGGCCACCTCGCGGTCCTCCGGGGCCTCGAGCACGCGCGCGATCCACGCGCCGATCTTCCGCATCTCCCCTTCCCCCATGCCCCGGGTGGTGAGGGCGGGGGTCCCGAGCCGCATGCCGCTCGTCACCCACGGCTTCTGCGGGTCGCCCGGGACCGCGTTCTTGTTGACCGTGATGCGGGCGTGGTGGAGCGCTTCCTCGGCGATCTTTCCGGTCAGGCCCCGCCGCCTCAGGTCCACGAGCACCAGGTGGTTGTCGGTGCCCCCCGAGACCAGGTCGAAGCCGCGCTCGAGGAGCGAGGCCGCCAGCGCCTTCGCGTTCGCCAGCACGCGCCGCTGGTAGGCGGTGAAGGACGGCTCGAGCGCCTCGCCGAAGCACACCGCCTTGGCCGCGATCACGTGCATGAGCGGGCCGCCCTGCAGCCCGGGGAACACCGACTTGTCGAGCTTCTCCGCCCACGCGCTCCGGCACAGCACCACGCCGCCGCGCGGCCCGCGCAGGGTCTTGTGCGTGGTGCTGGTCACGAAGTCCGCGTGCGGCACCGGGCTCGGGTGGAGTCCCGCCGCCACCAGCCCGGCGACGTGCGCCATGTCCACCACCAGCACCGCCTCCACCTCGCGCGCGATCTCCGCGAGGCGCGGGAAGTCGAAGTGCCGGGGGTAGGCGCTCGCGCCCGCCACCAGGATCTTGGGACGATGCTCGCGGGCCAGCGCGGCCACCGCGTCGTAGTCGATGCGGCCGTCCTCGGGGCGCACCCCGTACTGGACCGCCTTCCACAGCCGCCCGGTCACCGACACCGCGTGCCCGTGGGTGAGGTGCCCGCCGTGGGCCAGGCTCATGCCCATCAGCACGTCGCCGGGCTGGGAGCAGGCGAGGTACGCGGCGAGGTTCGCGGAGGCTCCGGAGTGGGGCTGCACGTTCGCGTGGTCCGCCCCGAACAGGCGCTTGAGCCGGTCCACCGCCTGCTCCTCCGCGACGTCCACGTGCTCGCAGCCGCCGTAGTAGCGCTTGCGGGGCAGTCCCTCGGCGTACTTGTTGGTCATCACCGAGCCCTGCGCCTCGAGCACGGCCGGGCTCACGAAGTTCTCCGAGGCGATCAGCTCGAGCGTCTCGCGCTGGCGCCGCTCCTCGGCCGCGATCGCCTCGGCGATCACGGGATCCTGCTCGCGCAGCGTGGACATGGGGCCTACCGGGGCGAAGGGTGGGACTGCTCGTAGGCGCGGATCTTCTCGATCCGCGCGACGTGGCGGCCGCCCTCGAAGGGCGTCTCCAGCCAGAGCCTGAGCCAGCGCACCGCGTCGTCGTGGCGGTTGGTCCGCCCGCCGAGCGCCAGCACGTTGGAATCGTTGTGCAGCCGGGTGAGCCGCGCGGTCTCGTCGCTGGTCACGACCGAGGCGCGCACGCCGGCCACCTTGTTGGCCGCGATGCTCTCCCCGATGCCGCTCCCGCCCAGCACGATCCCGCGGTCGGCGCGGCCGTCGGCGACGCGCTCCCCCACGGGGAAGCAGAAGTCCGGGTAGTCCACCGGGTCGGTGGAGCCGGTGCCGAGGTCTTCGACCTCGTGGCCGAGCGCGGCCAGCTCGCGCTTCAGGCGCTCCTTGAGCTCGAAGCCCGCGTGATCGCTGCCGATCGCGACGCGCACGCGCGGCCTAGCGGGGCGGCGCGCCGAGCGCGTCGGCCGCCGGCACCGGCGTGAGCCAGCCGCGCCGGTCGGGGGTCTCGCCGCGGACGGTCGCGAAGAAGGCGTCCTGCAGGCGCTTGGTCACCGGCCCCCGCTCCCCGTTCCCGACCGGGATGCGGTCCACCGAGGCGATCGGCGAGATCTCCACGGCGGTGCCCGAGTAGAACAGCTCCTCGGCCGCGTAGAGGATCTCGCGGGGCATGACCTCCTCGCGCACCGCGAGGCCGAGGTCGCGCGCCAGCGTGATCACGGTGTCGCGCGTGATGCCGGCCAGCACGCTGCTCGCGAGCGGCGGCGTCACCAGCTCCCCGCGGATCACGGCGAAGACGTTCTGGCCGCTGCCCTCGCTCACGAACCCGGACGCGTCGAGGGCGAGCGCCTCGGCGTAGCCGTCCACCAGCGCCTCCATCTTCATGAGCTGCGAGTTCATGTAGTTGGCGGAGGCCTTCGCCATCGCGGGCAGGGTGTTGGGCGCGATGCGGGTCCACGAGCTGACCTTGACCGCCACCCCGCGGGTGAGCGCGTCCTCCCCGAGGTAGCCGCCCCACGGGAACGCCGCCACGCACACGTCCACCGGGCAGCCGTACGGGTTCACGCCGAGGTTTTCGTAGCCGCGGTAGATGAGCGGGCGCAGGTAGCAGTCGCCGAGCTCGTTGCGCGCCACCGCCTCGAGGCACGCCGCCCGGATCTGCTCGCGCGTGAACGGCGACTCCATCCGGTACACGCGCGCCGAGAACATCAGGCGCTCGAGGTGCTCGTCGAGGCGGAAGATCGCGGCGCCGTTCGCGGTCCGGTAGGCCCGGATGCCCTCGAACACGCTGGAGGCGTAGTGCGCCACGTGGGACAGCACGTGGATCTTCGCGTCCTCCCACGGCACCCAGCGCCCGTTCATCCAGATCGTGGTGGCCTTCTTCATGCCCATCGCCTTCTCCTTGCACGCGCCGCGCCGGGCGCGAATCCGCTGGGGTTCAGGCCGAACGGGCGCGCAGCGCTTCGCGCACCTGCGGGGCCATCCGCTTCACGTGCCGGCGAATGCGGCGCCAGCACTCCTCGTAGGCTTCCCGCGATCCCCCGAACGGATCGTCCACGGTGAGATCCGGCTCGCCGGGCTCGGGCCACTCGCTGAGCACGAAGGTGCGGGATTCGTCCGCCCCGAGCGCCCGGACCGCCGGCAGGTGGGACCGCTCCATCACGACCAGCCAGGTGGCCTCGCGCACCATCGGCACGGTGAGGCGCCGCGAACGGTGGTCCTCGATCGAGAGCCCGTCGCGGGCCGCCACCTCGGCCGAGAGCGCGGTGGCGGGCTGGCCCTCCCAGGCCCCGGTTCCGGCCGAGGCGACCTCGACGCGGGCCGCCTCCTCCCCCAGTTCCGCACGCAGGGCGGCCGCCGCCAGCGGGCTGCGGCAGGTGTTTCCGGTGCACACGAAGAGCACGCGAAGCGCGGGAGGAGTGGCCGACATGCGCGGCGAGGATAGGTCGCGTTTCGCGGGAGCGTCAACCGCTCGCGGTCACGATCCCGCGGTGAGGTCGTCGAACTCCCCGAGCAGCGCGCTCACGTCCACCGCGCCCCGGCGCAGCAGGCGCGGCCGCTCGTCGCTCACGTCCACCAGCGTCGAGGGCGCCCGCCCGCGCCGCGGTCCGCCGTCCAGCACCAGGTCGAGCTGGTTGCCGAAGATGCGCACCACGTCCTCGGCGGTCTCCGCCGGAGGCTGTCCCGAGAGGTTCGCGCTGCTCGCCACCACCGGGCCGCCGATCCGGGCCAGCAGCCGCTCGCACAGCGTGTCCTTCGGGCAGCGCAGCGCCACCGTGCTGCCCGCGCCGCGCACCCGAACCGGAACGATGGGAGCGGCGCGCAGGATCAAGGAGAGCGGTCCCGGCCAGCACGAGGCGATCAGGCGCCGCGCGGTCTCGGTGAGGTCGGTGGCCAGCCCCAGCGCCTGCTCCGGGTCGGGAATCAGCGAGATCACCGCGAGCGACGGGTCGCGCCGCTTGAGCCGGGCCACCATCTCGACCGCCGACACGTCGAACAGCGAGCAGCCGAGGCCGTAGAGCGTGTCGGTGGGGAACCCGATCACCCCGCCCCGCAGCACCGCCTCGGCGGCCGCGACCAGCGCCGCGTCCTCCGGGGCGTCCGGGTCCACCCGCAGCACTTCCATCAGCGCGCCTTCCCCACGCGCGCGAGCCGCCGCGCGCGGGCCTCGAGGCGCCGCGCGAGCGGCGCGTCGTGGAGCGCGAGGATCCGGAGCGCGAGGAACGCGGCGTTGCGCGCGCCCCACGATCCCACCCCCAGCGTGCCGACCGGCACCCCGGGCGGCATCTGCACCGTCGAGAGCAGCGCGTCGAAGCCGCCGAGCGGCGAGCTGGCGAGCGGAACCCCGAGCACCGGGAGCCGGGTGTGGGCGGCCATCGCGCCGGCGAGGTGCGCCGCGCCGCCGGCCGCGGCGATCACCACCTGGATCCCGCGCCCGCGCGCGCCCTTCGCCCACGCCGCCGCCGCCTCGGGCGTGCGATGCGCCGAGCGCACCTCGAGCTCCCACGCCACGCCGAACTCGTCGAGCACGCGCCCGGCCTCCTCCATCACGCTGCGGTCCGACTCGCTGCCCATCACCATCCCCACCCGGGGTCTCGCCCCGCGCTTTCCCGGCTTCGCCACTTCAGCCTCCCTGGGTCACGGGCGCCGGCCGCGCCGCGCGCCCCCGATCGTTCGTGGAACTCCCGGCGGGCGCGGTCACGTCGGCCCGCGTCCGCCATCCGTGGCCACCGAGCGCCCCGATCGCCGCGCGCGCCCGGGCCGACGCCTGCGCGAGATCCTCGCCCGAGGCCGAGACGTAGGCCGCCCGTCCTCCGGTGATGCGCCATCCGTCCGGGCCGGGCGCGGTGCCGGCGTGGAACACCTGGATGCCGCCGCGCTCCTCGAGTTCCTCGAGCCCCGCGATCACGCCGCCGGCGGCGCGCCCGGGGTAGCCGGCGTCGGCGATCGCCACCACCGCCGTGGCGCCGGGCGTCCGCTCGATCGCGTCCGGATCGAGCCGGCCGCGCGCCGCGCCCGCCAGCAGCCGCGAGAGCGAACCGCGCAGCCGGGGCAGCACCGCCTGCGCCTCGGGATCGCCGAATCGGACGTTGAACTCGATGACGCGGGGGCCCGCCGCCGTCAGCATGAGCCCGGCGTACAGCACGCCGCGGAACGGCGTGCCGCGTTCGCGCATGCGGCGGAGCACCGGGGCGAACACCGTTTCGCCGAGGACGCGCTCGAGCCCGGCGTCCACCGCGGGGTGCGGGGCCCACGCCCCCATGCCGCCGGTGTTGGGGCCCCGGTCGCCGTCGAGGGCGCGTTTGAAGTCCCGCGCGGCGGGCAGCACCACGAAGCGCTCGCCGTCCGAGACCGCCATCACCGAGGCCTCCTCCCCCGCGAGGTGCTCTTCGACCAGCACCCGGAGCCCGCTCGCGCCGAAGGCGCGGCCGGCGAGGCACTCGTCGAGGAACCGACGGGCTTCCGCGCGGTCCGCGGTCACCAGCACGCCCTTGCCCGCGGCGAGGCCGTCGGCCTTGAGCACCCACGGCGCGGCGAATTCCTCGAGGGCGGCGTGGCCCGCCTCGGGGGTCTCGCACGCCACGGCGCGCGCGGTGGGGACGCCGGACTCCGCGAGCACCGACTTGGCGAACCACTTGCTGCTCTCGAGCCGCGCGGCCTCGCGCCCGGGCCCGAACACCGCGAAGGGTTCGCCCGCGAGTGCTTCCACCAGCCCCGCGGCCAGCGGGGCCTCGGGGCCGACCACCACCAGGTCCACGGCGCGCTCCCGCGCGAGGCCCGCCACCGCCGCCGCGTCGCAGGGGTCGAGGTCCGCGCAGGGAAACCGCCGCGCGATTCCCGGGTTGCCCGGGGCCACCCAGACCTCGGGCGCCGGATCGTCCGAAGCGAGGCGCCACGCGAGGGCGTGTTCGCGGCCACCGGATCCGAGGACGAGCACGCGACGGACACTCATGCGGCGCACTCTAGCGAGGCACGCCCGCGCGCGGCAAGCGCGCGCCGCGGCTCACTCCGCGTTCGAGCGGCGGGCGATCTCGGCGCGCAGCAGGTCCTGCACCACCGCCGGTGCCGCGCGCCCCGCGGTGCGCTTCATCACCTGCCCGACCAGGAACCCGAACGTCGCCGTGCGTCCCGCGACCACCTGCGCGAGCGGGCCCGGGTTCTCGTCGAGCACCGCGGTCACCACCGGGAGCAGGTCGTCGGCCGAGGAGCGCACCGTGAGCCCGCGCTCGGCCACGACCGCCGCGGGGTCCGCGCCCGAAGCCGCCATCTCCTCGAAGACCGCCTTGGCGCTCGGGCCGTTGATCTCCCCCGCATGCAGCAGGCGCAGCAGCTCCGCGAAGCGCGCGGCGGGGACCCGCTCGGCCCACGCGTCCACGGTCTCGCCGCGCTCCTTGAGCGCGCGCAGCATCTCGGTCATCACCCAGTTGGCGGCGAGCCGCGGGTCCGCCGCCCCGGCCAGCGCTTCGAAGTACGAGGAGAGCTCGCGCGACTCGCAGAGCACGCCCGCCGCGTACGGGGTCAGCCCGTGCGCCGCGGCGAGGCGCCGCTCGCGCTCCCACGGCAGCTCGGGCAGCGCCGCGCGGGCGCCGTCGCGCCACGCGGCATCCACCACCAGCTCGGGCAGGTCGGGGTCGGGGAAGTAGCGGTAGTCGTGCGCGTGCTCCTTGGTGCGCATCACCGCCAGCCGGTCGCGCTCGGCGTCGTAGAGCAGCGTGGCCTGCACCACCGCATCGCCCGCCTCGAGCAGGCCCCGCTGCCGCTCGATTTCCGCCTCGAGCCCGCGCTCCACGCCCTTGATCGAGTTGAGGTTCTTGATCTCGGTCTTGGTTCCGAGCGCGGCCGAGCCCGCCGGCCGCAGGCTCACGTTCGCGTCGCAGCGCAGCTGCCCCTTCTCCATGTCGCCGTCCGAGATGCCGAGCCACCGCACCAGCCGCCGCAGGGCGGTGAGGAACGCCCCGGCCTCGGCGGGGTCGCGGATCACGGGCTCGGTCACCAGCTCGAGCAGCGGAACGCCCGCCCGGTTGAAGTCCACGCGCGACACCTTGCGATCGCCGAGCCGCTCCGGGTGGAACGACTTCCCGGTGTCCTCCTCCACGTGGATGCGGGTGAGCGCCAGCGCCCGCGATCCGGCTTCCGAGGGCACCGGCAGGGCGCCGCCCTCGCACAACGGGAGGTCGTACTGGGTGATCTGGTAGTTCTTGGGCATGTCCGGGTAGAAGTAGTGCTTGCGCGCGAACACGCTGCGCTCGCGGATCGCGCACCCCAGCGCGAGCCCGAGCCGCAGGGCCGCCTCCACCCCGGCGCGGTTGGCGCGCGGCAGCGCCCCGGGCAGGCCGAGGCACACCGGGCAGGTGTTGGCGTTGGGCTCGGCGCCGAATTCGGCGGGGCAGTCGCAGAACATCTTCGCGGCCGAGCGCGCCTGGATGTGGCACTCGAGCCCGATCACCGCCTCGAAGCTCACGCGAGGCCTCCCGTCCGCCCGGTCACGCGCGCGCCTCACGCTCGGGCCATGCGGCCTCGGCGACGTGCGCCCGCCCGAGGCGCGCCGGATCGCCGCCCGCCTCGATCGCCCGCGCGGCGCGCAGCAGCGCCGGCTCCGCGTCCGGGGGCCCCAGCAGCTGCACGGCGCGCGGCAGCGGGCGCACGCCCGCGCTCCGCCCCACCGGGCAGGTCAGCCCGGGGATCCCGGCCAGGTTGGCCCCCAGCGTGAAGAGATCGCTCAGGTACATCGCGAGCGGGTCCTCGGTCTTCTCGCCGAGCCGGAAGGCGAGGGTCGGCGCCGCGGGCATCAGCAGGAAGTCGCAGCGGGCGAAGGCGCCCGCGTATTCGCGCCGGATGCGGGTGCGCGCGCGCTGCGCCTTGAGGTAGTAGGCGTCGTAGTAGCCCGCCGAGAGCGCGTAGGTCCCGAGCAGGATGCGGCGCCGGACCTCGGGCCCGAACCCGGCGCTGCGCGAGCGGGTGTAGAGGGCGGCGAGATCGGCGCTGCCGGGCGCCCGCAGGCCGTAGCGCACGCCGTCGAAGCGGGCGAGGTTCGAACTCGCCTCCGCGGTCGCCACGAGGTAGTAGGCCGCGACCGCGAACTCGCCGGGCAGGAACTCGAGCGGCACGCGCGCCGCGCCCGCGCGCTCGAGCCGCGCGGCCGCCTCCTCGAGCCCGGCGACCACGTCCGGCTCCACGCCCTCGCGCCACAGGTTGGCCGGCCACCCGAAGCGGAGCCCCCGCACCCCGGAGTCCCAGCCCGACACGTCGGGCGGCGGTCCCGGCCGGGTGGTGGCGTCGTAGGGGTCGGGGCCGGCGAGGACCGAGTAGGCGAGCGCCACGTCGCCCGCGTGGCGCGCGAAGATCCCGACCTGGTCCAGCGAGGACCCGAACGCCACCAGCCCGTAGCGCGACAGGCGGCCGTAGGTGGGCTTGAGCCCGAACACGCCGCAGAAGGCGGCGGGCTGCCGCACCGATCCGCCGGTGTCGGAGCCCAGCCCGAGCGGCGCGAGCCCGTACGCCACCGCCGCGGCCGGGCCCCCGCTCGATCCGCCGGGCACCCGCTCGAGGTCGTGCGGGTTGCGGGTTGGGCCGTAGGCGCTGAACTCGGTGGAGGAGCCCATCGCGAACTCGTCCATGTTGCCCTTGGCCGCGATCACCGCGCCCGCCTCGCGCAGGCGCGCGATCACCGTGGCGTCGTAGGGCGACCGCCAGCCGGCCAGCATGCGCGAGCCGCAGGTGGTCGGGTAGTCGGTGGTGCAGAGGTTGTCCTTGACCACCACCGGCACGCCCGCCAGCGGACCGCCGCGCACCGCGCGCGCCCCCGCGGCGCGGGCCTCCGGGTCCGCGTGCACCACCGCCTTCACGTCCGGCTCCCACGCCGGCGCGGCCTCGCGCCAGCCCGACTCGACCGCCTCCCCGGCGCTCGCCGCGCCCGACGCGACCCGCGCCGCCAGTTCGGCGGCCGGCAGGCGCCACAGGTCACGCGTGCTCACGGGTTCACGTTCTCGACGATCGGCGGCACCAGGAAGAACCCGTGCTCGGCCTCGGGGGCCCCGGCGGTCGCGGCCCCGGCGCCGAGGCGGCGGCCGTTCGACACGTCGTCCCGCAGCGCGCCCTCGGGGCTCGCGAGCGGCTCCGGGCGCTCGTCGCCGAGGTCCAGCGCCTCGAGCCGGGCCACGAAGTCCAGCACGCGCGAGAGCTGCTCCGCGACCCGCTCCACCTCTCCAGGCTCCAGCTCGAGCCGCGCCAGCTCGGCGATCCGCTCCACCTCCTCACGCCGGATCGCCATCGTCCCCCCCGCTCAGGAACGCGCCCATCACCTTCTTGACCTGCGTGCCGAAGCGCACGGTGTAGCGCGCGCCCCCGCCCTCGCCCTCGGCGGCGATCACCACGCCGGCGCCGAACTGCTCGTGCCGGACCCGCATGCCGACCGCGCGGTGCCGCAGCGAGGCGCGCGTGGCCGGTCCCGGCGCCTCGGCCGGCGCGGCCGCGCGCCGCGGCTCCCGCACCTCGTCCCAGTCGCCGGCGTCGTCGTCGTGCCGTCCGCCGGGGCGGCCGCCTCCCCACGCGCGCCGGCCGGCGGCCGCGGGCACGCGCCTCGCCCCGGCCGACTCCTCGCGCTCCAGCGCCTCCTCGGGAATCTCGTCCACGAAGCGCGAGATGCGCCCCCCCATCGCGCCGTCCCAGCGGCGGCGGAACGCGGCCGCGGTGAGCAGCACCTCCTCGCGGGCCCGGGTGAGCGCCACGTAGAACAGGCGCCGCTCCTCCTCGAGCCGGGCGTCGTCGTCGAGCGACCCGGCGTGCGGCAGGAGGCCCTCCTCGAGCCCCGCCACCACCACCGCGGGGAACTCGAGCCCCTTGGCGTTGTGCATGGTGAGCAGCAGCACGCGGTCCGCCCCTTCCTCGAGCCGGTCGGCGTCGGTGACGAGCGCGGCTTCGGCGAGGAAGGCCTCGAGGTCGAGGCCGCCGGCCGCCGCCACCAGCTCCTCGATGGCCGAGCGCCGCTCGTCGCGCTCGCGGCGGTCGCCGTCGTCGAGCGTGGCGAGGTAGCCGGTGCGTTCGAGCACGGTCTCGAGCAGCGCCCCGGCGGAGTCCCCGCGGCGCTCCGACAGCTCGCGCACCAGCGCGAGGAAGCCGTCGGCCCCGGCGCGGGCGGGGCGGTTGAGCGTGCCGCCCGCGGCCACCGCGGCGAGGGCGTCGAGCGGGCCCGAGCCGCGGGCCTCCATGGCGGCCTCGACCTGCGCGCGCACGCCGGGCCCGAGCCCCCGCCTCGGCAGGTTCCAGACCCGCCAGAAGGAGACCGTGTCGGCGGGATTGGCGGCGAGCCGCAGGTAGGCGATCACGTCCTTGATCTCGCGCCGCTGGAAGAAGGAGACGCCGCCCACGATCTGGTAGGGCACGCCGCTCTGGCGCAGCTCGATCTCGAGCGCGCGCGACTGGGCGTGGGTGCGGTAGAGCACCGCGCACTCCTCGAGCCGCCGCCCCCGGTCGCGGCGCGACTCGATCCAGCGCCGGATCCGCAGCGCCTCGTCGGTTTCGTCCGCGGCCAGCACGAAGCGCAGCGCCTCGCCCTCGGGGCCGTCGCACCACAGCGTCTTGCCCTTGCGGCTCCGGTTGTTCCGGATCACGGCGTTGGCGGCGCGCAGGATCCGCGCGGTGGAGCGGTAGTTCTGCTCGAGCCGGATCACCGCCGCCCCGGGGAACGCCCGCTCGAAGTCGAGCACGTTCGACAGGTCGGCGCCGCGCCACCCGTAGATGGACTGGTCGTCGTCCCCCACCACGAACAGCCGGCCGTGCCCCACCGCCAGCGCGTGCACCAGCCGGAACTGCGCGTGGTTGGTGTCCTGGTACTCGTCCACCAGCACGTGGCGGAAGCGCCGCGCGTAGGCGGCGGCCGTCTCGGGATGGTCGCGGAACAGGCGCACGCTCTCGGCGATCAGGTCGTCGAAGTCGAGGGCGCCGCTCGCGCGGAGCGCGCGCTGGTAGGCGGCGTAGCACTCGGCCATGCGCGCCTCGAAGGGCTGGACCGCGGCGCGCGCGAACGCCTCCGGGTCCACCAGCGCGTTCTTGGCCGACGAGAGGCGCTCCCGCACCAGCGCCATCTTGAAGACGTCCTCGGGCAGGCGCAGCGACTCGATCACCTGGCGCAGCACCGACTCCTGGTCCTCGCGGTCGTAGATCGCGAAGCCGGGCGGCAGGCCGAGGCGGGCGGCCTCGCGGCGCAGGATGCGGACCGCCGTCGAATGGAAGGTGCCCACCCACAGGTCGCCCGCCGCCGGGCCCACCCGGGCGGCGAGCCGCTCGCGCATCTCGCGCGCCGCGCGGTTGGTGAAGGTGAAGGCGAGAATCTCGCGCGCGGGCACGCCCTCGCCCAGCAGCCGCTCGATGCGCGCCGTCAGCACCCGCGTCTTGCCGCTGCCCGCGCCCGCCACCACCAGCAACGGCCCCCCGTTGTGGAGCACGGCGGCGCGCTGGGCGTCGTTGAGGGTGTCGAGCAGCGTCATGGCGGGAGGCCCCGGAGGGATCGAGTGAGCCCGCGAATCGCGAGGTCCCGCAATCTATCCGGCCTGCCGCGGCGAGGCAACGCCGCGCGCGACGCGCGCGCCGCTAGAACTCCGGACCGAGGCTGAAGTGCCAGCGCGGACGGCTGGTGCGCTGGAAGTCGGTGTTCCAGGCGGTGTCGAGCTTGAGGATGAAGAAGTAGAGCGCGGTGCGGAGCCCCACGCCGAAACCGACCCGGGGCGCCACCAGTTCCCGGCCCTGCGGGCCCACCCGGCTGAAGCGCGGCTTGGTGTCGTCGTCCCACACCACGCCCGCGTCCCCGAAGATCGCGCCCTTCAGGTTGAACGCGCCGAGCGGCACCGGGCCGACCACCCCCAGCTGGTAGATGAACGGGAACCGCAGCTCGGCGTTCGCGATGGCCATGCGCGTGCCGAGCAGGTCGAAGTCCGGGTATCCGCGCAGAGTGGCGAAGCCCCCGACGTGGAACACCTGCGGGTTCTCCCCGCCGCTGACGCCTCCCAGCAGCCGGCCGGCGAACGTGTAGCCGCGGGTCAGGTCCCAGTAGCGGCGCGCGTCGAGCGTGACCGTGTGGTACGAGAGCGCGTTCGGGAACCAGCCGAAGGCCGGGGCGTAGGTGAGGTTGTAGCGCTGCCCGTTCACCGGGCCGTAGCCGCCGTAGAGCGCGTTGTCGCCCACCACCGACACCGAGGGCGAGGAGATCGAGCGGTACTCGCGCCGGTCCCGGTACAGGTTGCCGAGCAGGTCCTCCTTGAAGAACTGCCGCTCGAGGAACAGCTCGGTGTAGTTGAAGTCCACCCGGCGGAAGCGGTCGAACGGGTACGACGCCGAGGCGAGCAGGCCGAAATTCCGCTCCGAGAACAGGCGGGGAGAGCCGAACTCCTCGCCCAGGGTCGAGACCCGCGACGAGAAGTAGTTCTTGAAGTGGAACAGCCCGCCCCCGAAGTCCCAGCGGCGCGGCAGGTAGTTGTAGATCGCCAGCGCGTTGGTTTCCTCGAGCGAACTGCTGAACACGTCGGTCGCCACGTACAGGTTGTGGTTGCCGAGGAAGTCGCTGAACGAGAACTGGGTGGTGCCGATGAAACCGTAGCCCGAGGCCGCGTAGAAGCCGCCGCCCGCGTAGTCGGGGGCGAGCCGCACGTGGTAGGGCAGGGACGGCTGCCCGAGCACCGAATCGGGCAGCGCGAACGGCCCGCCGGTCTCGCGCAGCGGGATGGTGGCCACGATCGCGGCGGCCGTGTCCCGCACCGGCGGCAGTTCGCGCGGGCGCTCGTCGCCCATCCAGGCCGGCGGCTCGGAACCCGGCGGACCGTCCGGCGCGGTGCGCGGCGGCCCCTCGCGCGGCGGGCGGCGCCGGTCGGCCCGGGCCATCGTCAGGGTGTCCTGCGCCAGCGTGAGCGTGTCGGCCCTCCCCGCCGCGAGCGCCCCGCGCATCGGGGAGAACCGCACCATCGTGTCGCGCGGCGCCTCGCGCGCCTCGGCGAGCGTGAGCACCGTCTGGGGCGCGTGGGCCTGCAGCCGCTCCAGCACGCCGTCCACCGAGAGCGGCTCGCGCACCGCGAAGATGTCGTAGCCGCCGCGGTTGAAGGCGGAGAACACCAGCCGGTCGCCCTCGCGCGACCACGACAGGCTGGCGACGCCGCCCGCCACGTCGGTGAGCTGGGTCACGGTCGAGTCGCCGCGCTGCCACACGTAGATGTTGGGGGTGCCGTTCCGGTCGGAGATGAACGCGAGCCTCCGCCCGTCCCCCGACCAGGCCGGCGCGTGATCCACGCCCCACGACTCGAACAGCGGCGCGATGGCGCCGCTCTCCACGTCGAGCTCGTAGAGCGCGTAGCTGCCGGACCCGCGCGGGTTGCGCTCCGGGTGCAGCACCACCGGGGCGAGCCGGTCCGACGAGAAGGCGATCGAGCGCCCGTCCGGGGTCCAGCACGGCTCCTTCTCGTCCCACGTGTCGTCGGTCAGACGGCGCGGCTCGCCGCTCTTCAGGTCCACGAGATAGAGGTCGGAGCGGCCGTTGCGCACGCCGGCCACGACGATGCGGTCCGCCACCGGCGACCACGCCGGGTAGTAGAGCGCCTCGCAGCCGAGGTCCACGCGCTGCCGGATCCGGCCGTTGGAGGCGTCGAGCACGTACAGCACGTCGCGCCCGGCGCTCTTGGCGGTGAGCGCGAGGGCGTCGCCCGCCGGGGACCACGTGATCGAGCTCCGGAACGACGGGATGTTCTCGAACTGCACGTTGCGCTCGCCGCGGATCACGCGATGCCGCACCTTGCCGTCGATCGCGGACATCACGTAGACGTCGGTGTACTGCCTGCGGTCCGAGAAGTAGGCGATGCGGTCGCCGTGCGGGGACACCGCGGGCGCGGTGTTGAGGTTGCTCTGGTCGCTGCGATGGTCGGTGAGCTGGCGCGCGAAGCGCTCGGGATTCTCCTTCACGGCCACCGTCGGCCAGTAGCGGCGGCGCAGCCAGGCGCGCCACTGCTCGTCGAACTTCCGGACGCTCATGCCGGTCGCGCGCTCGAACGCCCGGTCGAAGCTGCGCAGGGTGCGGACCCGCTGGAGGATCTCGCGGTAGCGCTCCTCGCCGAAGCGCTCGATCAGGTAGCCCACCGCCGACTGTCCCTGCTTGTAGACGAAGTAGCCCCCGGAGTACTCGAGCGGGGGCAGGTAGCCTTCGACCGTGCCGTCGCGCAGGAACATCTCGGCGTTGGACTCGATGCCGAGCGAGAAGTACTCGGCCGTGCCTTCCGCGAACCACAGCGGCACCGAGAAGAAGCTCTGCCGGGCGATCAGCGAGGCCGCCGAGCCCCCGTAGATCTGGTCGAACATGAAGGCGTGCACCAGCTCGTGGACCAGCACGTGGCGCAGGTCCTCGTAGGAGCCGGTGAAGGGCAGCACCACCCGGTTGCGGAGCGCCTCGGTGAACCCGCCGGTCCCGGCGTCCACGATCTCCGGGGTCACGTTGGTCTGCGCGAAGTCGTTGTGCGAGCCGTAGAGGATGATCGGCACCCGGCGCCCGAGCGTGTGGCCGGTGCGGCGCGAGAGCATCAGCTGCGACTTCTCGGCCAGGTCGAGCACCCGCATCGCGAGGCTGTCGAGCCCCGAGTAGAAATAGACCTCGAAGTGGTCGGAGCCGATCGAGCGCCAGTCGTACTGCCGGTACTGGACCTTGTTCTGGCCGAAGTACTGCGCGGCGGCCGGGGGCGGGAGCGACAGGGCGGCGGCCGCCGCGATGCCGATCGCGGCCAGCCAGCGACGTGGCATGGTCATGCGTCTCCTCTGCGGCGCCCGGTGCGTCGGGATTCCGGCCTCGGGGAGTCTACACCGTTTGGGCGTTCCGGGGTCCGCGGGGTTCCACGCGAGCTCCGCATCAGTACTCCCATCGCGCCTTGAGGTTCACGTTGAAGTCCGGTCCGGTCGCCGCCGTGGTGGGCGTCGAGCCCAGCCGGCGCTGCGCCAGCTCGGTGGTCAGGTAGAAGAATCGGCTCAGCCGGTACTCGGCCTCCACCTGTCTCTGGAAGAGGCCCCCGGCGTCGAGCGCGCGCCCGCCGCCGCGGCTGAGGCCGGGCAGGACCTGCCGGTAGCGCAGCGACAGGTTGGCGGTGAGCTGGGTGCCCACGCCCAGCACCAGGTCGCCCTCGCCCCGCAGCAGCCCCCCCTGCTCCCGCTCGAGCGCCCACTCGTTGACGTAGCCCCGGAAGGCCCGCGAGACCTCGGCGGACATGGTGCGGTTGATGGCCCGCGTCAGGTAGTGGTCGAGCGGGTCCCCGAGCTGGACGCCGCCCCGGTCGAGGAAGCGCCCCACCGTCAGCTCGCGCAGGATGCGCGACTCGTCCCAGTCGGCCGGGTCGCTGGAGAAGGAGACCACCGGCTCGTCGGCCCTCCCCGTGATGCGCGCGGTCACCTCGTGGGGCCGCGACGACTCGCCCGCCCCGCCCAGCTCCCCGATCGGCTCCTGGGAGGGGATCACCCGCGCGATGGCCTCGATGTCGAGCTGGGGGTTGACGCCGCTCTCGTTGTCGAAGGTGAGATCGGCGCGCACGACGTTGAAGCGGTTGCTGAGGAAGTAGTAGGTGCCCCGCTCGCCCCTCAGGTCCCCGTAGATGAGGAGCGAGTCGGCGGTCTGCTCCAGCGTGAGGTCGGCGCTGAACTCGAGGTCGCCGTCCGGGGGCTGCCACCTCAGGTTGCGGGTGGCGTCCAGCTTCACGCGGTAGGTCCAGTAGAGGGGCTTGGTGCTGGCGGCGAGCATCTGGGTCTCGCTCTGGTTCGCGAAGTCGAAGAGCACCGCGGCCCGGCGCACGTCCACGTTCCCCGTGACCTGGGGCAGCACCGAGCCGCGCACCCGCGGCCCCTGGGTGACGGTGAAGTCGCCGTCGAACTGGGCGGCGTAGAGCCCTTCCTCGGTGGCGGTGAAGTTGCGCAGCGCCAGCTCGAATCGGTAGCCGCTCACCGAGAGCCCGCGCAGGTCGAGCGTGCCGCGCCCGGTCACCCGCCCGTCGCGGCCCTGGCGGGCGCGCAGGCTGTCGAGCGTCACGCGGTTTTCGTCGAACCGGAAGTCGGCGATCAGCCCCTCCAGGACCTCCTCGCGCCCGGCGAGCCGCACCGCGCCCTCGCGGACCGAGAGCGTGCCGGCGAGCCGCGGGTGCAGGGGCGTGCCTCCGACGCTCGCGCTCATGTCGAAGCGCCCGCGGGACCAGCCCACCTGCGGCACGAAGGCGGGCATCACCGCGAGGTCGCCGCGCGGGATCACCGCCTTCCAGCTCATCGGGGCCTCGGGCAGTGCCGCCGGCTCGCCGAGCGCGAGGTGGAGCGGCATTTCGCCCGTCACGGTGGACGCCACGCCCCCCCGCCTCATCTCGAGCCGCGAGACGCGCAGCCGGCGTTCGCCGAGCGCCGCCTCCGCCGCGACCTGGTCCATCTCGAACTCGCGCCACGCGAACGGGCTCACCGCGAACTTCGCTTTGAGCGCGGGGTCGCCGGGACGGCCGCCGATCGCGACGTCCCCGTCGAGCCGCCCCGACCAGCCGATCGGCTTCGGCATCAGCCGGTCCAGCCCGGCCAGTTCCACGTCGCGGAATCCGGCCGCGCCGCGCCAGCCGGAAGCGCCCGCGATCCAGCGCGACACGCCCTCCCCGGAGAGCGTGTCCGGCCACGCCCGGGGCGTCCCCTCCACCGTGACCGCGAGCGTGGCCTCCCCTCCGTCCACCGCCAGCGACGCGCGCCGCACGTCGAGCCGGTGGCGGCCGCCCTCGAGCGCGAGGGACGCCGAGTCCGCGACGTGCCCTCCCCAGCCCGGCCGGGTCGCCCGGGCCGTGAAGTTCCAGACCGGATCGCCGCTCGCGCCGCGCACCCGCAGCGTGCCGCTCGCGCGGCCGGCGAGCCGCCACTCGGCCGGCAACCCGAGGCGCGCGAGATCGATCGCCTCGCCGCGGGCCTCGAACTCGTAGCTCCCGCCGGGCGCCGCCCAGCGCCCGCCCACCTCCAGCCGCGCGTCGCGGTCGTGCGCCACGAGCCGGTCGAACACCACGCCGCGCTCGTCCCCGGAAAGCGTGAGCGGCGTCTCGGCCGTCCAGTGGAACCGGCGGCTCACGGCCTCGGCGCGCTCCAGCGCGAGATCCCAGCCCCGCTCGCTCCAGCCGGCCCGCCCCCGCAGGACCAGCGTCGTGTCGCCGGCGTGCGCCGCCACGGAGTCGAGATCCGCGACCGCGTCGCCGAGCCGCAGGCGGGCGCGCGTGCTGTCGAAGTGGAGGCCGAGGAACATCATGTCGTCGAGCGAGGCGACCGCGACCAGATCCGGGGCGGGGAGCAGGCGCCCCTTCACGCCCCCGAGCCTCCATCGGTCGAAGCGCGCCCCGAGCCACTCGGTGCTGCGCCCGGCGAGCGAACCGGTGACGTCCAGCGCCCCGTCGCGGCTCACCACCTCGCCGCGCCCCTCCGCCAGCGTGCCGCGCAGGCCGCTGCGCCCGCCGTCGGGCCACTCCTCCAGCGGGAAATCGCGCGCCTGCCACGTCCCGAGCCAGCCCCACGGGCGGGTGCCGGCTTCGAGCCGCACGCGCCCGCCGCGCCGCAGGAAATCCACGGTGAAGCTGTCGGTCGCGGTGCCGGGCGCGCCGAACCACACGCGGGCGCTGTCGGCGCGCCATTCCGCGAGGACCGAGGGTCCCAGCCGCGCGGTGAGGAGCATGTCCTTGGTGGCGCTCTGCGAGATGCGGAACTCCCCGTTGAGGTCGCCCTCCGGCCAGCCGGGCAGGTGGAACGCCTCCCACGCCCGCGGGTCCGCGTGCTCGGCACGCGCCTCGAGCGTCCACGCCTTGCCCTTCATCTCGAAGCGCCCGAGCACGCGCCCCGACGCGGTGCGGCCGTCGAGTCCGGCCAGCTCGAGCGTGCCGCGGTCGTACCGGAACCCGCCGCCCCCCTCGGCCGCGAGCCCGTTCCACTCCAGGCTCGTCCGGAACGAGCCCGTCCACGCCCCCGCCTCCTCGGCCTCGATCTCGGCGCGGGCTTCGCCGGGCACGTCGAACGCCCCGTTGTCGAACACCTTCGCGAGCCACGCCCAGCGCACGCGTTCGAGGCTCAGCTGCACGCGGCGCGGGGCCGATCCCGCCTTCCAGGCCGCCCGCCCGCGGAGCGTGAGCTCGCGGCTCTTCAACTCGAGCACGCGGATGCGCACGCTGTCCGAGAACTCCGCGCTCGCGCGCAGCCGCTCGAGCGGGTTGTCGTAGGGTCCCGAGCGCCAGCCCAGCCGCTCCAGATCGACCCGGGTGCCCGCGCCGAGCCGCACCGTGGAGCGGGCCTCCAGCCCCTCGATACCCGGCCCGAGCCCGGGGCTCCGCACCCGGCCGTCGCGGATCGCGATCCGGAACTCGAGGCGGCGCGCCGCCCCGCGCGGTCCCCCCTCGGACTTCCAGGCCGGCAGCCGCAGGCGGCCGTCCGCTCCCCGCGCGAACTGGATGGTGGGGCGCACCAGCTCGACCTCGATCGGCCCGGCGCCCCCGGTGACCAGGTTCCACGCCGAGTAACGCAGCACCAGCGCCTCGGCCTCGAGCAGCGGCGGGGCGTCCCCCTCGCGGAAGCGCACGCTCGGCCCCACCACCCGCAGGCCGGTCAGCGGGTTGCCGCGGAGGTCGCCGATCCGGAGCTCCACGTCCGAGCGCGAGGCCAGCGTCTGGTTGATCAGCAGCGTGGCCTCGCGCGCGACCCACTCGGTGCGGTTCGCGACGTACAGGATCGCGCTCGCCACCAGCAGCGCGAACACGCCGAGCACGATGAGCGCCACGAGGCCCGCGATGCGGCGCAGCGTCCAGCGCACCGGCGCCGGAACGTGCTCGACGACCTCGTGGAACTCCTCCTTGAGGTCCTCGACCAGCCCGGGGAGGCCCTCCCCGCGCTCCTCGGGATCCCGCGGGGCTCCCGGCTCCGGCGTCCCCGGCGACTCGCGCCCGTCCCGGTCGTCACGGTCGGTCATGGCTCAGAAGCTCGGCCCGATCGCGAACTGCGGGGCGGCCACCAGGGCGGGCGCGGTGCGGGTCGGGCGCATGCTCCAGGTGAAGTCCAGCCGCAGCGGGCCGATCGGGAGGTTGAGGCGGGGGCCGAACCCGAACACGAAGCGCACGTCGTCGTCCCCCAGGCTCTTGTGGTTGATCTCGGGAAGGAAGTTCCCGGCGCGGATCCGCGACGGACGCGTCCAGACGTTTCCGGCGTCCACGTAGAACTCGAGCCCCAGCGGCCCCGCCAGCGGCGCCCGCGCCTCGAGGTTGGCCTGCAGCATCGCCAGCCCGCCCGAGACCGGGATCGAGTTCTCGGTGTACCCGCGCACGCTGTTGACGCCGCCGATCCGGAAACGATCCTCGGTGGGCACGCGGGCGAGCCGCGGGTCGAGCGTCGGGTCCGGCGTGAAGGTGCGCTCCGTCCCGAACGGGTCCATGGCGCCGCCGCGGAACTGGGCGGCCAGCACCCAGCCGTTCCGGGTCGGGGAGTACCACGCGAAGGTGCCCTGCAGCTTGGTGAAGCTGCTGGTGCCCTTGAGGGGACCGCCGGCCACTTCGCCCACCACCGACTGCACCGAGCCGCGCGTCGGGCTCACCGGATTGTCGCGGGCGTCGCGCTGGACGTTGAGCAGGAGGCGGTGCGTGGTGTACTGCGCCGGGGTCTGCTGCTTGAGCGAATCCCGCCGCGCGTCGGTGTTGAGCGGATCGGCCCGGAAGTCCACCGATTGCGTGATGAAACTGTTGTCCTGGGTGAGCGACACGAGGCTCCCGCGTCCCAGTTCGCGCCGCAGCTGGAGGCTGAAGCCGCGCGCGATCTGGGGAATCTCCCACTGCGGCACGGTGCGGTCCACGCGCTGCTCGTAGTAGCCGGTGAGCTGGCCCCGGGTGCGCGTGCGCAGCAGCCAGGGCTCGAGCAGCGAGGCCTCGCTGCGGCTCAGCAGGAAGCGCCCGCGGCCGTCCAGGGCGAGCCGGCTGGAGACCACCCCCTGCTGGCCGTGGTTGGTGAGGTTGCGGTGCCCCAACTCCCCGGTGAAGCGGAGCCGCTCGGCGGTTCCGCTGCCGACGCCGGCGTCCAGCCAGCGGCGCTTCCGCTCGCGCACCCGCAGGTCGAACTCGACCTCGCGCCGGGCGGTGTCCGGGAGCAGGGTGATCTGCGCCTGGCTGAACAGGCCGGTGTCGTAGAGGCGCTCGATCGACCGCTCGACCCGGGCCATCTGGAACGGCTCGCCCTCCTTCATCAGCAACTCGCGCCGGATCAGGTGGGTGCTGGCGTGCAGGTCGCCGGGCGTCGAGAAGTAGACCTTGCCGAAGCGCAGCGCCGGCCCCTCACGAACCGCGTAGCGCACCCGCACCGCCACCGAATCGCGCTCGAAGCCCGAGGCGACGCGCGGCAGGAAGCCGCGCTCCTGGTAATAGCGCGCGATGCGCACGGTGTCGGCGACCAGGAACGCGGGGTTGAAGGGCCGGCCCGGCCGCGCCAGCACCCGGCGGCGCAGCGGCTCGAGCGGCACCGACTCCACGCCCTCCCACTCCACGTCGCGGATCCGGAACTGCGGCCCCTCCACCACCCGGAACACCACCTGCGCCCGGTTGCGGTCGCGCGACGGCTCGATCCGGTAGGAGGCGCTCGCGTCGAGGAAACCGTGCTCCCGGCAGATCGCGGCGATCGAAGCGGTGTCCGCCCTCAGGAAGTCGAGCCGCAGCCGGGGCCGCTCGCGCCACGGGAGCCGCGACGGGCGCCGGGTCTTGAGCGCCGCCCAGATCTCGCGCGCCGGCACCTTGCGGCGGCCCTCGAGACGCACGCCGGAGAGGCTGCGCAGCTCGGTGGGAAACTCGTCGGCTTCGGCGCCCCACGCGGCGCCGGCCGCGAGGGCGAGCGCCACCACCCCCGCCCACGCGCCGATGATCCCGATCCGTGGGAGTGAGCGCCCGCCGGATCCCAGGGCGCCGGGCGCCGCGCCTTTCGCGTCCCCGCGCGAGCTAGGGCGGGCTGGGCGCAACCGGGCTCTCCTGGGGAGCGGAGCGCGTGCCGTGGTCCAGCGCGCGCTGGCGCTGAATCAGCCGGTTGAAGTCGTTGGCCAGGATGAACACGAACAGGGCGCCCACGAACATGAGCCCGGCCTTCTGGAATCGCATGTAGGTCCTGGCCGAGATCGCGTGCCGGCGCACCGCCTCGAGCAGCGCGAGGACGATGTGGCCGCCGTCGAGCAGGGGCATCGGCAGCAGGTTGAACGCCATGATCGCCACGTGGATCCACGCCATCAGCTGGAGCCACGAGTCGAAACCGCGGCGCGCCTGCTCGCTGGCGGCCTGCGCGATGAAGATCGGGCCGCCGAGGTACTCGCGGTAATAGATCGGGCGCGTGAGCGTGAGCCACATCTGCCCGTAGACGGCCGGGACCAACTCGACGGTTGCCCGGAAGCCGAGCACCAGCCCCTCCCACGGGCCGTGGCGCTCCACGTAGGAGCCGTGCCGCGGGGGCTCGATGCCGATCATGCCGTTGTTCTCGGCGTTGCCGTCGGCGTTGATCGGCTTGACCGTGACCGGGAACGACGTGCCCTCGCGCTCCACCAGCAGGGCGACCTCGCGGTCCACCTGCCCGCGCAGCGCCTTCGGCAGCTGCTCCCAGCTCGCGATCGGCGAGCCGTTCACCGAGACGATGCGGTCGCCCTCCCGGAGCCCGGCCTTGTACGCGGGCATGCCGGTCATGACCCCGCCGATCACCGCGGGGTCGGAAGGCCGGCGCAGGCTGGAGAAGAACGGCTCGCGCTCCTCGGGAGCCAGCACCAGGTCGAAGCGCGACCCCGCGCGCTCGACCGTGAGGCGCACCGGCTTCGACTCGGGGACGCGGGACTGCCGGGTGAAGATCGGGATCCAGCTCGTGATCGGGTCGCCCTCGACCGCCACGATGCGGTCGCCCTCGCGCAGCCCGTGGGCGTGGGCCACGCTGGTGTCGGGGGTCGCGCCGAGCCGGTTCTCGAAGTCGGGGTAGGACACGCCGACCCAGCTCGTGAGCACCAGGACCAGGAAGGCGCCGACCACGTTGGCCGCCGGCCCGGCGGCCGCGATGATCAGGCGGCCGTGCCACGGGTGCGACAGGAACGCCTCGGGTCCGCTCGGCATCTGGCCGGATTCGTCCGGGCTGTCCCCCGCCATCTGGACGTAGCCCCCGAGCGGGATCCAGGAGACCCGGTACTCGGTCTCGCCGATGTGAAATTTGAAGATGGCCGGCCCGAAGCCCAGCGAGAAACGCAGGACCTTGACGCGCCTCCACTTCGCGGCCAGGAAGTGACCCAGCTCGTGGACGAAGATCACCAACCCGAGCAGGACGAGCCCCGGAAGCACCGCGTTCAGGAACAAGGTCAACTCCTTGGGTGGGAAGACGTTCGGCAGGCTAACCCCGGCCGTTCCGGAGCGTCAAGGATCGTGGGATTCGGGGATCGCAGCCGCCTTCGGATCCGAGCAAACATCGAGCCGCCCGCCTGGGCCCGGGCGCCGCCGTTCGCATGCCGCCTTCAGGTGCCGGTCCGGTTCGGCCTGGGAACGGCGGGTCCCGCGAGGATCCGGCGGTACTCCTCGAGGCTCCGCTCCACCATCCGGTCGGCCTGGAAGTCGAGCACCGACTCGCGCGCGCGGGCGGCGCGGCGCGCCGCCTCCGCCGGATCGTCGAGCGCGGCCACGATCGCGCCCGCGAGCGCCGCCGGATCGCGCGGCGGGACCAGCCAGCCGTTGTCGCCGTCGCGGACCAGGTCGGGAATCCCGCCGGTGTCGGTGGCCACCACCGGCACCCCGAGCGACTGGGCGTCGAGGATCGACGTGCACAGGCCCTCGAGGTAGCTGGGCATCACGAACACGCGGAACTGGGGAACCAGCGCGCGCGCGCCCTCGCGGAAGCCCGCGAGGTGCACGCGTCCCTCGAGGCCGAGCGCGCGCCGCTGGGCCTCGAGCGCCGGCCGGCACTCGCCCTCGCCGACCCACACGAAGTGGACCTCGGGCCGCCGCTCCAGAACGCGCGGGACCGCGCGCATCAGGTCGGCGTGGTTCTTGTGCGGCGCCAGCGCGGCCACCGTCCCGACCAGCGGCGTCCGCGCCTCGAGCCCGAGCCCGGCGCGGAGGTCGGGGGCGGCCGCCACCTCCTCGGGCCCCGCGAAGCGCACGCCGCTCGGCACCCGCGCGATCCGTTCCTCCGGCACGCCGCCCGCGCGCAGCACCTCGGCCACGCCGCGGCTGATCGCGAAGTAGCGCGCCACCGGCCAGCGGTACTTGAGCCGGCTCAGCGGGTTCCCGCCGACCGCGAAGTCCACCCGCCGCGAGACCACCACCGGAACGCCGCCCGCGAGCCGCGCCGCGGGAACGCCGAGCGCGTGGGCGTGCGCGGTGTGGAGGTGCACGAGATGGGGCGCGAAGCGGCGGATCGCCCGGCGCGCGGCGAGCACCGCGCCCGCGTCCCACTCGCCGCGCGATTCCCAGCGCCCGGCCTCGAGCCCGGCGGCGCGCGCGCGCTCCAGCAGCGGGCCGCGCGGCGCGAGCAGGAGCGTCGCGACGCCGCGCGCGCGGAGCCCCTCGAGCAGCCACAGCACCTGCTGCTGCCCGCCGCGCCAGGTGCGGCCGGTGTCGAGGTGCGCGACCCGGAGCGCGGGATCCGTCACGCGGCCTCCGCGAGCACGCGCGCGAGTTCGGCCCCGACCCGCTCGGGGCTGCCCGACTCGAGCGCGCGCGCCCGGCCGGCCGCCGCGAGTGCTGCGCGCCGCGCGGGGTCCGCGACCAGCCGCTCGAGCGCGGCGGCCAGCGATTCCGCGTCGCCCCGCTCCACCGCCTCGAAGTCGCGCCCGGGCCGCAGCCACTCGCGCGGGCCCTCGCCGTCGCCGCTCGCCACGGCGCGGCCCGCGGCCAGTCCCTGCCAGACCTTGTGCGGCACCACGCGGCCGGCCTTCTCCCCGGCCCCGAACGCGCCGAGCACGACGTCGGCCGTGGCGATCAGCGCGGGCGCCGCGGCGTAGGGCACGCGGCCCGGGAACTCGGCGCGCGCGAGCCCGAGTTCGGCGGCGCGCGCGCGGCAGCGCTCCCACTCGATGCCGCGCCCCGCCAGCACCGCGCGGAACGGCGGCAGGCCGGGCCTCGCCTCGAGGCGCGCCAGGGCCTCGACCAGCGTGGGAACCCCGTGGAGCGGCAGGAAGCCCCCCAGGTACACCAGCCGCACCTCGGGCCCCGGCTCGCGCGGCGGCACTTCGAAAAAGGCGTCCTCCGCCCCCACCGGCACGCGGCGGAGCTTCGACCACGGCACGCCGAATTCCGCGAACAGCCGCCCGTGGGCCCACGTGTCGCACAGCACGCGGTCCGCCAGCCGCATCGAGAGCCGGTCGAGCCCGGCGTTCCAGCGCGCCTGCGCCGAGCCTCGCGCGTGGAGCCCCCAGTCGCCCACCAGCGTGTCGGCGCGCGACACCAGCGGGTCGAACAGCAGGGGCCGCGATCCCGCGAGCAGCCGCGCCAGCGGAACGTCCTTGTGCCGGAACTCCGGAACCAGCACGGCGTCGGCGCCGATGCCGGCGCGCCCGAACGCGGCGGCCAGCGCCGGGTAGCGGCGGAACGCGCGCCGCTCGCGCACCCGCGCCTCGACCACCCGGTGCCCGTGGCGCGCGAGTCCCTCGCGCAGGATGCGGTTCCTCGGGTAGCCCGGGTCCCAGGCGCCGAAGAAGCACACCCTCATGGACGCCCGCCGGCGCGCGAGCGCGCCCACAGCTCCGCGTACTTGAGCCCGACCTGCCAGGCGGCGAGCGCGCACAGCACCAGCCCGTGGCCCCCGTCGAGGAATCCGGCCTGCAGCAGGTACTGGCGCACGAAGCGGAGCGGAGGCCGGACCAGCACGTCGAGCGGGCCGGCGCGGCGCCCCGCGGACCGCGCCTGCGCCGCCCCCGCCCGCGCGTATCGCACCAGCTTGTCCCGGCACGCCTCCCAGTCGGGGTAGCTGTGGTGCTCGATCCGGAACGACCCGGGCAGCGTGACCGCGCCCTCCAGCCGCACGCGCTCGTGCACCACCGCGTCGTCGAAGGAGGCGCCCTCGCGGGTGAAGAAGCGCGGCAGCCGCTCGTCGCGCCAGCCGCAGAAGCGGATGCGCCGGCCGAGGAAGTAGGAGACGCGGAGCGCGGGGAGCACCGCGCGGGCCGCTCCCGTCGCGACGGCCCGGGCGAGCGCCGCTTCGGCCCCCGGGCCGAGGCGCTCGTCGGCGTCGAGCCACAGCACCCAGGGCTCGTCGCACCGCTCGAGCCCCGCCCGCCGCTGGGCGCCGAAGCCGTCGAGCCGCCGCGCCACCACGCGGGCCCCCGCGCGCTCCGCCACCGCCCGCGTCGCGGGATCGCCCGCTTCGTCCCACACCACCACCACCTGCCGGGCGAAGCCGAGCGCGGGCAGCAGCGCCTCGAGGTCCGCGGTCTCGTCGCGCGCGAGCAGCAGCACCGACACCGGCAGCGGTTGGCTCACGCCTCGCCCCCCGGGCGCGCGGCGCGCACCCGCGGCGCCGGGTCGTGGGCGCGGGCTCCGGCCTCCGCGTCCCGCGCGGCGCCGCAGCGCGCGGCCAG
>CAZIVR010000039.1:0-29878 GCA_964542745.1 uncultured bacterium
CGCCGCGCAGGCGGGCCGGGGGCGCGGCGGCCCCCGCCCCTGCGGCGGCCGGCGCCGGCCGCGCGCCGCGTGCGCGGCGCCGCAGCGCGACGCCGAGCCACAGCAGCAGCGCCGCGACCGGCGCGGCGTCGAGCCACGCCGTGAAGCCGAGCCCGAGCCCGCGGGCGGCGAGGATCGCGGCCGCGTTCCACGCCACGCCGAAGCCGAGGGCGCGGACCGCCGAGAACGCGGGCCCGCCCGGAGCCCCGCCCGCCAGCGTGGCCCACGCCGCGCCCGGGAGCAGCACCAGCGAGGCGAACGCCAGCGCGAGCCGGAGGCTCCCGGGCAGCGCGTCCAGCGCGCCCGCCCGCAGCGCCGGGTGGACCGCGAGCAGCAGCGTGACGCCGAGGCCCGCGGCCGCGAGCCGCGTTCCGGGAGACGGCGCCGAGGGAGCGCTCATCGCGGGATCAGGCGCGGAGCCCCGCGAGCCCCGCGAACTCCGGATCGAGATCCGCGAGGTCGGCGGCGACCCCGGCCGCGCCGTGCGCGCGCGCCCACGCCGCGCCTTCCGCGAGCGGCACCGCGCCCCCCGCGGTCAGCTCCTTGCCCACCACCGGGAACCCGGCCGCGGCCACCTCGCGCAGCGTGAGCGCCGGGTCCGGCTTCATCATGAACCCGCGCGGGTTGAGCGGCCCGATCACGAGATCCGGCGCGACGCCCCACTCGCGCAGCGCCCCGAGCAGGTGCCCGAGGTTGTGGGTCTCGAATCCGGCCCGCACCCCGAAGCGCGCGCGCACGAAGCGGGTGACGTTGGCGAAGAACAGCCGGTGGCGCCCGGCAAGCGCGAGATCGGTGAGCGTCGCCGCGATCAGCACGCCCTCCAGGTCGCGGGCCCCGAGCGAGGCCAGCTCCAGCTCGACGAGGATCGGCGCCATGCCCGCGGTGTCGTTCTTCACCACGCCGAGGGCGTTGGACATCCCGGTGAGCCCGAGCCGCACGAAGGTGCCGGGCCCGGCGCCGCGCAGGCGCTTGAGCGCGGCGCCGGGCAGCCCGAGCTCCGAGGAGTCGCGCGCGAACTGGGGCACGTTGGGCACCAGCGCCCAGGTCGGCACCCGCCGCGTGAGGCCGGCCAGCGCTTCGCGCGCGGCGGGCGACGGCGTGAGCAGCACCCCCTCGGCGCCGCGGTCGAGGGCGATGCCGAGCGCCGCGGCCAGCGCCGGCCCGCTGTCGAGGCGCCGCTTCACCGCCAGCGTGTGCTCGCGCGGGTGGCGCGTCACCCCGAGCAGCGCCTCGGTGGAGAGCAGCAGGCCGGGCGCGCGCCGGATCTCGCGGCTCATCGCGCCACCTCCACCGCTGCGCCGCCGTTGGCGGCGGACTCGTAGAGCGCCGCCATGGTGCGCTGCACGTCGGCGCCGAGGCCGACCGTGATGCGGGGCGGCGGCCCGCCCGTCACCCAGGCCAGGAACTCGGCGTCCTCGAGATCGTAGAACTCGCCGTTGAGCTCGAAGGCGGCGCGCGCCGGCAGGTCCCCGGCGCGCCGCACCGTGCGCCCGGCGGGGAACCCGGCGCGCGGCGCCCCGAGGTCCAGCTCGAAGGCGTCGTTGGTGACGCGCAGCGTGCCGTGCTCGCCCTGCGCCTCGATCACGGTCGAGGAGATCGGGTAGTCGGGAACGCTCCACGACGACTCGAAGCCGATCTCGGTTCCGTCGGCGAGCACCAGCGTGCCCGAGAGCTCGTCCTCCACGCCCCCGTAGAGCTTCTTCCAGGTGGCGCGCGCGCCCACCGGCTGCCCGAACGCCGCGCGCAGCTGGGCCAGCAGGTGCGAGGACAGGTTCGCCACCACGCCCCCGCCCGAGCGCGCGGGATCGGCGATCCAGCCCTTCTGGGGCGCGAATACCTGCGACAGGTACATCGAGGAGCGCACGCTCCGCACGGCGCCGATCGCCCCGGCTTCGAGCGCCTCGCGGGCGGCGTGGAAGGCGGGGAAGCACACCTGCGCGTAACCGCAGGCCACCTTCGCGCCGTCGGCGCGCGCGGCGGCCTCGATCCGGAGCGCGTCGTCGAGCCGGTGGGCCAGCGGCTTCTCGACGAACACCGCCGCGCCCGCGCGCACCGCCAGCTCCGCGAGGGGCGCGTGCGAGTCGGGCGGCGTGCAGATCCACACCGCGTCCGGCCGCGTGAGGCGCAGCGCGTCCTCGAGCGTCGCGAAGAAGGGCGCCCGGTGGCCCATCCCGTACAGGGTCTTCGCCATCGCCGGCAGCCGGTCCACGAACGCCACCAGCTCGACCTCGGGCATCATGGAGAGCACCGAGGCGTGCACCAGCCCCATCTTGCCGAGGCCGACCAGCGCGACCCGCACCGGGCGCGAGGGGCCGGGCCGGGTGAGCGCGGCCCCCGAAGGAGGCGCCGCGGCGGGCGGGTTGGCCGAGCGTCCGAGCAGCCCGTCGTCGAGCGCGGTCCAGCGCAGCGGAAAGTCGCGCCGCGCGGCCTCGCGGTCCACGCGCGCCGGGGAGATCATGCCGAGCACGTTGTCCACGGTCACGGGCGGGCGCTTGAAGACCAGCGCCAGCGCGCGCGCCAGCAGCATCGCCACCGGCCCCGGGATGTGGAGCACCCGGCGTTTCACCCCGAGCCCGGCCGAGAGCCGGTCGAGGAACTGGTTGAAGGTCACGCGGTCGGGCCCGAGCAGGTCGTAGGCGCGCCCCAGCACCCGCTCGTCGGCGAGCGCGTGGAGGACGGCGGCGCACACGTCGTCCACGTGGATCGGGTCCAGCTCGATCGTCCCGTCCCCCATCACCGGGATCACCGGGAGGCCGCGCAGGTACGCGGTGAGGTTCGCCACCAGGCCGTCGCGCCCCCCGTAGACCAGCGAGGGACGGATCGTGCAGAACGGGATGCCCGCCGCGGCGACGCGCTCCTCGGCGACCCGCTTGGTGCGCCCGTAGGGCCCCATGCGCTCGCGGGTCGCGGAGATGGTCGAGGCGAACACGAAGCGGCGCACCCCGGCCCGCTTCGAGGCCTCGAGCAGGTGCTCGGTACCCACCACGTTGACCGCGTAGGCCTCGCGCTCCGAGGTGGCGCCGGTCGCGACCGCGAGGTGCACGACCGCGTCGCACCCGGCGAGGGCGCGCTCCAGCCCGGCCCGGTCGTCGAGGCTCACGCGCTCCACGCGCACGCGGTCCGGGTCGAGGTCGGGGCACGGGCGGCGCACGGCCGCGACCACGCCGTGGCCGGCCGCGAGCAGGTGGCGGATCAGGCGCCGGCCGATGAAGCCGGACGCTCCGGTGACGAACACGTTCATCGCGATCCTCCGGCTCCCTCCCGGCCCGCGCGCGGGCCGGTCGGAGCCTCGAAAGTCCGGGCGGGCGCCGGGCTCAGGGCGGCGGTCCGCCGCCGTTGCCCGGGCGCCGGAGCGCTCCGGCGAATGGGAAGTTGAGTTCCGAGAGCACCTGGCGGAGGCCGAGGCCGCGCAGCTGGAAGCCCGCCAGGAGGGAGTAGGCCAGCAGGAACGTCGCCGAAGCGATCGTCGCGTGCAAGATGCGGAGCAGCGGCGAGCCGCCCTCCGCCCACGGCGCGTAGCGCTGGGCGAGCGGCGCGAGCACCAGCGCGACGGCGAGACCCCACAGCGTGAGCCCCACCCGGCGCAGCACCGCGGCGGGCTTCATGCCGAGGGCGCCGAGCGCGACCGACAGCGTGATCGCGCCGGTGACGGTGTAGGTCAGGAACGTGGCCCACGCCACGCCGGTGATGCCGTGGCCGCGCTGCAGCGCCACCACGTCCGCCACCGCGAACGCCGCGGTCGCGGCGATCGCGAGCGGGATGAGCCAGAGCTGGCGGCCCAGCGTCATGAGCACGATCGAGGCGAGGTTGGTGAGGCACAGCGCCGAGGCGGTGAAGCACATCACCTGCACCGCCCGCGCCCCGGGGAAGAAGTTGGGGAGCGCCACGCCGACCACGTCGCGCACGAACAGGAACGCCACGCCGCCGAGCGCCGGCGTCACCACCGACAGCACCCGCAGCACGGTGAGCACCGGCTCGAGCACCGCGCCGGGCCGGTCGCCGCCCTCCCGGAAGCGCTGGATCAGGCGCGGGTAGAACACGAAGGTCGCCGAGTCCGGCAGGTACATGACCAGCGTGAGCGCCGTGACGGCGAGGCTGTAGTAGCCGAGCTCCTGCGTGCCGAGGTAGCGGAGGATGATGAGCCGGTCGAGGTTGCGGATGATGAGCGAGGAGGCGTTGAAGAAGAACATCGGGAAGCCGACCCGGAACAGCAGCAGCGTGTCGGGCCCGACGAGCGGGCGGAACGGCGCGATGCCGCGGGCGTCCCACTGGGTCCACGCGAACGCGATCAGGGTCCCCGCGAGCCAGCCCCACAGCAGCCCCCAGCCCCCGAGCGTCGGGATCAGGGCGAGGCCGAGGAAGGCGCCGAGCATGCCCTGCACGAAGAACCACCGGCTGACGGCGGCGATGTTGCCGTGGGAACGCAGCACGCCGGTGCAATAGCTCGCCCAGTTGATCTGCACCACGATGGACATCGCCGCCAGCAGCCCGGGGATGCCCCAGTAGGCCATGACCTTGCCGGTCGAGTTCATGAAGTACGCGAGGCACGCCGAGCTGTAGAGCAGCGAGAGCACCAGCACGCTGGTGAGGCCGGCCCGCTTCACCCGCTCGACCGCCCGCGCGTCGCCGTCCACGAGGCGCCGCGGCACCACCTGGTCGAGGCCCTGCTGGGTCCCGAGCGGGGCGAGCGCCCCGTAGTCCATCAGCAGCTGGATCGCGTTCCAGGAGCCGAACACCTGCGGGCCCAGCAGCCGCGCGGCCACCACCGTGCGCACGATGATCGCCGCGCGCACCGCGAGCTGGGCGGCGGCGAAACCGATGGAGTCGCGGACGAACCGGCGGGGGGACACGGTCGGCTCCGGGTCAGGGACGCGCGGACGGCGCGCGGCCGGAGGAGAACGCGCCGGGCGAGCCGGCGAGGGCGAAGCCCAGCAGCACCGGCGCGGCGAGCAGCATCAGCGCCGCCGAGGCCCGCAGCGCGCCCGGCACGGTCGCGGCGTCCCAGCGCGCCGCGGCGCCGAGGGCGACCGCCCCGGTCCAGAGCCCGGGCAGGAAGCTCGCCGCGAGGAAGCGCGCCCGTTCCGCGGCGCGCGCGAAGAGCGCGGCCGAGGCGGCGGCCGCCAGCCCGATCGAGAAGGCCGCGTAGCCGCCCAGCGCCGCCGCGGCCACCGTGACCGGGCGCGGGTCGCGCGCGGCCGCCGAGAACACCAGCCCCGCGTTGAGCAGCACCGCCCCCGCGCCCACCGCCATCAGCCGGCGGTTGAAGCCTCCGGCGAGCAGGAAGTAGCCGGGCAGGGTCGAGACCGAGAACAGCAGCGAGGCGATCGCCAGGATCCGCAGCGCGGGCAGGCCGTCGCCGTAGTCGGGCAGGAGGGCCGTCACCACCGGGCCCGCCCACAGCGCCGCGAGCCCCACCGGCAGCGGCAGCGCCACCGCGAGGGCGCGCTGCGCGCGCAGCAGCTCCGCGCGGGTGGCCGCCGCGTCGCGGGCGCCCTGCGCCGCGGCGGCGAGCCTCGGGAACAGCACGAAGCCGACCGCCTCCGGCACGTACAGCACGAGCCCCGCCGCCATCAGGCCGAGGCTGTAGTGGCCGAGCGCCTCGGCCTGCCCGAGCTGGACGTAGGCGAGCCGGTCGGTCGAGCGCAGCAGCAGGGAGAGCGCGTAGAAGCCGAAGATCGGGAGTCCCGCCCGCGCCAGCGACAGGCCGAGGCCGGGCGAGGCGGGTGCGAGCGGGGCCTCGGGGATCGCGGCGCGCATCAGCCAGGCGGCGGCGAGGGTGCCCGCGATCCAGCCTCCGATCAGGCCCCACACGCCGTAGGGCCACAGCAGCGCGATGCCGAGCCCGCCCCCGACCAGCGCCTGCAGGCTCTGGCCGCGGCTCACCGCGCCGAAGCGCCCGTGGGCGCGAAGCGCCGAGGCCAGGTAGAGCACCGCGAGCTGGAGCACGGCGGCCGCGAGCATCAGCCCGGCCGCGCCCGCCCCGAAGACGGCGGTGAGCTCGCGCGCGCCCGCGCCCGGCAGCAGCAGCACCACCAGCGCGAACAGCGCCGCACCGGCCAGCGTCGCGCCCCATGCGGCCCCCATCAGGCGCCGCGCCGCCTCCCGGTCGCCGCGCTCGACCGAGGCCGGGAGCCGGAGATCGAGGCCCTGCAGCGACCCGCCCGGCGCGAAGAAGCCGTAGTCGAGGATCAGGTTGAGGGCGTTCCACCCGCCGAAGCCCTGGGGCCCGAGCGCCGAGGCCGCGAGCACCCCGCGCGCCAGCACCATGCCGCGCGCCAGGTACTGGCTCAGCGCCACGCCCGCCGAGTCGCGCAGCGTGACCGCGTCGGAACTCAGCGCCACGCGCGCCCCCCCGGCTGGTGGGAACGGCGGCCCTGCCCTAGACTCCTCCCCCGCATGCGCACGGAGACCCGTTCCTCGTGAAGACCCCGGCGCCGGCGCCGCTCGCCTCGGCGGGCGGACGGCCGGTCCGCGAGCGCTTCCTCCCGCTCGCCGTCCCCGCCCTCTCGGATCGCGAGAAGCAGCTCGTGCTCGAAACGCTCGACTCGGGCTGGATCACCACCGGGCACCGCAGCCTCGAGCTGGCGGAACGCGTGGCGGCGCTCGCCGGCGCGCGCCACGGGATCGCGGTCAACTCCGCGACCGGCGCGCTCCACCTCGCGCTGGTGGCGCTCGGCGTCGGCCCCGGCGACGAGGTCGTGACCTCCACCTACACCTTCGCCGCGTGCGTGAACGTGATCGAGCACGTGGGCGCCACGCCGGTGCTGGCCGACGTCGAGGCCGACACGCTGTGCCTGTCGCCGGCCGCGGTCGAGGCGGCGATCACGCGGCGGACCCGCGCGCTCCTCACCGTGGACTACGCCGGGCACCCCTGCGACTACGACGCGCTGCTGCCGCTCGCCGCCGCGCGCGGCCTCCCGGTGGTGGAGGACGCCGCCCACGCGCTGGGCGCGGCGTGGCGGGGCCGGCCGGTGGGCTCGTTCGCCACCGTCACCGCGTTCTCCTTCTACGCGACCAAGAACCTCACCACCGGCGAGGGCGGGGCCGCGGTCACCAACGACGAGGCCCTCGCCGCGCGGCTGTCGCTGCTCTCCCTGCACGGCATGAACCGCGACGCGTGGAAGCGCTACACCGACACCGGCTCGTGGTACTACGAGGTCACGGCGCCGGGATTCAAGTACAACCTCAGCGACGTGCTGGCCGCGATCGGGATCGGCCAGCTCGAGCGCTTCGACGAGCTGCAGCGCCTGCGGCGCGAGCGCGTGGACCGCTACGACGCGGGGCTCGCCGGCTGCGAGGCGGTGCGCCTCCCGGTCACGCGCCCGGACGTCACCCACGCCTGGCACCTCTACCCGATCGCGCTCGAGCTCGAGCGGCTCACCATCGACCGCGCCCGCTTCATCCAGGAGCTGCGCGCCGAGGGGATCGGCACCTCGGTGCACTTCATTCCCATCCACCGCCATCCGCACTTCCGCGATTCGCTGCGCCTCGAACCCGGCCGCTTCCCCGTGGCGGAGCGCGCCTACGAGCGCGCGATCTCGCTGCCCCTGTTCCCGGGCATGAGCGAACGCGACGTGGACGACGCCTGCGAGGCGGTGCGCAAGGTCGCGGCCCACTTCCGGGCCTGACGGCTCGGGGCTCACGCGCCGGCCTTCTCCGCCTCGCCGAGGGATCGCAGCGACAGCCCCTCGCGCTGGAGGTAGAAGAGCCCAACCGTCGTGACCGGGATCCACTGGCTGGCCCAGTAGAACCACGAGAAGGGCACCGCCAGGTCCTTGCCCACCGAGAACAGCGCGAGCCCCGCGATGCACGCGAGGTTCAGGGTGCCGATGTAGCCGGGTGCCGCCGGCACCATGATCCCGATCGCGGTGATCACCAGCATGATCAGCCCGCCGTACCACGGCACGCCGATCCCGAGCGCCCACATGCTGGTGCTCAGCGCGAGGGCGAACATCAGGAACATGAGGAACGAGAGCAGGAACACCCAGGCGAGGCGCGGGAGGTCGCGAAACAGCCCGAGCCCCTCGAAGAAGTGCTCGAGCATGCGGGAGACCCGGTCGCGCGCCTGCTCCGGGAGCGGCCGCGTGAGCCGGTTGATCACCGCGTGGGCGAGCTTCGGCGACCACTCGAGCGCGATCACGAAGGCGGTGAGCGCGACGCAGGTGACCACCAGCACCCCGGCCCCGGCGCGGGTCATGCGGCCCGCCTCGGTGTCGGAGGAGATCGGGTGGACGAGCAGCGCGAGGCCGAGGATGCCGAGGAGCGTGAGCATGTCCACCGCGCGCTCCACCACCACGGTGGCGAGCAGCGTGGACTTGGACAGCTTCTCCCGCCGCGACAGCGCCCACGGCCGGACGAACTCCCCGAGGCGGAACGGCAGGATGTTGTTCGCCATGAAGCCGATCATCGTGGCCGAGAACAGGCTGTCGGTGCTGATGCGCCGGGGCGACGAGATCAGCGACCGCCAGCGGATCGCGCGGATCCAGAATCCGACCAGCGTGAGGAGCATGACGGCCACGAAGCCCAGGTAGTTGGCCTTGCGGAGCGACTCCCAGACCTCGCTCAGCCGGACGTCGCGCATGGACAACCACACGGCCACGGCCGAGACGCCGAGGCCGACCAGCAGCTTGAGGGTCCGGCTCACGCGGGCCCCCGCGGCCCGTCCCGGCGTTCGAGATCGTGGCGGAGCAGGGCGAGCTCCTGCGTGAGCGCGTGGTTCTGCTGCGCCAGCCGCGACATCTTGGTGGAGAGGTAGAGCAGCATGAGGAGCGCGAAGCCGAGGCCGGTCGCGAACACGGTGGAGGCCGCGCCGCCCACGATGCCCAGCAGCTCCGCCACCCACAGCAGCAGCGGGGAGCTGAACCCCAGCAGCGCAATCGTGGTGGTGGCGATCACCCACAGCAGCGAGTACTCCTCCGACAACCGCCGCCGACGCACCAGGTCGAGGACGTACAGGGCCAGCGCCACCGCGCCGAGCGCGACGATCAGCTGGGTCCGGGACAGGAAGATCATGGGCGCCTCCTTCTCGATCACCGCGGCCTCTGCAGCCAGGCCATGAGCGATGCCACCAGGTTCTTGTAGGGGTAATAGAGCGACTTGCCGAGCGTGTAGAACGACTGGCCCGCGGTGCGCTCCCGCATCTTCACGGGCACCTCGAGCAGGCGGAATCCGCGCCGCGCCAGCGCGATCAGCAGCGGGGCGTCGGGAAAATCGGCCGGGAACTCGAGGCGGCACACTTCCATGACCGGGCGCGAGTAGGCGCGGAAGCCCGACGTGGTGTCGGCGATCCGCTGGCCGAGCGCGAGCCGCACCAGCCCCGAGAACAGCACCATGCCCGCGCGCCGCGCCAGCGGCGCCCGGTAGCCGGAGCGCGTCACGTAGCGCGAGCCGATGCCGACGTCGCAGCGGCCCTCCACCACCGGTGCCACCACCGCCGCGAGGAAGGCCGGGTCGTGCTGGCCGTCGGCGTCGAGCTGGACGCCCACGTCGTAGCCCTCGCGCACCGCGTAACGGAAACCGGTCTGGAGCGCGCCGCCCACGCCCAGGTTGACCGGGTGGCGGACCACCGGGACCCCGGCCGCGCGCGCCACCGCCTCGGTGCCGTCGTGCGAGCCGTCGTCCACCACCAGCAGGTCCACCTGCGGCGCCGCCGCCCGCACCTCGGCCAGGGTGCGCGGGAGGCTCTCGGCCTCGTTGTGGGCCGGAACGATGACCAGCACGCGCGGCGCCGTCACGGGAGCCTCCGCGGGGCGAGGGCCCGCATCGCGCCGCGCGCCGCGGCCACCAGCGCGTCGCGCACCCCGGACATCCACGGGGAACGGAGCGGGAAGGACTGGAGACGCTCGAAGTCCTCCCCGCGCACCAGCCCGGCGGCGAACACTCCGGCCACCGCGACCGGCACCAGCGCGAGGCGCCCGATCTGCGACCACGGGGACGGCAGGCGGTCCTCGAGCTCGAGCCCGACCAGGATCAGCGGAACGAACAGGGCCAGGCCCGCGAAGGTCACGCGGGCGCGGCGGGCGGCCCCCTCGGGCAGGTGGCGGTTCAGGGCGATCATGGCCGCAAGGTACGACACAACCGCCCCCACCAGGTTGGCCCACCCCGCCCCCGCCAGGCCCAGCACCGGCACCAGGGCGAAATAGCAGCCGAATTCGGCCGCGAACTTGACGAGCGCGAGCTGCAGCACCGTGCCCGGCAGGCGCATCGCCTGGAACAGCATCGTGAGCGGCTGCTGCGCGGTGCGCGCGATCGGCACCAGCGCCATGATCTGGAGCAGCGGCACGGCCGGCTCGAACAGCGGGCTGCCCACCACCAGGGTGATCTCGCGCGCCCCCACCACCAGCACCGCGCTCAGCATCAGCGCCACCACCTGGATCCAGCGCAGGGACTGCTCGAAGACGTGGCCGAGCCGCTCGCGCTCGCCGCGCGCCACGAGCTGGGTCAACGAGGGCAGCAGCGAGGAGGGCAGCGCGTAGACCACCTCGACGAACCGCTCCACGGTCTGGTAGGCGAACGAGAAGTAGCCGAGCAGCGTCGGGTCGAAGAGCTTCCCGAGCACGATCTTGCCGAGGTTCTGCCCCGAGACGAACGTGACGCGCGCCCCGAGCAGCGGGAGGCAGTAGCTCACGATCGAGCGCAGCAGCGCGCGCGCCCCGAGCGGCGCCTCGCCGTCCGGGTCGCGGGCGCGGCGCAGCATCCACAGCGGGATGCCGGCGCTCACCACGCCCTGCGCCACCGCCAGCACGGTGAGGCCGAGCGCCAGCTCGGCCAGGCCCTTCCCGCTCCACCACAGCAGGCCCACCATCACGGTCTTGGCGACGTGGAAGGCCAGGGCCGTCGCGCTCATCCAGCGGAACTGCTGGACGCCGAACAGGGTGGCGCGCCCGGTGGTGGAGAGCCCCTCGAGCCACACCATCAGGCTCAGCACCGGCAGCAGCGTGGCCAGCTCCGGCATCTCGAACTGGCGCGCGAGCGCGGGCGCGCCGAGCGCGAGGCCGACCGCCGCGAGGGCGCCGAGGCCGAGCTTGAGGCCGAGCGCCAGCAGCTGGGCCCGGCGCAGGGTGCGCAGCCGCCCGTGGGCCTGGTACTCGGCGGCGAAGCGCTCGAGGTAGGCCTCGAAGTTGCCCGTGAACATGGTGGCGAGCCCGGCGAACGACAGCGCCAGCGTCATGATTCCGTACTTGGTGGGCCCGAGCCAGCGCAGCAGCAGCGCGAAGTAGGCGATCCCCGAGAACAGGGCGAGCCCCTTCTCGAGCGACAGGTAGAACGCCCCGCGCGAGACGGCCTGCGCGATCTCGCCGCGCTTCACGCCGCCTCCTCCCGGCCGAGGGCGTCCAGCTCGGCCTCGAGGAACCCGCGCACGTCGGCGAGTCCGCGCACCGCCTCCGGCACCGGGCGGTTCGACCACAGCAGCGCCGCCATGTCCGGGTGGCCGGGGTCGTAGCCGTGCATGGCCGCGAGGCTCCCGCGCCCCATGAACGAGGGCACCATCAGGCGCCCCGGATCGAGCAGGAACACGTCCTCCCCCCAGCCGGGATCGGCGGGCACGCCGGCCCGCTCGAGCGCGGCGCGATCCAGCCAGCGGCCGCCCCCGAGCGCCTCGAGCCGTTCCCGCACCCGCTCGCGCGCCCCCGGGGCGCGCCACCAGAAGCGCGCCATCGTGGAGTCGAAGAAGGCGAGGTAGTCGCGGGGCCAGCGCACCGGCAGGGCCTCGAGCGCGCCCATCACGTCGCAGCCGGCGGTCACGTCCACCATGCCGTGGTCCGAGAGCAGGTAGATCCACAGGCGCTCCCCGCGGGCCCGGGCCCCCGCGAGCAGCCGCGCCACCAGCGCGTCGTAGCGCGCGAGGCGATCGCGCACCCCGGCGCCCCGCGAGCCCTCCCGGTGCAGCAGCGCGTCGAGGTCCGCGGTGTAGCAGAACAGCAGGCGCTCGTCGCCGCGGACCACCCGCTCCTCGAGCTCGGCGAAGTTGGCGGCCTCCGGGGTCCGCCAGTTCCAGCCGCGCCACGCCACGCCGCGCGCCTCGAGGGAATCCCAGAGCGATCCGCCGGGCAGCCCGCCGGGCAGGAAGATGTCGCGGCGCTCGGGCAGGTCGAACTCCGGGAGCAGGTGCCGCGGGACGTCGTAGAGGTGGAAGTAGCCGGCCACGCGGCGCGCCACCCGTCGCGTGAGCCAGCGTCCGAGGGTGGCGCTGCCCCGCACGCGCGCGGGCAGCAGGCGCAGCAGGCCGAAGCCGCGGAACGGCGAGTCCCCGGAGGCGCGCCGGTACATGAGCCAGCGCCCGTGCTCGGAGGGCGCACGGCCGGTGAAGAGCGTGGGCAGGGCGCCCGAGGAGAACCCGAACACGGTTTCGAGCCGGCGCCGCTCGGCGAGCCCCGCCGCGAAGCCCGGCGTCCGGGAGGCCAGCTCCCAGCCGAGCGCGTCCACCAGCAGCACGACCATGCGCGTCACGGGCGCCCCGCTTCCCGCGTGGCGCCGGCGACCCAGCGCTCCCAGGTGCCGAGCAGCGCCGCCGCGACGGCGTCGTCGTCGGGGCCCGGGCGCACCACGCCGAGGCGCGCGAGCGTGCGCGCGAGGCGGGCCCGGATCGCGGCCTCCTCGCGGGGCTCGGCGTGCGCCAGCCACCGGGCGGCGAGGAACGCGCCCGCCGAGGCGTTGAGCCGGTGCTGCGGGGTGCCCGAGAGGGCGCGCCCGAGCCGCGAGGCGAGCGGCGGCCCGAGCCCGCGGCGGATCCCGGGCCCGACCGCGAGCCGCAGCCGCCGCCTCAGCCGGGCGCGGCCGGCCGCGGCGCGCGCCACGCGCTCGAAGTCGCGCGGGTCGGCGGAGGGAGCCGCGGCCGCCGACCACGCCGCCACCCACGCCGCGGTGATCCGCCACGCGTCGGCCTCGCGGGCCCCGGGTTCCGGCACCCGGCCGGCGCGCCAGCCCAGCGCGGCCTCCCACGCCGGCTCCTCCTCCCGCGGACGCGGGCGCGCCGCGCGGGCCGCCCGCACGCGTTCGGCCGGGTCGTCCTCCAGCGCGCCGGCCGACAGCCGCTCCACGAGCGCGAGGTCGAGCGCGACCTTGTAGCGGGCGTGGCAGGCCTTGAGCGGCCCGAGCGGCCCGCCGGCCCCGTGGTCCCGGAGTGCGGCGATCAGCTCGAAGGCGCGGTTCTCGAGGAGCAGGAGCCGTTCCTCCGGCGGGACGTCGCGGGGGCGCCAGTCCGGGAGCCGCGCGAGCCACGCCGGATCCCCGGCCAGCACGCGGCCGTGGCGGCGAAGTTCGAGCGTGGCGGGACGCGCCGGGAGCCGCTCCCATTCCGCGGCCGGGTGGAGGCCGATCTCGAGCGGCGCGGCGAGGCCGAGCGCCGCGAGACGCGCCTCGAGACCGAGCCGGGCCCGCCCCGCGGACCGCGCGGCCCGGGCCGGATCGGCGCCGCCGGGAAGCACGAGGTGCAGGTCCACGTCGGAGAGGCAGGCGCGCCGGCCGGCGGCTTCCACCCACACCGCCTCGCCCCGCGCCTGGCTCCCTCCCAGCACCACGGCGAGCGCGCCGGCCTCGGACGCCAGGGAAGACTCCTCGATCGCGGCCACGAGGGGGTTCGGGGCGGACGCGGGAGTCGCCGAATCCTCCGGCCGGTCGCGGCTCGCGCTCGCCATGCGCGGCCTAGATCCGTCGGTAGAGGAAGTCGGGAATCTCCAGACGCCGGCGGTTCAGGACGGAGCCGAGCGGATTCGCGCCCGAGCGCTTGAGCAGGTCGATCGCGCGGTGCAGCACCGGCCGCCGGCTGCGCCCCGATCGCACCACCAGCACGACGCCGTCGAGCTGGGCGGCCATCGGCGCGGCTTCGGGAGATTCGAGGAGCGGCGACCCGTCCACGATCATCCAGTCGTACCCCGCCCCGGCGGCCTCGAGGATCTCGCGGAACGCCACGATCGGCATGGGGGGACCGGCGCGCAGCAGGTCGCCGAGCGGCAGGAGGTTGATCGCGCCGCGGGTGCCCTCCTGCGGGGCGGCGGCGCGGGCCTTCTCGAGCAGCCGCGAGCCGCGCTGCAGGTTCGCGTCCACCACCAGCACCCGCTGGTCGGGTTCGCGCGCGAGGGACTCGGCGAACTGGAGCGCGACCGTGGACGTGCCGTCCCCGCCCTGCGCGGACAGGAAGCCCACCGCCCGCGGCGACCGCGCCGGAAGCAGGCCCTCGAGGTGGACGCGCAGCGAGGACATTTCGCGCAGCACCTCCCCATCGAGCGGGGCGGCCGGGCCGAGCGTGGCCACGTCGAGGTGCTCGACCGCCCGGCTCGCGGGCTGGGCGCCTCGCACCGGCTGGAGCACCGTGGGTGCGGCGGCGTGCGCGGCCGGGTGGCGGGCCGCCTGCGACTTGCGGAGCGCGTCGAAGATCCGGGTCATCAGGCCGCCGCCTCCTGCCGGCGCCGCCGGGCGCGCCGCTCGTTCAGCGAGGCCAGCACCGGAAGCTCCACGGCCTCCTCGGCCTGCCGGGCGGTGCGCACCGTGAGGTCGAGCCCGTCGAGGAAGAAGGCGAGTCCGATCCCGACGACCAGGCTGAACGCGGGCGCCAGGGCGAGCCGCACGTAGTCGCGCGTGTTGCGCGGCACGGCCGTGCCGGCGCGGGCGAGCAGCACCACGTTGCGCTTGGGGCTGGTGTTCTGGGTGATGCGCATCTGGTCGCTGTTCTCGGCCAGCTCCCGGTAGCGGTCCCGCAGCACGCTGATGCGGCGGTCCATCTCGAGCAGGGAGACCTCCTTGGCGGGCATGCCGGCGAGCACGCTCTCCAGGTCGGCGACGTCGCGGAGGATCACCTCGTGGCGGGCCCGGAGCACGTCGAGGCGTGCCGCGAGCGCCCCGACCCGCGATTCGACCTCGCGGCGCAGCATGGAGCGCAGCGTGTCGAGGGTGACCAGCGCCGTGGAGACCTCGGGCGAGTCGTCGCGACGGGTCTCGCGCAGGGAGGCGACCTGGTATTCCTGGTCCACGACCCGGCGCTTGAGCTCCATCAGCGCGGTCTCGTTGCCGAACAGCAGGGCGAAGGACGGCTGGTCGAAGCTCGGAGAGTCCTGGAGACCCGCGAGCTTCTGCCAGGCGGTCTCGGCCTCGGCGAGATCGGTCTCGACCTCGCTCTGGCGCTGCCGCAGCGAGCTGAGCCGCGCGATGTCGGCGTTGCGCTGCATGGTCAGGTCCACGACGTTCGCGCGCTCGGCGAAGCTGCGGCGGGCCCCCACCCAGTAGTCGAGGTCCTTCTGCACCTGCTCGAGTTCGTCCTCGAAGAAGCTGCCGGGCGTGGCGACGGAGAAATCGTTCTGGCGGTACTCGACGAAGGCGCGCACCACCGCGTCGCAGACCTGCTGGGCCACCAGCGGATCGGCGTCGGAGTAGCCGATGCCCACCACGTTCGTGCGGCCCCGCACTTCGACGTCCACCTTCTTGGCCTGGAGCTTCGGGGGCGTGCGTCCCGCGCCCGCCTCCTCGGCGAGGATCGCCCGCGCGCGCTCCAGCACCGCCTGGCTCTTCACCACCTCCACCTCGCTGCCCATCTCCTCTTCCCAGTCGCCGAAGATCTTGCGGGTCGAGTAGAGCGCGCTCTCCTTTTCGCCCCGCTTGATCAGCACCCGCCCCGAGGAGAGGAACTCGGTCGTGGCGCTGAAGGAGAGCGCCACCACGGTCGCGGTGGTGACCGCGAACAGGCCCAGGATGATGGCCTTGCGGCGGAACAGGATGGCCAGGAACTCGCGCGCGGTGGTCTGGCGCGGGGTGCCGGTGGTCGGGGACTCGGTGTTCATGGGGCCTCGGATTCCCGGGAGGTCAGCGCAGGACGAAGACGCGATCGAGGTTGAAGAGCTCCCAGCCCGCGATCGAGGACTGGAGCACGAGACCGGTGGGGCCGAACAGCTGGCGCGTGAACACCTCGAGATTTCCGATCGAGGAGCGCGGCACGAAAATGATGTCGAAGCGCGAGACGACGGGGTCGGCGTCGAGGTCGGCGCGCTTGAGGGCCCGGTCCAGCGCGATGCGCTCGACGCGCACGTTGCTGGCGCCGTCGCGGTGGAAGACCAGCACGCTGTTGCGGGCCGCGTCGTCCTCGAAGCCGTTGGCCGCGGCCACGGCCTGGGACACCGTCATGAAGGGCAGCGCCGGGTAGGAGCCGGGCAGACGCACGCGGCCCAGCACGTGGACGCGGTTGCCCGCCACCTCGTACACCTCGATCGCGACGCGCGGGAAGCGGTACTCGGCCGACATCATCTCGACCACGGCGTTCTGGAGTTCGCGCACGGTGCGTCCCGCGGCGATCACGTCGCCCACCGGGAACACCGACACGCGCCCGTCGGGCCGGACCTTGCCCTCGCGGATCACGTCGCCGGTGGACGCGGGCGGGGGGCCGAAGTTGAAGCGCAGGATGTCGCCCGGAACGATGCGGTACTCGGGGACGCGGCTCCAGTCCATGCCCGTCGAGTCGCCGCGGGCCGCGAGCGCCGGCAGGGGCGCCAGGGCGGAGAGGACGGCGAGCAGGCCTGCGATGCGGATCAAGCGGATCAATCGGTCTCCCGAACGCGACGAGGCCCGGATCCCCCGCTCCACGGGAAACCCGGGCCTCGCGCGCGACGCGATCGAGGTCTGCCGGTTACCGGACGCGGGGTGTGGGGGGCCTCAGAACCCACCCACCGGAAGGGAAAAAGCGCTCAACCAACCCTTCCCTGCGAAGTAGCAAATGGCGTCTCGGGATTCCTCCGCCGGCAGCCGGCAACCGCCGTAAGTTGTTCCAGAAAGCGCCGGGAGTATAGGCGGGGCTTCCAGAGACTGTCAATCCTCGGGCGGCTGGGGGGCCTTCGAGGGAGAATCATCGCAAGTCACATGCCGCGGAGCACTTGAGCCGGGCGGAGGGGCCATGGGGTTCCGGTCCCTGCCTGCCGGCCGGCCCGGGAAGCCCGGGAAAGCCGGCGTCGGGTCTCCCGTGAGCTTCGTGCCCGGTCAGGCCGCCGAGGTGTCGAGTGCGGCGAGCACGCCGCCCACGAACAGCGGCACGAGGATCTCGTGGTGCCCGGTGAGGGCGAGCCCGAGGCTGCCGCGGCCGCGGGTCGGGCGCTCCACGACGTTGACCCGCGGGCGATAGTGCTGGATCTGGTCGAAGTTGACGGTGGTGAGATCCGAGAGTTCGGCGCCGAGGTTGCGGGCCACGGCCAGCGCCTTCAGGAAGACTTCGGGCAGGATCACCGCCGACCCGAGGTTGAGCGCCACCGAGCCGCTCGCGCGGGCGAGCGCCGCGGCCAGGATGCGGAAATCGCGCAGCGACATCTCGCCGAGCGCGGCGCCGTCGCACGCGGGATGGTGGTGGATCGTGTCGGTGCCGAGCGCGACGTGCACCGTGACCGGCACGCCGCGGCGGTAGGCGCGCGCCAGCAGGCTGGAGTCGGCGTGCGGCGGCGCGGCCTCCTCGAGCGCGCGGCCCCAGCACTCCCCGAGCCCCTCCGACCGGCCGCGCCCGTCCGCGGCCGCGGCGTTCATGAAGTCCCCGGTCTCGTCCACCATGCCGAAGGTCCCGGCGTGGAGGTGGGCCTCGACGTCCTCGGAGGTTCGGCCCTGCCGTGCGATCTCGACGTCGTGGATCGCGGCCGCGCCGTTCATCGCGACGTGGGTGACCACGCCCCGCTCGACCAGCTCGATCAGGCAGGGCGTGACCCCGACCTTCACGACGTGGCCGCCGAGCATCGCCACCACCGGGCGACCGGCCCGGTGCGCGGCGACGGTCCGGGCGATGGCCTCGCGCAGCGCTCGGGCCGCGAGCTGGTCGGGGAGCGCGGCGATCAGCGCGCGGGCCGCCTCGGCCGGCACGGGCTTCGCGAAGTCGGCCACGCTCACGCGCGTGGGGCGCGCCTCCACGGTGCCCACGCGCAGGCGCGAGAGGTCGGCCTCGGGATGGCGTCCCATCAGGCTCCGGGCTTCACTTCCTGGAGCACCACGCTGATCGAGCCCACCAGGACCTTGCTCTTCATCAGCACCGGCATGCGCCGCTCGTCGTCGGTCAGCCAGATCACCAGCCGTCCCTTGCTCTTGAAGATGCCGCCGGCCTTGAGCAGCGGTTCGATCACGACGCAGTCGAACTTGCCGGCCGGGGTGTCCACCCGCTCGCGCCCGAGAACCCGGACCTCGAGCGGCTGGCTCTTGCGGCTCGCATGATAGTCGAAGATCACGCTGCCCCCGAGCGGCAGGGCCTGGGTGCGCGCGAAGTAAAAGGCGGAAAGCGCGTCCTGGACGCTGGGCGGCACCGCGAACGACTCGCCGTCGGGATAGACGGCCTCGTGCCGCAGGGGGTCGAAGCGCACCTCGCTCTTCGCCCGGAACTTGCCTTCGCGGCGGTCCTCGGCGTAACGCCAGGTGAACCGGCCCTCGCGGTCCCACAGCGACTCGATGCGGTTGCGCACCTTGTAGAAGCGGCTGAAGAACGCGTTGGACTCGGCGCGCGCCACCAGCGCGAACGCCGGGCGGCCCCCGGGAGCGGTGGCGGAGCCCACTTCGAGCCACGCCGACCCGGCGTTGATGAATCCGTACTGCACCGAGAAGCGCAGGGACTCGCCGGGCCGGAACGGCGATTCGGGCGCCGGCAGCACCTCGCTCGACCCCGGAGCGGACAGCGTCACGCTGCGGGTGATCTCGAGGCTGTCGGTGGGGGTCGCTTCCTCCTCGGCGCCGGTCGAGGGCGGCGGCGGCGCGAGCGAGACCGCGAGCAGGAGGGCGAGGGCGTGGAACCGGCGGCTCCGGGCAGGCTCTGGCCGCGGCCGCCCGTGTGGACTACAATTCCGCATCGTTCTCATGCCGTTGTCGTCACGCAAGTTCGATGCCGCCTCCCGCGCGAGCCGTTGAGGGCACTATGTCCACCAGCCAATCCCCTGTCAACGCGGCCCTTTCCGCCTCCGAACGACTCCTGAACGTTCCACCCTACGCGCTCGCCAAGGTGTTTCAGGATCGCGACGCCCGTGTTCGCGCGGGCGTGGACGTGATCGACCTGGGGGTCGGGAACCCGGACATCCGGCCCCCCGCGCACGCGGTCACCGCGATGGTGGACGCGCTCAACGACCCGAACGTCCAGAACCACCGGTATCCCTCGTTCAACGGACTGCCCGAGTTCCGCCAGGCCGTCTCGGGCTGGTACCGCTCGCGCTTCGGCGTTTCCGTGGACGCCGAGCGCGAGGCCCTCGCGCTGGTCGGTTCCAAGGAGGGCATCGCCAAGTTCATGTTCGCGCACGTGAACCCGGGCGACACGCTGCTGCTGTGCACGCCCTGCTACCCGGCCTACCTGGGGGTGGCGGCGCTCACGCAGGCGGATCTCGTGGAAGTGCCGCTGCTCGAGCGCCACCAGTTCCTGCCGGACCTCGGCGCCATTCCCACCGACAAGGCGCGCCGCGCGCGCGTGATGTGCGTCAACTTCCCGAACAACCCGACCGGCGCCGTCGAAACCGAGGCGTTCTACCGCGACCTCCTCCGGTTCGCGCGCGAGTACGACCTGTTCGTGGTCTCCGACATCGCCTACTGCGACCTGTCGCTCGACCCCTCCTACCGGGCCACCTCGTTCCTCAATTTCGACACCGAGAAGGAACGCACCATCGAGTTCCACTCGTTCTCCAAGTCGTACTCGATGCAGGGGTGGCGGGTGGGCTTCGCCGCCGGCAACGCCGACGCGATCGCGCGGCTCACCAAGATCAAGTCGAACATGGATTTCGGCGTCTTCATGGCGATCCAGCGCGCCGCGCTCGCGGTGCTCTCGGGCCCGCAGGACTATTGCGCCGAGGCCTCGGCGCTCTATCGCCGCCGCCGCGACGCCTTCCTCGCGGCGATCCGACCGCTCGGCTACCCGGTGCAGACGCCGCGCGCCACCCTCTACGTGTGGCTGCCGATGCCCCGCCGCTTCGCGAGCTCGCTCGAGTTCACGGCGGAGCTGCTCGAGCGGACCGGCGTGGTGGTCGCGCCGGGCAGCGGCTTCGGCCGGGCCGGCGAGGGCTACGTCCGGGTCGCGCTGTGCGTGTCCGAGGAACGGCTCGCCGAGGCGGGCCGCCGGATGGCCGAGGCCGGCTTCACCTACTGACGCCCACCCGGGACTTCCCGATGCGACGAACGCTCCTGCTCCTCGCCGTGCTGGCCGCGGGCAACCTCGGCCTCATCGGCGTCCTGCGCGGCCGCGAGTATGCGACCGTGTGGCTGGCGCACGACCCGCAAGGCGCGGCCTTCGACGCGGCCCCGGGGCCCAACCGGGTCGCCCGCGCGGGAGACGTGCTGCTCAACTACTCGATCGGCTTCAAGAACCGCGTACCCACCCCGCCGCGCACCGACCGCGACCGGGGTCTCGACGACGTGCGCGCCTCCATCACGTGGGTGCGCGCCAAGCTCGCGGTGGGGGACGACTACCACGCGGAGACCTGGTACCTCTCGGACGCACTCGACGCCGCCCGCGAGGGCGAGGGGCGCTTCATGTGCGACTCCTACTCGCGCGCGCTGGTCAACGCCAGCCTCCGCCAGGGGTACGCCGCCCGCGTGGTGCTGCTCGACGGCCACATCAGCAGCGAGGTGTTCCTCCCGGCGGTCGGGCGCTGGGTGTTCGCCGACGCGCTCTACGATTTCATCGCCACCGACCCGGCCGGCGAGCCGCTGTCGGTGCTCGAGGCCTCGCGACGGCTGCGCTCGGGCGCCCCGGTGAGGTGGTCCCCGGTGGTGGGCGACCGCGGCGACGACGACGACCTGCACCCCCGCAACCTGTGGGCGCTCGAGGGCATGCTGCGCCGGGGACGCTTCCGGATCGTGGACGGCGCCATGGGCTTCGGGCGTCTCACGCGCCTCGACCGCGTGAAGGATTTCGTGCGCGGCCGCGTGCACATGGTGGAGCATGCGCCGGCCGGGGAGCCCCCCAGCGACCGCGACGAGCGGGCGCTGCGGGCCGTCGCCCTCGGCTGGAACGTGGGACTGCTCGCGCTGGCCCTCGTCCTCGCCGTGCGCGGCCGCCTGCGGCCACGCCCCGATCCCGCGCCCGCCCCGGCCTGACCCCGCGCGGACCGGGCCCGCGCCCGCTCCGGCCGGATTCCGCGCGACCCTTAGCGCGCGGCGGCCCAGTCGGCTTCGCCGAGCGGCCCGCCGGGCGCGGGGCCGAGCGCGGTGAGCGCGAACGCCGCCGGGTCCAGGAACCGGCGCGCGGCGTCGCGCACCTGGGCGGGCGTCACCGCGGCGATCTTCGCCACCTGCTCGTCCGGGCTCGTGAAGCGGCCCTCGTAGATTTCCTCGTGGGCCATGTGGAACATCCGGTTCGACACGCTCTCCTGCCCCATCAGCACGCCCCCGGTGAGCTGCGCGATGGCCGCCTCGACCTCCGCGTCCTCCGGGCCCTCGTCGCGCAGGCGGAGCAGCTCCTCGCGCACCCGCGCCAGCGCCTCGCGCCCGCGTTCGGGCGCCACGCCGAGCTGGATGCTCACGAGCCCCGAGTCCCGGTGGAAATCCACCACCGAGTAGACGGAGTAGGCGAGCCCCGCCTCCTCGCGGACGCTCTGGAACAGGCGCGAGCTCATGCCGCCCCCGAGCAGGGCGTTGAGCGCGACCAGCGCGTAGCGGGCGCCGTCGCCGTAGGCGATCCCGCGCGCCCCGAGCGAGAGGTAGATCTGCTGCAGGTCGTCCCGCACCACGTGGCGGGTGCTCGGCACGAACGGCGGCGGCGGCGCCGAGAGCGGAAGCGGATCCCCTGCGGGCGGGGAGAACTCCGCCGCCACCCGCTCCACGAGCCGGTCGTGGTCGAGCGCGCCGGCGCCGGCGATCAGCAGGTGGTCGGCGCGGTAGCGGCGGCGGAAGTAGTCGAACAGCACGTCCCGCGACAGGGCGTCCACGGTGTGGGCGTGTCCCAGGATCGGGCGGCCGAGCGGATGGTCGCCCCACACCTGCTCGGCGTGAAGTTCGTTCACCTTGTCGTCGGGATTGTCCTCGCAGGAGAAGATCTCCTCGCGCACCACCGACTTCTCGCGCTCCATCTCGGCGTCGGCGAAGCGGGACCGGCTGAGGATGTCGGCGAGGATCTCGACCGCCTGCGGCAGGTGCTCGGAGAGCGCGCGGGCGTAGTAGCACACCTGCTCCCGCCCGGTGAACGCGTCGAGGTGGCCGCCGACGGATTCGAGGGAGCGGGCGATGGCCCGGGCGTCGCGGCGCTCGGTGCCCTTGAACATCATGTGCTCGAGGAAGTGGCTGATGCCGAGCCACTCCCGGGGCTCGTCGCGGGCGCCGGAGCGCACCCACGCCCCGACCGAGATCGAGCGGCGGTCGGGCATCGCCTCGCTCACCACGGTCAGCCCCGAGTCGAGCCGCGTCTTGCGAAAACCGGACATGCTCCTCTCCCGGAAAAGCGAAGCGGGTGACAGGGTCTCCTGCCACCCGCTCGCAAGCCTCGGGCCGCCCGCGAGCGGCCCGGTGCCCTTAGCGGCGCCGGCCGCGATCCCGTCCGCCGCGGTCGCCGCGGTCGCGGTCCCGGTCGCGCGGACGATCGTATTCGCGATCGCCGCCCGACGGGACGGTCACGCCCTCCGGAACCGGCAGCAGCGCCTTGCGCGACAGGCGGATCTTGCCGTCCCGGTCCACGTCGATGACCTTCACCATCACCATGTCGCCGACGTTGAGCACGTCCTCCGTCTTGGCGACGCGATGGTGGTCGATCTCCGAGATGTGCAGGAGGCCGTCGCGGCCCGGCACGATCTCGACGAAGGCGCCGAACGTCACGACGCTGCGCACCTTGCCCTGGTAGGTCCGGCCGATCTCGGGGTCCTCGGTGATGTTGCGGATCAGCTCCTCGGCGCGACGGCCGCCTTCGCCGTTGATCGCCGCGATCCGCACCTCGCCCGTGTCCTCGATGTCGATCTGGGTGCCGGTCTCCTCGGTGATGCGCTTGATGATCTTGCCCCCCGGTCCGATGACCTCGCGGATCTTGTCCGGGTGGATGTGCAGGATGATGATCCGCGGCGCGTACGGCGACATCTCGGCGCGCGGCGTCGGCAGCGTGGCGTTCATGTGCTGGAGGATGTGCATCCGGCCCTTGCGGGCGCGATCCAGCGCGTCCGACATCACCTGGAACGAGATGCCGCCGATCTTGGTGTCCATCTGGAAGGCCGTGACGCCGTCCGCGGTGCCGGTGACCTTGAAGTCCATGTCGCCGAGGTGGTCTTCGACGCCCAGGATGTCGGTCAGCACCGCGACCTTGTCACCCTCCTTGATGAGCCCCATCGCGATGCCCGCGACCGGCGCCTTGATCGGCACGCCCGCGTCCATCAGGGCCATCGAACCGCCGCACACCGACGCCATGGACGACGAGCCGTTCGACTCGAGGATGTCGCTCACGATGCGGATGGTGTAGGGGAAGTGGGTGTCGGCCGGGATCACCGGCTCGATGGAGCGCTCCGCGAGCGCGCCGTGCCCAATCTCCCGGCGGCCGGGGCCGCGGATCGGACGGGTCTCGCCGACGCTGAAGGGCGGGAAGTTGTAGTGCAGCATGTACGACTTCCACGACTGCCCCTCGAGCTCCTCGACGCGCTGCTCGTCGCTCTTGGTGCCGAGCGTCGTGACCACCAGCGCCTGAGTCTCGCCGCGCGTGAACAGGCAGGAGCCGTGCGTGCGCGGGAGCACGCCCACCTCGATGGTGATCTTGCGGATGTCGTCGTGCCCGCGGCCGTCGGCGCGCACGCCGTCGTCGAGCACCATCGCCCGCAGCAGGTCGCGCTCGACGTCGTGGAGGATCTTGCCGATGTAGACCGCCTTGTCCCCGTACTTCTCGGAGAGGCTGGCGACGGCTTCGGCCGTGGTGTTGTCGATCTCCTCCTGGCGCTGCTCCTTGGCCGGGATGCGGATCGCGGCCTTGAGGCGCTCGGCGTAGGTCGCGCGCAGCTCGCGCTCGAGGTCCGAAACGTCCACCTTCGGGACCAGCGGCCGCTTCGGCTTGGCGCGGCCGGCGACGAGGTCGTGCTGCAGCTTCACCAGCGAGCGGATGTGGCCGTTCGCGAACTCGAGCGCCTTGACGATCTCGGCCTCGGGGATCTCCCGGCAGCCGCCCTCGACCATGATGATGTTGTCGGCGGTTCCCGCCACCACCATGTCCACGTCGCTCTCGTCGAGCTGGGCGAACGTGGGATTGACCACGAACTGGCCGTCGATGCGGCCCACGCGGACGGCCGCGACCGGCTCGGGGAACGGAATGTCCGACAGCATGAGCGCCGCCGAGGCGCCGATCAGCGCCAGCACGTCCGAGTCGTTCTGCTGGTCCGACGACACCACGGTCGCCATGACCTGCATCTCGTAGGGGAACTGCTTGGACAGCAGCGGCCGGATCGGCCGGTCGATGAGACGCGAGCTCAGCGTCTCCTTCTCGGTGGGACGGCCTTCACGCTTGAAGAAGCCGCCCGGGATCTTGCCCGCGGCGTAGGTCCGCTCGCGGTAGTCCACGGTGAGGGGCACGAAATCCAGCCCGGGCTTCGCCTGCTTGGCCGCGCTCGCGGCGACCAGCACCATGGTCTCGCCGAGCTGCACCACGGCGGATCCTCCCGCCAGCTTCGCCCACTTGCCCGTGCTCAGGGTCAGCGTCTGACCACCCAGTTCCAGCGATACGCGTTGCTCCATCAGTCTTTCCTGTCCTCTCGCCTGCGGGTCCGGCCCTCGCCGGACCTCCACGTCATCCGCCGGCAAAGCGATGGGCCGGTGGATGGTTGCGGGAAACGCACGCTCCCGCTCGCGGGGCCATCCCCCAGGCGGGGGAGCCCCATTCGGTCGAGCCTAGCGGCGCAGACCGAGTTCCTTGACGACCTTGCGGTACCGATCCACCTTCGTGGCCTTGAGGTAGTCCAGCAGGCGGCGGCGCTGCCCCACCATCCTCAGCAGTCCGCGGCGCGACGCGTGGTCGCGCTTGTGAACCTTGAAGTGGTCGGTGAGGTAATGAATCTTCTCGGTGAGCAGCGCGATCTGCACCTCGGGCGAACCCGAGTCCCCCTCGTGGATCTTGTACTTCCCGATGATCCCCTGCTTCTGCTCCTTGGAGAGCGTCACAGTGGATACCTCCTGCATGGAAGGTCGAACTGCGGGCCCGCGCCACCGAGTGCAAGGTCTCGGGTGGCCGAGCGGAAACGAGTGCACCCATGTTCAGGGCGACGGGGCACTTTACACCGTCAACTCGGCGCGGCACAAGGCCCGGGGCCTCGCCCGCACGCGGGCGTGTTCCCGGCGGCCCGCCCCGGGCCGCGAGCCTAGGAGGTGAGCCGGACGCGCGCGCCCGGCGGCGCGGCGGCCAGCCGGCCTCGCACCTCGGCGACGTCGTTCCTCATCTCGGCGACCAGCGCGGCGGCGTCCTCGAAGCGGCGCTCCGCGCGGATCCAGTCCACGAACTCCACCTCCAGCGACCGCCCCACCAGCTCGCCGTTCCAGTCGAGCAGGTGCACCTCGAGGGTCCGCACCGTGCCGCCGAAGGTGGGCCGGATCCCGATGCTCATCGCCCCCATCACCGGCGATTCCGTGGGGGCGAGCCGCGCCCAGACGGCGTAGATGCCGTCGGCGGGCACGAAGCGCTCCTCGTGGAGCTGGAGGTTGGCGGTGGGGAATCCGAGCGTGCGCCCGAGCGCCTGCCCGGTGACCACGCGCCCGGCGATCGCGTAGCGGCGGCCGAGCAGGTCGGCGGCCTCCGCGACGCGCCCCTCGGCGAGCCGTGCCCGGATCCGGGTGCTGGTCACGGGCGCGCCGGCGTGTTCGAGCAGCGGCACCGCCTCCACCGCGAAGCCGCGCCGCGAACCGTAGTCCCGGAGCCAGGCCACGTCGCCGGCCCGCCCTCGGCCGAGGGCGAAGTTCTCCCCCACCACCAGCACCCGCATGCCGTGGCGGCCGACGAGGTACTCCTCGACGAAGCGGTCGGGCGGCAGCGAGGCGAGCTCCCGCGTGAACGGCACGACGTCCAGAGCGTCGAGTCCGAGCGCGAGCACCCGGTCGCGCTTCTCGGACAGCGGCGTGAGCGGGGCCACCGGCTGGAAGGTCTTCGCGAGCACCAGGTCCGGATGCGGATCGAAACTCAGCAGCACGGCCCCGCCGCCCGCCGGGCGGCGTTCGAGGGCACGCGCCAGGATCTCGACGTGGCCGCGGTGGAGACCGTCGAACACGCCCACCGCCACCGCCGATCCCGCCCCGGGCGCGCTCACGTCGCCACGATCCCCACCGCCCACGGGAACACGATCCGCGGCTGGAGCCGGACGACCGCGGCCTCGCGCGCGTCCGGCCCGGGCTCGGCCAGCGCCAGCGGCGTCCGGTCCTCGCCGCGCAGCAGCAGCAGCGCCCCGAGCGCGGTCGGCGCGGGCGCGGGCACGTCGGCGGCGGGTCTCGCGATGGCGCGGCCCTGCCCGATCGCCGCCGCCTCGGCGGCCGTGAGCCCGAGCGACGGCACGACCGCCAGCGCCTCGTCGAGCGGGATGCCGCCCTTCGCCCACAGGCTCGCCTCGTCCCCCTCGAGCAGCTCCGCGCCGGACACCGACCGTTCGAGCCCGAACGGCTCGCTGCGCAGGCGGCGCAGCGAGGCGAGGGCCGACCCGCAGCCGAGCGCGCGGCCGAGGTCGCGCGCGAGCGCGCGCACGTAGGTGCCCCCGGAGCAGCGAATGCGGGCCCGCGCCTCGTCCGGCGCGATCTCGAGCCAGTCCCAGACCGCGACCCGCACCGGCCGCGGCGCGCGCTCCACCGTGCGGCCCTCGCGGGCCAGCACGTGGAGCCTCCGGCCCCCGACCTTGATCGCCGAGACCATCGGCGGGACCTGCAGCAGGTCGCCGGTCAGGGCGCGCGACGCCTCGCGGATCGCGGCCTCTCCGGGACGCGCGTCGCTGTGGCGCACCGGTGCGCCCGCGAGGTCGTGCGTCGCGGTCTCGATCCCGAAGCGGAACGCCGCGTCGTAGGTCTTCTCGCCCCCCTGCCAGAGCGCGAGGCAGCGCGTGGCGGCGCCCACCGCCACCAGCAGCAGCCCGGTCGCGGGCGGGTCGAGGGTCCCGAGGTGCCCGGCGCCGGGCGCCCCGAGCGCGCGGCGCACCCGGGCCACGACGTCGTGCGAGGTCGGCCCGGCGGGCTTGTCCACCGCCAGCAGGCCCGATCGTTCGAGGGTCACCGCGACTCCGGCGCCGCGCGGCGCGGCCCCGGACCGGCTCACTTCTCGTCCCCGTCCCCGGGGTTCTCCCCGCGCTCGATGCGCCGCAGCAGCTCCTCGACGCGCGCGCCGCGCTCGAGCGAGGTGTCGAGCAGGAACCGCAGGTCCGGCACCTCGCGCAGGCCGAGCCGGGGCGCCAGCGCGCGGCGGATGAATCCGGCCGCGCGCGCCAGTCCCTCGAGCGAGCGGGCGGTGCCGTGCTCGTCGGCCAGCACGCTCACGAAGACGCGCGCGAACGACAGGTCGGCGGTCACCTCGACGTCGGTGACGCTCACCATCGCGGACAGCCGCGGGTCGCGCAGCTCGTTCGCGACGATGTCGGCGATTTCGCGCCGCATCAGGTGGCCGACGCGTTCGGGACGGATCCTCATACCTGTTGCTCCTGCCAGTCGATGATCTCGGCCCCGTAGGTGGCCTCGACCAGTCGCCGGACCGATTGAAGCATCTCGCCGACGTGGTGCGACTCGCCCGAAACCACCGACACGCCGAGCGCCGCGCGCTGCCACAGGTCCTGGTGCTCGACCTCGGCGACCGCGGCGTGGACCCGCTCGCGGATCCGGTCCTTCAGGCCGCGCACGATGGAGCGCTTGTCCTTGAGCGACCTGCAGGCGGGCAGGTGCAGCTCGACGCGCACGATGCCGACGAACACCGCGCGCCCTAGCCGAGCGAGCGTGCCATCTCCTCGATGGTGAACGCCTCGATCACGTCGCCGACGCGGATGTCCTGGAAGCCCTCGAGCGTGATGCCGCACTCGAAGCCGGAGGCCACCTCGCGCACGTCGTCCTTGAAGCGGCGCAACGCCTCGATCCGGCCGGTCCACACGGTCTCGCCGTCGCGGATCAGGCGCACCTTGCCGGTGCGCGGGATGTTCCCCGAGGTGACCATGGACCCCGCCACCACGCCGGACTTGGAGAGCTTGAACACCTGCCGCACCTCGGCCGCGCCCGTCACCACCTCGCGCAGCTCGGGCTTGAGCAGGCCCTCGAGCGCCTGCTTCACGTCCTCGACCGCCTTGTAGATGATGTCGTAGAGGCGGATCTCGACGTGCTCGCGCTCGGCCAGCTCGCGCGCGCGCGGATCCGGCCGGGTGTGGAAGCCCACCACGATCGCGCCCGAGGCCGCGGCGAGCAGCACGTCCGACTCGCTGATCTGGCCGACCGCCTGGCGGATGATGCGCACCGACACCTCGGAGGTGCTGAGCCGGGTGAGCGACTCGGCCAGCGCCTCGACCGAACCGTCCACGTCGCCCTTGAGCACCATCTTGAGCTCGTCGGTCTCGCCCTGCGTCATGCGCGAGTGGAACTCGGTGAGCGAGATCGCCTTGGCGGCGCGGAACTCCTGTTCGCGATGGAGCGCCTGGCGCTTGGTGGCGATGCCGCGCGCCTCCCGCTCGTCCTGGAACGCCGCGAACATGTCGCCGGCGGCGGGCGTGCCGCTCCATCCCAGCACCTCGACCGGCGTGGAGGGCCCGGCCTGCTTCACGGGGCGGCCGCGCTCGTCGAACATGGCGCGCACGCGGCCCGAGTGCTGCCCGGCCACGAACGCGTCCCCGACGCGCAGGGTTCCGGACTGGACCAGGATGCTGGTCACGACGCCGCGCCCCTGCTCGACGCGCGCCTCGATCACCACGCCGCGCGCGCGGCGCCCGGCGTCGGCCTTGAGGTCGAGCAGGTCCGCCTGCAGCAGGATCAGCTCGAGCAGGCGGTCCACGTTCGTGCCCTTCTTGGCCGAGATCTCGACGCACACGTTCTTGCCGCCGTACTCCTCGACCACCACGCCGTGGCCGGCCAGCTCCTGCTTCACGATGTCCGGGCGGGCGGCCGGCAGGTCGATCTTGTTGATCGCGACCACGATCGGCACGTTGGCGGCCTTGGCGTGGTCGATCGCCTCGATGGTCTGCGGCATGACGCGGTCGTCGGCCGCCACCACCAGCACCACCACGTCGGTCACCTGCGCGCCGCGGGCGCGCATGGCGGTGAACGCCTCGTGGCCGGGCGTGTCGAGGAAGCAGATCTTCCGGCCGTCGGCCAGCTCCACGTCGTAGGCGCCGATGTGCTGGGTGATGCCGCCGGCCTCGCCGGCGATGACGTTGGTCTTGCGGATGTAGTCGAGCAGCGAGGTCTTGCCGTGGTCCACGTGACCCATGATGGTCACGACCGGGGCGCGCGGCGCGAGCCGCGACTCGTCCACCTCGGCCTCCTCCACCTCGGCGGCCTCGGCGCCGTACTCGGCCTGGAACTCGACGGCGAATCCGAACTCGTCGGCCACGGTCTCGATCGTGTCCTTGTCGAGCCGGCGGTTGATGGTGGCCATGACGCCCAGCCGCATGCAGGTGGTGATCACCTCCTGCGGCTTGACCTCCATGAGGTTGGCGAGCTCCGCGAGCGTGATGAACTCGGTCGCGTGCAGGACGCGCGCCTCCTCGCCGGGGGCGGCGCCCTCCTCGTCCTCGCGGCGGCGATGGCGGCGGCGGCCGCCGCCCGCGTCGAGGCTCGCGAGCGTCTTGCGCACGCTCTCGTTGACGAGCTTCTCGTCCACGGTCTTCTTCTTCTTGCGGTCGCGGCGGCGCGGGCCGCGCGGATCGGGACGCGAGCTGCCGGGCCGCGGCGGGGCGGACGCCGGAGCCGGACGGGCCGCGGCGGGCGTGGCGGGCGCCGGGGGCGCCGCGGCGGCCTGCGC
>CAZIVR010000040.1:0-29752 GCA_964542745.1 uncultured bacterium
CGCCCTGGCGCTCAAGTCGCGCGGCGTGCGCTTCCGGAGGGTGGGCGCGCAGGGGCTCTATTCGCGGGACGAGGTGCAGCTGTGCCTCGGCGCGCTGCGCGTGGTGGCGAACCCCGACGACGGCCGGGGCGCGTTCGCGGCGCTCTCGGACCCGCTGTTCGGGGCCGATCCCGTGGACCTGCACCGGCTCAACGCACGCGCGCGGGAACGGAACCGCGGCCTGCTGCGGGTGGCCGAGGAGGCCGCCGCCCGCGACGGGGAGCTGGCCGAGTCCACCCGCGGCGCGGTGCGCCGGTTCGCCGCGCTCCATCGCGAACTGTCGGAGATCGCGGCGCGCCGCCCCACCGCGGAGGTGCTCTACGCCTTCGTGACGCGCAGCGGGCTGCTCGAGCGGCTCGTCGCCGACGAGAGCGCCGAGAACCTGGAGCGCGTGCAGAACCTCAACAAGCTGTTCGGCATCGCCTCGCGCGTGGGGCCGCTGCTCGCCACGGACCGCGTCCACCAGTTCATCCCCCACCTCGACCTGCTCATGGAGCTGGGGGACGACCCGTCCGCGGCGGAGGTCGAGGGCGAGGAGCCCGCGGTGAGCCTGCTCACCGCGCACGGCGCCAAGGGGCTCGAGTTCCCGGTCGTGTACCTGGTGGACCTGACCGAGCAGCGCTTCCCGCAGTACATGAAAGGCGACCTGCTGCCGTTCCCTCCCGAGCTGCGCCACGCCGCGGGCGACGAGCGCGAGGATCACTACCGGGAGGAGCGCCGCCTGTTCTTCGTGGGCATGACGCGGGCGCGCGACCGCCTGGTGCTGTGCCACGCGCGGGACCTGGGCGGCAAGCGCGCCGCGAAACCGAGCCGCTTCCTCTCCGAGGCGCTCGACCTGCCGCCGCCGGCCCGGGGCGCGAGCGGCGCGAGCGCGCTCGAATCCATCGCGCGCTTCGCCCCCGTGCCCGAGCCGCCGGCCTCCGCCCCCGCGCCGCTCGCGCCCGACGACCTCCTCACCCTCTCGCACTCGCGGATCGAGTCGTACCGGACCTGCCCGCTGCAGTACCACTTCGCGCACGTCGCGCAGGTGCCGCTGCCCGCCAACCCCACCCTGATGTACGGGAACGCGATCCACCATGCGATCCGCGTGTGGCACCAGCACCGGCTCAAGCGACTGCCCATCGAGGCGCGCGACGCGGTCGCGGCCTACGAGTCGGCCTGGTCGAGCGAAGGGTTCCTGACCCTCGCGCACGAGGAGCGCATGCTCGCGCAGGGCCGCGAGGTCGTGGAGCGCTTCGTCCGGAACGACCTGGCCTCCGGAACCTTCCCGGTGGCGGTCGAGATGGAGTTCCGCTTCCGCCTCGGCCACGACCAGGTGGTGGGCCGCTGGGACCGGATCGACGAGCGGCCGGAGGGGGTCGTGCTCGTGGACTACAAGACCTCGGAGGTGGACGAGGAGGACCGCGCCGCCGACCGCGCGAAGGACAGCGCGCGCAACGGGCAGCTCGGACTCTACGCGCTGGCCTACCGGGCCACGCGCGACCGGCTGCCGGCGCGCCTCGAACTCCACTTCGTCGGGTCGGGAACGGTGGGGGCCGTGGAGGTCCAGCCGGAGCACCTGGAGCGCGCCGCCGAGCGGGTCTCCGAGGCGGCGGCCGGCATCCGGGCCGCGCGCTTCGCCGCCACGCCCGACCCGCGCACCTGCGGGCGCTGCGACTACCGGCAGATCTGCCGGTTCAGCGCCGCCCGGCGCGCCTCGTGAGCCGCGAACCCGCGCCGTCCGCGCTGCGCGAGGCCGCGGTCGCGATGGCCCGCGAGGCGGGGGCGATCCTTCGCGAGGGGTACGGGACGGCGCACCGCCCCGAGCTCAAGGGCCGCATCGACCTCGTGACCCACTACGACCGGAGATCCGAGGACCTGATCCTGCGCCGCATCGCCGAGCGCTTCCCCGGCGCGTCGGTGCTGGCCGAGGAGTCGGGCGCGCACCGCGGCGCCGCCGACGGCGGCCTGCGCTGGATCGTGGACCCGCTCGACGGCACCACCAACTTCGCCCACAACTACCCGTTCTTCGCGGTCTCGATCGCCGCCGAGCGGGACGGCGAGGTGGTGGCGGGCGCGGTGTACGACCCGGTGGCCGACGAGATGTTCGCCGCCGCCGCGGGCGAGGGCGCCACCCTGAACGGCGGGCCGATCCGGGTCTCGGGCATCGAACGCCTCGACGCGGCGCTGCTCGTCACGGGATTCCCCTACGACGTGCGCGAGCATCCCGAGCGGGCGCTCCCGGCGTTCCAGGCGTTCCTCTCCCGCGCGCAGGGCATCCGGCGCGACGGCTCCGCGACCCTCAACCTCTGCTACACCGCGATGGGCCGCTTCGACGGGTTCTGGGAGCCCAGCCTCTCCCCGTGGGACATGGCGGCCGGCGTGCTGCTCGTGCGCGAGGCGGGGGGACGCGTCACCGACTACCGCGGCGGCCGGTTCGACCTCGCCGGGGGCGAGATCCTCGCCACCAACGCGCTCCTGCACGACGCGATGCGGGGCGTGCTGGAGTCGGTCGGGGCGCGCGGCGGGCCGCGGCCCTGATCGCGGAGGCGGCGCCGCTCAGGCGGCGCGCTTCGAGGCTTCGTCGAGCTTCTGGCGGATCTTCGCGACCAGGTCGTTCATCTCGTACGGCTTGCTGATGAAGAGGTCGGCGCCCATGTCGAGGGCGAGCCGCCGGTCCTGGTCGCCCGAGCGGGCGCTCAGGATCAGGATCGGGAGGTTGCGGAAGCGCTCGTCGAACTTGAGCGCCCGGCACACCTTGTAGCCGTCCATCTTGGGCAGCATCAGGTCCAGCACCATGAGGTCGGGACGATCCTGCCGGGCGCGGCGCAGCCCCTCCTCGCCGTCCATGGCTTCGATCACCTCGAAGCCCTGGATCTCGAGTCCCATGCGCAGGACCGCGACCAGATCGAGCTCGTCGTCTACGACCAGAATGCGCGGCTTGGCATCGTCCATGAGGGGGCCCCTTCGAGGTGCGTGGCTCGAGGGGGGTTATCGGGCGGGGCGGCCGCCGACTGGAGCGATTTCTAGGGCCGCCGCTCCGGACCGCCCTCCGGGGCTCCCGACCCCGGATCCCCCGCGCCCCGGCCGGGCTCCACGTGAACGAAGACGGCGGACGATTCTCCGGTCCGCCCGCTCACCAGGTCGCGCACCCGGACCTCGAGCCGGTAGCGGCCCGCCGGCATGGACTGGAGCGGCACGCGCACGAACTGCCGGCGGCGGCTCCCCAGCTGCTCCTCCTCCCGCGTGGTGCGGATCGGGGCCGGCACCGGCCGCGGCGCGAGCAGGCGCTTCACCCAGACGCGCTCGTCGCGTTCGATCGAGCGCACCACGTACTCGAACTCGAAGCGCGCGAGCCCGTCCGCGCCGGCGCGCAGGTGGGCGATCTCGAAGTACGCGGTGAGCGGGTCGCCGCGCCGCACGCGGGCCGCCGGGTTGGGCTCCACCCGCACCGCCGGCGTCGCGGCGTCGAGCAGGGTGGCGTCGGGAACGCCGCACGACACGACGAGGTCGCTGAGGGCGAGATCCTCTCCCGGCGCCTCGAGCGCGATCCGCTCGCGGAACACGCCGCGGCGCCGGTCGGCGCCCGACACCGACAGCCCGACCAGGTAGCCCCCGGGGCTCAGGTCGGCCGCGAAATCCGCCACCTGCACCTCGGTCGGGTCGCAGGCCGAGGGCGAGAGCGGACGCGTCTCGCGCAGCACCTCGAGGCCGGAGGAGTCGCGCACCACCCAGGTGGCGAACAGCGAGTCCTCGGGTCCCCCGGGGGTCTCGAAACCCGCGAGCACGCGCGGCCCCGACTCCCCCTCGAAGCGCGCGATGAATCCCTCCACCGGCACGGGCCGCGATCCGGGCGGGAGGCGCGAGAAGATGCCGCGCCCGCCCCCGGTGCCCATCAGCCCGGGCCTTCGCGCCAGCGAATCGGGATCCGGCGCCGGATCCACGAGCTCGGTGTGGATCAGCCCGCCCGCGATCTGCGGGAAGTAGAAGCCGGTCAGCGTGCGGTCCTGCAGCTCGACGCTCATCCCGTACTCGGGGTACTCCCAGACGAGCACGTTCATCGGGAAGTTCCCGCCGGGCGCGAGCGGCGAGGCGAGCCGCGTGCCGACCGCGTTGTAGACCTGGCGCGCCGGGGCGCCGTAGCGCACGTAGATCTCGCCGCGCTCGTCCCACGCCTGGCGCCGGGCGTCGTAGTAGAGCAGGTACGCGTGCGTGACCCGCGACCAGTACTCGAGCTGGGCCTCGTTCTCCCGGCTGGCGAGATCGGGGTCCTGCTGGCGCCAGAAGCGGCGGGTGAACGCCGCCACCTCGTTCGGCCAGAGCTGCCGCAGCACCAGCGTGTCGCGGGCGCTCGCCACCGGCCGGATGTCCTCGAAGCGGGCCCGCAGCGCCCGCGGGAGCTTCGGGATCGCGCGGCTGAAGCCGCTGTCCGCGCGCGCCAGCAGGCCGAGCCGGTACGCGACGCAGGCGTCGGCGAGAATCGCATCGGCGCGCTGGGGCTCGGCCGCCAGCGCGGCCGCGGCGGCCGTCGCCGCGGCCGCGGCCTCCCCGCGCTCGAGCAGCAGGGGCACCAGCATGATCGAGGGGTCCGCGCGTTTCGGGGACAGCCGCGCCGCGGCCCGGAACTGTTCCACCGACTGGTCCAGCGACTCCTTCTCGAGGTACTTGAGCCAGTCGTGGCGCCACACCAGCCCGAGGCCGAAGCGCGCTTCCGCGTCGTCGGGAGCGAGGCCGCGCACCCGGTCGAAGCGATGGCGAGCGAGGCCCAGGTAGCCGCTGCGCATGTAGGTGCGCGCCAGCAGGAGTTCCCAGTCGGCGTGGCCCGGCGCGAGGAGCGTGGCCACTTCCAGCTCGCGGATCGCGGCGCGCCGGTCGTCGAAACCGTCGGTGACGAGGCGGCGGCGGGCGCTGGCGGCGAGGCGGCTCGCCTCGGCATCGCGCGGCGCCGAGGCCGCCGGCGCGACGGGCGTGGCGAGCGCGAGACCCGCGATCAGCAGCGCGATGTGGAGGACACGATTCAAGCAGGTTCCCCGAGGGCCCGGCGTGGTCCGAGTATCGTGAAGCCCCCCTCGCCGGTCAACGCTCGATTCCGACGCGCCGCGCGTCGGTCCGCCGGTTGACGCTTCCCCCGCTTCGCCACCAGCATGCGGCGTCCTTCCGTCCTCCGACCTCCGCCCCGGCGGGTCCTTGAACGCCACGAGCCCCGACTCCCGCTTCCCGCCCGAAGGCGGACCGCTCGACCCGGACGGGTACCGGCGCCTGATCGCCGCGGAGCCCGGCACGGCGCGCGTGGACGTGCGCGGCGAGGAGGCGTTCGCCGCGGGACACGTGGCGGGCAGCGGCCACCTTCCGGCCGCCGAGCTGGCGGCGCGCCGCACCGAACTCCCGCCGCGCGAGCGGCCGCTCATCGTGCTGGCCGGCTCGCCCGAGGCGGCGCGCGAGGCGGCCGGGACCCTGGGCGCGCTCGGCTACGGGCGGGTGGCGTGGCTCGCGGCGCCGCTCGACGCGCTCGGGCCCGAGGCCGCGGCGCGCGGGGCGCCCGCGCGCCTGTGGCAGCCCGCGCCGTTCCTCGCCCGGATCGTCGAGCGCCTCCCGCGCGGCCGGGCGGCCGATCTCGCCGCGGGCTCCGGGCGCGACGCCGCGTTCCTCGCGCTGCACGGGTTCGACGTGGAGGCCTGGGACGAGGCGCCCGAGGCCCTGGCCACCGCCGCGGCCCTGGCCCGCCGTTCGGGAGTCCGGATCGAGACCCGGGTCGCGAACCTGGAGTCGCGCGGCTTCACGCTCCCCGAGTCGCGGTACGCGCTGGTCACCTGCTTCCGTTTCCTTCACCGGCCCCTGTTCCCGGTGATGGCCCGGGCCCTCGCCCCGGGCGGTCACCTGGTCTACGAGACCTACCGGGTCGGGCAGGAGCGGTTCGGCCGCCCGCGGCGCGCCCGCTTCCTGCTGCTCCCGGGCGAACTGGGCGGCGCCTTCCGCGCGCTCGGGCTCGAGGTGCTGCTCGAGGAGGAACCGGATCCTCCGGGCGGCCCGGTCACCTCCCGGGTTTGGGCCCGCCGGCCGGCCTGAACGCCGCGCCCGTCGCCCGCGAACCCGCGCGCGTCACGCCCGGCCCCGGGCGCGCCCCTCCCGCGAGACGCGGGGCCGGGTTCCTCGTATACGATCCGCAGGCCACCGGTGCCCGCCGGTGGCCCAAAACCGCCGAGCCGGAGTATCGTGCCCGAATGCCCTCTCACACCCCCACGTCGCACCCGTCGCGGTCCGTCGCACCCGTCCCTTCCGTCGCCCTCCTCCTTCTCTCCCTATCCCTCCTTTCCGCCGGCTGCGCTCCCAAGGGAGGCGGCAAGGGCGGCTTCCAGATGCCTCCCACGCCGGTGGAGGTCGCCGAGGTGCGGCCGCAGGTCGTGCGCGACCAGTTCCGGGCGCTCGGCGGCGTGGCCTCGCAGGACCAGATCGAGGTGGTGAGCGAGCTGAACGCCACGATCGTCGAGCTTCCCTTCGCCGAAGGGCGGCCGCTCGAGCAGGGCGCGCTGATCGCGCGGCTCGACGACCGCGAGTTCGCGGCGGAGAGCCAGCGCAGCGAGGCGGTCCGCGACCAGGCGAAGGCCAACTTCGATCGCGCGACGACGCTCCGCGCCGAGAACGCGATCTCCGAGCAGGCGCTCGAGGACGCCCGCACCGCGCTCAAGGTGGCCGAGGCGAACGCGGCGCTCGCCCGCGCGCGCTTCGAAAAGACCCGCATCCGCGCGCCGTTCCCCGGCCTCGCGGGCCGCCGCCGCGTCTCGCCCGGAGCCTACCTGCGCTCCGGCGACGTGATCACCGATCTCGCGCGCATCGACGAGATGAAGGTCACCTTCTCGGCGCCCGAGCGGTTCGCGGCGATGCTGGCGGTCGGCGTGCCGGTGGACGTGAGCACCCCCGCGTTCCCGGACGAGCGCTTCCCCGGCCGGGTGAGCGTCGTGGATCCGGTGATCGATCCGCAGACGCGGACCGTGCAGCTGGTCGCGCGCATCCCGAACCCGGCGCGGCGGCTGCGCCCGGGCATGTCCGCCAACGTCTCGGTGACGTTCGCCGAGCGCGCCGGCGCGCTGGCGGTGCCCGACGAGGCGGTGTTCGCCGAGGGCAGCCAGAGCTTCGTGTTCGTCGTGGACGACAGCAACCAGGTGGCGCGCGTGCCGGTGCGCCTCGGGACCCGGGACTCGGCCCGCGTCGAGGTGCTCGAGGGTCTTTCGGCCGGCCAGCGCGTCGTGAGCGCGGGCCACCAGAAGCTGTTCCCCGGGGCGAAGGTGCTCCCGGTCGGCGACGGCGGGCCGGGCGCTCCGGCGGCCGGGGCCGCGCGATGAGGCTCAGCGAGGTCTCGATCGAACGCCCCGTGCTGGCGACGGTCATGAGCCTCGCCATCGTGCTGTTCGGGGTCCTCTCCTACACCTTCCTGCCGGTCCGCGAGTACCCGGACATCGAATCGCCGATCGTCTCGGTCACCACCTTCTATCGCGGCGCGAACCCGCAGGTGGTGGAGACCGAGATCACCGACGTGCTCGAGGAGCAGCTCTCCACCATCGAGGGCGTGAAGCTCCTGACGTCGTCCTCGGCCGAGCAGGTCTCGAACATCACGATCGAGTTCAACCTGGGCCGCGACGTGGACAAGGCGGCCAACGACGTGCGCGACCGGGTGGCGCGGGCGCGCGGCGAGCTTCCGGACGCCGCCGAGAATCCCACGGTCGCCAAGCAGGACGTCAACGCCCAGCCGATCATCTGGCTCGCGCTGTTCGGCGAGCGGTTCAACACGCTCGAGCTGTCGGAGTTCGCCCGCAACGAGATGGCCGAGCGGCTGCAGCGCCTCGAGGGCGTGGGCGCCGTGATCGTGGGCGGCGAACGGCGCTACGCGATGCGCATCTGGCTCGACGCCCAGCGGCTGGCCGCCTACGGGCTCACCGTGACCGACGTCACCCGCGCGCTGCGCGAGGGCAACGCCGAGATCCCCTCCGGCCGCGTCGAGGGGCGCGGACGCGAGTTCGCGGTGCGCACCCGCGGGGACATCGACCGGCCCGAGCAGTTCGCCTCCATCGTGGTCGCCTCGGACGGGAATCGCGTGGTCAAGCTCGGCGACGTGGCCCGCATCGAGGTGGGCGCCGAGGACGACCGCAGCGCCGCGCGCTTCAACCGGCTGCCGGCGGTCGGCCTAGGCATCGTCAAGCAGCGCACCGCCAGCACCGTGGACGTGGCCCAGGCCACGCGCGCCGCCATCCCGGCGCTGCGCGAGATCCTGCCCGCGGGAATGCAGATCGAGATCGCCTACGATTCCGCCAAGTTCATCGAGGACTCGATCCACGAGGTGGTGGTGGCGCTCGCGATCGCGGTGCTCCTCGTGTTCGTGGTGATCTTCGTGTTCCTCGGCTCGATGCGCGCCACGCTCATCCCGGCGGTGGCGATCCCGGTCTCGATCATCGGCACGTTCACGGTCACGTACTTCCTCGGCTTCAGCATCAACATCCTCACCCTGCTCGCGCTGGTGCTGGCCATCGGACTGGTCGTGGACGACGCCATCGTCATGCTCGAGAACATCCACCGCCACATCGAGCTGGGCAAGGACCGCCGGCGCGCGGCCGTGGAGGCCTCGCGCGAGATCGGCTTCGCCATCGTCGCCACCACCATCACGCTGGTGGCGGTGTTCGTGCCCGTGGCGTTCCTGCAGGGGCGGATCGGCCGCCTGTTCAGCGAGTTCGGGGTCGCCGTGGCGTTCTCGGTGCTGATCTCGGGCTTCGTGGCCCTGACGCTCACCCCCATGCTGTGCTCGCGGTTCCTCAAGTCCGGGCACGCGGGCGGAACGGACGGCGAGGATCCGGAGTCCGGCGCCGAGCCCGCGCGCGCCACCGGATTCCGCGGCGCGTTCGACCGCGGCTTCGAGGCGCTGGTCTCGCGCTACGAGGGCTCGCTGCGCTTCGCGATCGCCCACCGGGGCCTGGTGATGGCGGCCACCGGCGTGCTGATCCTCGCGATCGGCGTGCTGTTCCGCGTGCTCCCCAGCGAAACCGTTCCCACCGAGGACCGCGGCTGGATCTTCAACGTCATCCGGGCGCCCGAGGGCTCCACGCTCCAGTACACCGACCGCTACGTGCGCGTCGTGGAGGGCATGTACGACCAGCTCCCCGCCAAGGACCGCATGTTCACGGCGGTGGGCCTGTTCGGCCCCGTCACGGACGGCTTCATGTTCGTGGGACTCAAGCCCAAGTCGGAACGCCCACCCGCGCAGGCGCTCGCCGGGCAGATGTTCCCGCAACTCTTCTCGATCCCGGGCGTCATGGCGTTCGCCTTCAACCCGCCGAGCCTCGCCGGCGGCTTCGGCCAGCCCGTCCAGTTCGTGCTGCGGGCCGACAGCTACGAACTGCTCGCGCGCAGCGTCGGCACGATGATGGCCGAGGCCCAGAAGCTCGGCTACCTCGTCAACATGGACACCGACCTCAAGCTCAACAAGCCGCAGCTCGAGATCCAGATCGACCGCGAGCGCGCGGCCGCCCTGGGCGTCTCGGTGGCCGACATCGGCGGCACCCTGCAGGTGCTGCTGGGCGGCAGCGAGGTGACGCGCTTCAAGCGCGGCAACCACCAGTACGAAGTGATGGTCCAGCTCCCGCGCGAGGACCGCTCCAGCCCGGACCGGATCCGGGACCTCTACGTGCGGGGACCCTCCGGGCTGGTGCAGCTCGCGAGCGTGGTGCGCGTCGAGGAGAAGGTCTCGCCGCGCGAGCTCAACCACTTCAACCGCGTGCGGTCGGCCACGCTCACCGCCAGCCTCGCTCCCGGCGTCACCATCGGGAAGGCCGTGGACGACCTTCGCGCCGTCGCGCGCCGGGTGCTTCCCCCGGGGGTCCAGACCGACCTCGACGGCGAATCCCGCGAATACGTGGAGTCCAGCCGCGGGCTCAACTTCCTGTTCGTGATCGCGCTGCTGTTCATCTTCCTGGTGCTCGCGGCGCAGTTCGAGAGCTTCATCCACCCCATGACGATCCTGTTCTCGGTGCCGCTCGCGGTGTTCGGGGCGCTCCTGACCCTCTTCCTCTTCCGCATGAGCATCAACATCTTTTCCCAGGTCGGGCTGATCATGCTGATCGGGCTCGTGACCAAGAACGCGATCCTGATCGTCGAGTACGCGAACCAGCGCCGGGAACAGGGGGAGAGCGTGCGGGACGCGGTGATCAGCGCGTCGCGGATCCGCTTCCGCCCGATCCTGATGACCACCCTCTCGACGGTGTTCGGCATCCTTCCGATCGCGCTCGGGCTGGGGGCGGGCGCCGAGTCGCGCCAGCCGCTCGGCATGTCGGTGGTGGGCGGCATGCTGTTCTCGACCTTCCTCACGCTGGTGGTCGTGCCGGTCGTGTACACCATGCTCGCGCGCTTCGTCCCGGTCGCCGCCCGCGCCCACGCGGACGACACGCTGGTGATGGAAGGCGGCGGAGCGGGCAGCCCGGTGCGGGCCGCGGGACGGCCGTCCGACTAGGTTCGGTCCGCGAACGCCCGCGCAATCACGCGCGGCGCGACCGCGGCGAGCGGGTCCCGGGGTTCGTGGCCGTCCCCACGTCCGGGCGGCCGAGGGGAACCGGCCTCAGTCGGGCGTGAGCGGGCGGTGCTTCAGCCGGCGGCCGATCAGGTCCACGCCGATGTAGAGCGCCAGCATCACGACGGCGGCCAGGACGAACCACAGCAGCTTGTCCTTGAGCACGTGGGTGAGCGCCTCCGGATCCTGCAGCAGCCTCGGCTGGTCGGCGAGCACCTTCGCGCCGAACCACGCCAGCACCGTGCTCCACACGAACGAGCCGAGCAGGGTCATCGCCGAGAACACCGTGAAGTTCATGCGCGCGGCACCGGCCGGAAGCGAGACCAGGTGCCGGACCACCGGCAGCAGGCGGGCGAAGAAGATGCCGCCCGCCGAGTAGTGCTGGATCCACTTCTCCGCCAGCAGCCACTTCTTCTCGGGCACGAACACGTAACGCCCGTACTTGAGGATGATGGGCCGCCCCACGCTGCGCGCCACCGCGTACGAGGCCGCCGAGCCGGCCCACGAGCCGAGCGTCGAGGCCGCCACGACGCCCCAGAAGCTGAAGCGCCCCTGCTGGGCCCAGTAGGCCGCGGGCGGGATCACCACCTCGCTCGGCAGCGGGAACACCGTGGATTCGATGGCCATCATCACGAACACGCCCGCGTAACCCCACTCGAGGGAGAGCCGGAACCAGGTGGCGATCAGGTCGTGGAGCATGGATCAGGGGGTCTCCGGGGAGTGGGGGCGCGGCGCCCGGGCTTCGGCGCCGGCGACGGTGCGGCCGTCACGCGTCTCGGGGGGTTCGGCGGCCTCGGTCTCGGCCCACCGGAAGTCGTCGCCGTCCGCCTCGGGCCGCGCGAACGACACGGACGGATCGTGTTCGAGAAACACCCAGGCGCCCTCGCGGCAGGCGCGGGCGAGCAGGGCGCGTTTCTCCCGCATGGTCTCGATCGCGGCCACGTCGTAGCCCATCACGAACGGGATCCGGACGTGCGCGGCGGTCGGGATCAGGTCGGCCACGAAGTAGACGATCCGCCCCTCCCCCTCGACGCGCACCAGCTGCTGGCCGCGCGTGTGTCCGTGCGCGGGAACCAGCTCGATGCCGGGCCAGGGCGATCCGGCCCCGTCCCGCAGCTCGAGCACCCCGGCCTCGGCCAGCGGCTCGAAGTTCTCGGGCATGTAGGAGGCGCGCTCGCGCGGATTGGGATCCCGCGCGTTTTCGAGGTTGCGCCGCTGCAGGTGGTAGCGGGCGTTCGGGAAGGCGGGAACCAGCCGGTCGCCCTCGCGCCGGGTGGCCCCGCCGGCGTGGTCGAAATGCAGGTGGGTGAGCACCACGTCGGTCACGTCCGCGGGCGCGAGTCCGCGCGCCCGGAGCGCTCCCTCGAGCGTGGGCGCCGGCTCCACGCGATAGATGTCCAGCAGCTTCGCCGGGAACTTGTCCCCCACCCCGACGTCCACCACCACCCGCCGCCCGTGCCCCTCGAGCAGCAGGCAGCGCATGGCGAGGCGGATGCGGTTCCTTTCGTCGGGCGGGTGGGCGCGGGCCCACAGCGGCTTCGGCACCGAACCGAACATGGAGCCGCCGTCGAGCCAGAGGAATCCGGTCTCGAGCGCGGAGACGCGCCAGCCTCCCGGGGGAGAGTCGAGCATCGCGGCAGAATCGCCGAACCCGATCGGGCCGGTCAACCGAAACGACCGCGGGCGCCCCCGTGAACCGGAGGTCGCCCGCGTCGCGCCGGGAGGGGGGACCGGCAGCAGCAACGGCACTACTTCAGGTACTTCGCCTTGAGGGCACCGATCGTCATCGGCACCGTCGGCGTGGCGCCGAAGGCCGTGACCTCGAAGACGAAATCGTTGAAGTCGTTGTCCGTCGGGTAGCAGCAGGGCGCCGGATTCGCGCCGGCGTCGAGATCCTCGAAGCACACCAGCCAGGTGTTCGGCTGGGTGAACCGCGACACGTCGAACACCAGCGCCTGCACGTCGCCGTCGAAGGGCGCGTGCACCGCGGTGCCGTTCGGGCCCCGGTCGTTGAAGAAGCGGTTGGTGTAGAACTTCTCGGGCTCGGGCGCCCACACCGCGTCCAGGGGCCCGTTGGGGTTCAGGTAGAACCCGAACCGGGTCATCGGGCGGTCGAACGTCACGAAGGCCGTCGCGCCCGCGCTCGCCGGACCGTCGAAGACCAGCCCGTCGCCCACGCCGTCGATCACCGGGAAGCTCCCAGTCTCTTCGTACCAGCCGACGTAGTTCCGGTTCGCGTTCCCCGCGACCTCGCGGATCAGGAGCGCGGAGAGCCGGTTGTCGATCCAGAACCACGGGTCGGGGTCGCCGGGCTTCGCGCCGAGGTAGTCGGTCTGGATGTTGATCGCCCCCGCGCCGTACCGGGCGTCCACGATCTTCTGCAGCGTGTGCGCGGGTCCGTCCCAGCTGGTCCCGAAAACGACCGGAACGCCGGCCCGCGCGGGTGTCGCGAGTGCTGCGCCGAACGCGAGCGCGGCCAGGGCACGCTTGATGAATGACGTCCTCATGTCGAGCTGCTCTCCGAGTGGATGCAGGGGCAATGATGTCGTGCGACGGAGCCAGCCCGCCGGGGGTAGGAGCGGCGGGCACCCGCGCCCTCAAGGGGGGACCTAGGGGTAGGCGCGGATTCCGAATGCGCGAAAAGTCTAAGCGAGCCCCGCGCCCGAGTTCAAGTCCGAAGCGAGGTGAATCTCCTTTCACCCCGCGGGGGGAGCGGGTTAGGAGCCCCGCGGGCCGGGAAAAACCGCCCGGAGTCCGGGGCCGCGTTCCCCCGCCCGGGCTCGCCGGGAGGCGAACGCGGGCCGTCCCCTCCTTAGAAGTGGATCGCCCGTCCCGCCACCGCCAGGGCGGCCTCCTTCACCGCCTCGGGGAGCGTGGGGTGGGCGTGGACCGAGCGCGCGACGTCCTCGGCGCTCGCCCCCATCTCCATCGCGAAGGCCAGTTCCGCGATCAGGTCGCTGGCCCGCGGCCCCAGGATGTGGGCCCCGAGGATGCGGTCGGTCTCCGCGTCGGCCACGATCGTCACCTGCCCGTCGCGCTCGTTCATCGCCCGCGCCCGCCCGTTGGCCATGAAGGGAAACGTGCCGACGCGGACCGCGGTTCCCCGCTCCTTCGCCTGCTCGAGGGTCAGTCCCACGCTCGCCAGCTCGGGCCACGTGTAGACGACATTCGGGATGCACTCGTAGGCCAGGTGCGGCCGCTGGCCGGCCATGAACTCGACCGCCGCCACGCCCTCCTCCTCGGCCTTGTGCGCGAGCATCGGGCCCGCGATCACGTCCCCGATCGCGAAGATCCCGGGCACCCGCGTCTCGAAGCGCTCGTCCACCACGATGCGGCCCTTCGCGTCGAGCTCGAGCCCGGCCTCGGCCGCGCCCAGCCCGTCGGTGTACGGGCGCCGGCCCACGGCCACCAGCATCACGTCGGCGATCTCGTCGCGGCTCGTGCCGCCGGCCTCCACCGTCACCACCACGCGGTCCCCCTCGACCCGGGCCGCCCGGGCCGAGGCCGACAGCTCGAACTTCATGCCCTGCCGCTCGAGCGCCTTGCGGAGCGCGGCGCCGCTCGCCGCGTCCATGCCCGGCACGATGCGGTCCTGGAACTCGAGCACGAGCACCTCCGCGCCGAGCCGCATCCAGACCGAGCCCAGCTCCAGCCCGATCGCCCCGGCGCCCACCACGATCATCCTCGCGGGGACCTCGGGGAGGGTGAGCGCGTCGGTGGAGTGCACGATGCGGCGGCCGTCGTAGGCGATGCCCGGCAGCGCCGCGGGCTTGCTGCCGGTCGCGACCAGGATCCGGCGGGTCTCCACGGTCTCGGTCCCCTTCTCCCCCGTCACCTCGACGCGGCCCGCGGCCACGATGCGGCCCGCGCCCGCGAAGCGCGTCACCCGGTTCTTGCGGAACAGCCCCTCGATCCCCGAGGTGAGCCCGCGCACCACCGTGTCCTTGCGCTTCATCATCGCGCCGAGGTCGAGCTCGGCCGTGGCCCGGATGCCGTGGGCCGCGAGCCCGTGCTGCGCGTGGTGGAAGTGCTCGCTGGAGTCGAGCAGGGCCTTGCTCGGGATGCAGCCCACGTTGAGGCAGGTGCCGCCGAGCGACGGATACTTTTCGACGCAGGCGACGCGCATGCCGAGCTGGGCGGCGCGGATCGCGGCCACGTAGCCGCCGGGGCCGGAGCCGATCACGACGAGGTCGAACGGGGATTCGCTCATGGATTCCGTTTCCGTTGGAGGTGGGTGGCCGGTGGCGGGCGCGGGGACGCCCCGGCGGGGGTCCGGCCGCGGCGCCGCGCCGGTCAGACTTCGAGCAGCATGCGCTCGGGATCCTCGAGGCGTTCCTTGACCCGCACCAGGAAGGTCACGGCCTGCTCGCCGTCCACGATGCGGTGGTCGTAGGAAAGCGCCACGTACATCATGGGGCGGATCACGATCGCGTCGTCCACCACGACCGGCCGCTTCTCGATCTTGTGCATGCCGAGGATGCCGCTCTGCGGCGGGTTGAGGATCGGGGTCGAGAGCAGCGAGCCGTAGACGCCGCCGTTGGAGATCGTGAAGGTCCCGCCCGACAGCTCGTCGAGCGTGAGCGAGCCGTCCCGGCCCTTCGCGGCCAGGCGCCCGATCTCGCGTTCGATCCCGGCGAGGCTCAGCAGGTCGGCGCGCTTCACCACCGGCACCACCAGCCCGCGCTCGGTTCCGACCGCGACGCCGAGGTTCACGTGGCGCCGGTAAACGAGGTCGGTGCCGCGGATCTCCGCGTTGAGCTCGGGCACGTCGGCGAGCGCCTGCGTGCAGGCGCGGCCGAACAGGCTCATGAAGCCGAGCTTGACCCCGTGCTTGCGCTCGAACGCCTCCTTGTGGCGCGCGCGCAGGTCCAGCACCGCGCTCATGTCCACCTCGTTGAAGGTGGTGAGGATGGCCGCGGTGTGCTGGGCGCGCACCAGCCGCTCGGCGATCCGCTGGCGGATGCGGCTCATCGGCACCACCCGCTCCTCCTCCCCGCCCCGCTCGCCCGGGGGCGGCGGGTCGGGCGGACCGGCCGCGCCCTTCCCCGGCGCGGCGTCCGCGGGCGCCCCCTCGATGCGGCGCAGCACGTCCTCCTTGAGCACGCGGCCGCCGGGGCCGGTGCCGCGCAGGCTCGCGGGGTCGAGGCCGTGCTCGCTCGCGAGCTTGCGCGCGGCGGGACCCATGGCGGGGACGCCGGGAGCGTGCGGCCCGCCCGCGGGCGGCGCGGCGTCCGGCTCGCGCGACGGCGTCGCGTCGGGCGGGGCCGGTCGGGCCGCGGGCGGCGCGGGGGCCGAGCGCGCCGCCTCGAGCCGCGCGGGATCGGGCGCGCTCGTGCCCGGGGCCCCCGGCTCGATCGCGCCGAGCACGTCGCCCACCAGCACGGTGTCGCCCGGGTGGCGCGCGTGACTCAGGCGCCCGGCCGCGGGAGCCGCGATCTCGACGGCGGCCTTGTCGGTCTCGAGCGTGGCGACCGGCTCGTCGGCGCGCACGCTCGCCCCGTTCTCGCGGAGCCATTCGACCAGCACCGCCTCGGAGATGGACTCGGCGAGGCGCGGCACCTCGATGTTGACGCTCACGCCCGGTCCCTCCGCGCGCCGGCGCGACCCGGCGAGCGCGGCGCGGCGCCCGGGGATCCCTCGCGGAACGCGCGCTCGAGGAGCTGCCGCTCCTGCTCCGCGTGCAGCTCGTAGTGTCCGCTGGCCGGGGTGGACGCGGCCTTGCGCGCCACCAGCCGGAGCGTGGCGCCCTCCGGAAGCACGCCCTCGAGGCGGTGCCGCGAGTTGCGCCAGGCCCCCATGTTGGCCGGTTCCTCCTGCACCCAGCGCAGGTCGCGCGCGTTCGGATAGCGCTGGAACAGGGAGGTCAGCTCGAGCCGCGGGAACGGGTAGAGCTGCTCGACGCGCACCACGGCCACGTCCCCGCGCCCCTGCTCGGTCCGGGCGTCGGCCAGCGTGTAGTAGAACTTCCCGGAGGTGAGGAGGAGCGAGCGCACCGCGGCCGGATCGCCGGCCGCGGGGTCGTCCATCACCGTCTGGAAGCCGCCCTCCGTGAACTCCCTCAGGCCCGAGACCGCGAGCTTGTGGCGCAGCAGGCTCTTCGGGCTCATCACCACCAGCGGACGGCGGAACGAACGCTTCTGCTGCCGGCGCAGCGCGTGGAAGAGCTGCGCGGGCGTGGTCAGGTTCACCACCTGCATGTTGCCGTCGGCGCACAGCTCGAGGAACCGCTCGAGTCGCGCGCTGGAGTGCTCGGGCCCCTGCCCCTCGTAACCGTGCGGCAGCAGCAGCGTGAGGCCGGACATGCGCCGCCACTTGGTCTCGGCGCTCGCCACGAACTGGTCGATCACCACCTGCGCGACGTTGGCGAAGTCGCCGAACTGCGCCTCCCAGATCACCAGCGCCTGGGGATCGGCGGTGCTGTAGCCGTACTCGAAGCCCATCGCGGCCGTCTCGCTGAGCGGCGTGTCGAAGATCTCGAAGCGGCCCTGCCCCTCGCCCAGGTGCTGGAGCGGGATCCAGCGGCGGCCGGAGGTGGTCTCGTGGAGCACGGCGTGCCGGTGGCTGAACGTGCCGCGCCCCGAATCCTGCCCGCTGAAGCGCACGCGCGTCCCCTCGAGCAGGAGCGAGCCGATCGCCAGCACCTCGCCGCAGCCCCAGTCCACCCGGTCCTCCTCGACCATGCGCACCCGCTCGTCCATCAGCTTGCGCACCTTGGGGTGCACCGAGAAGCCCTCGGGCGCCTGCGCGGCCGACCGCACCACGCGCTCGAGCGTGGCCCGCGGCACGGCGGTCTCGGCCGACCAGTCGCCGCTGTCCCAGGTCATCCCGCTCCACACGCCGCCCGGCTCGTCGGAGGCGCGCGGGGCCTGCCCGCTGCGGGCGCGGGCGTGCGCCTCCTTGAGGCGCGCCTCGATCTCGCCCTCGATCTCCCGGAGCGCGGCCGCGTCGAGCACGCCCTCCTCGACCAGGCGCTCGGCGTAGCGGCGCGAGGCCGGGACGTGCTTCGCGATCTCCCGGTACATCACGGGCTGCGTGAAGGTGGGATCGTCGAGCTCGTTGTGGCCGTGGCGGCGGTAGCACACCAGGTCCACGAACACGTCGCGCTTGAACTCCATCCGGTAGGCGAGCGCCAGCTCGATCGCGTGGACCGCGGCCTCGGGCGCGTCGCCGTTCACGTGGAACACGGGCGCCTCGACGATGCGGGCGATCTCGGTCGGGTAGCGGCTGCGGCGCGCGTCGGCCGGCGAGGTGGTGAAGCCGATCTGGTTGTTCACGACGATGTGCACGGTGCCGCCGGTCCAGTAGGGCGGCAGCTGGGCCAGCACCAGGGTCTCGGGCACGATGCCCTCGCCCGAGAGCGCCGCGTCGCCGTGGATCAGGACCGGCAGGGCCCGCTCGCGCGCCGCGTCCCCCATGATCTCCTGCCGCGAGCGCACCGAACCCAGCACCACCGGGTTCACGAACTCGAGGTGGCTGGGGTTGTAGTGGGTGCTGAGCGCGATCTCGCGCCCGGCCCGCGTGCGACGCACCGACGAGTAGCCCATGTGGTACTTCACGTCCCCGTGCCCGGCGGCCTCCTCGGGCGAGCCCGACTCGAACTCGCCGAACAGGCGCTCGAGCGGCTTCCCGACGACGTTGGCGAGCACGTTGAGCCGCCCGCGGTGCGGCATGCCGAACACCACCTGGTCCACCCCGCGGGCCGCGGCGCGCTCCACCAGGGTCTCGAGCATCGGCACCAGCGTCGCCGCGCCCTCCAGCGAGAAGCGCTTCTGCCCGACGAAGCGCACGTGCAGGAACTGCTCGAAGGCGTCGGCGCCGAGCAGCGCCCGCAGGATCCCGATCCGGTCCTCGGCGGCCAGCTGCGGGCGGTTGCGGCCGGGCTCCATGCGCTCCACCAGCCACTCGCGCCGCCCCCGGTTCGGGATGTCCATGAACTCGACGCCGAGCGGGCCACAGTAGGTCTCGAGCAGCGCCGCTCGCAGGTCGCGCAGGGTGCCCTTGAATTCGCCGCGGAACGGGTAGGCGTCCACCGGCGTCTCGAGATCGCCCTCGCTGAGGCCGAAGTTGGAGAACTCGAGCAGGGGCTCGTGCGGCGGTTCGGCGCTGAGCGGGTCGAGCCGGGCCGCGCGATGCCCGAACTCCCGGTAGGCGCTGACCAGCCCGAACGCGCCCCCCGAGGGCTGGACCGCGCCCGGGGCCGGCCGCGTGCCCGCGAACTCGAAGCCGGCGAAGAAGGCCGCCCACTCGGCCGGAACCGAGTCCGGGTCGCGCTGGAATCGGGCGTGCAGGTCCTCGAGGTAGGCCGCGTTGGCCCGCTGCACGAAGTCCAGTGAACGAGGCATGGATCCCCTTGGAAGAGCGCACGGGGAGCCCCGGCGGGGGCTCCGGAGTTGAGGGCGGCGACGATAGCATGAACCCGCCCGGATCGCGGAGCGGGCGCGGCTCCCCGCCGCGGTCCCCCCGCGCGAACGGCCGGGCTCCGCCCGCGACCGGCGCGCTCGCGCGGCGTCTCCGGGCGGAACCTAGCGGCGCGCGCCCGCGTCCGGGCCGGGCGGGGCCGCGGGCAGCCGGCCGAGGAAGTACGCGTTCGTGTAGTTCCGGGCCGGGATGTTCCGGTAGCGGGCGATCAGCGGATCGAGCCACAGGAAGGGCGTGAGCGCGAACATCAGCACGTACACGACGACGCGGTAGACCGGGTAGAGATTGAAGGAGAGCAGCCGGGCGACGTAGTACGCGATGAGCGGCAGGGTGGCGGAGCCCGCCTCCCGCCCGAAGCCCGCCCCGATCTCCTCGAAGTGCCGGAACACCGCGCGCAGCCCCTCGACCGTGAAGCGGAACCGGCTGGTGCTGGCCATCTGCGCGTAGAGGAAGGGCTCGGCGGCGTAGACCACTCCTCCCGGGCGCAGCACGCGGCGGATCTCCGCCGCGGCCCGGGCGGGCTCGTCCACGTACATCAGCACGTCCGTGATGACGACGCCGTCGAACGACGCGGCGCGAAACGGCAGGCGCAGGGCGTCGGCCCGCACGTCCACGCCCGCGACGCGCCGCAGGTCGAGCCCGACCGAGCGGACCGGGTGCCGGCGTCCGCCGGAGCCGAGGTCGGCGACGAGCGGATCCGGGGCGACGGCGCGCACCAGCTCGTAGAAGCGGGCCATGACGCGATCGGGGCCGGGAAGTCGAAACGTGACCACGCCGCGAAGGAACCGCCGGATTCCCTGGCTCAGCTGGACCTCCCGATGGACTCGATCGCCCGTCCCGCCGCGGCCCGCCGGCGGGACACCGCCGCGACGCCTCGCCCGGAACACCCCGGGCGGGGTGCGCCGACGGCGCGGCAGTCTACTGCACCCCCGGACACGCCGCGACGGTGGTCGCGCGGACGGGCCCCGCCGCGGCCCGCCCGGTCCCCGCCCGGCGGTTGCCTCGACCCGCGCGTCTTCCTATGGTCCCGGTCTCATGCCCGCGCCCACGACGCCCCTCGCGACACCGGCCCTCGCGCTCTCCTGCCGCGGGCTCGTCAAGCGCTACGGGACGGTGACCGCCGTGAACGGTCTCGATCTCGAGGTGCACGCCGGCGAGTGCTTCGGCCTGCTCGGGCCGAACGGCGCCGGCAAGACCACCACGATCGAGATCCTCGAGGGACTGAACACGCCGGACGCGGGCGAGGTTCGCGTGCTGGGCGAACGGTGGGGCGCGGGCCGCGACCGGGCGCTGCGCCAGCGGCTCGGCATCCAGCTGCAGGAGACGAAGCTCACCGACAAGCTCAGCGTGGCCGAAACCGTCGCGCTGTTCCGGAGCTTCTACGAGCGCGGCCCCTCACCCGGCGAGGTGATCCGCCGGGTGCAGCTCGAGGAGAAGGCCGGCGCGTGGGTGGTCAAGCTCTCCGGGGGGCAGCGCCAGCGCCTCGCGGTCGCCTGCGCGCTGGTCAACGACCCGGACGTGCTGTTCCTCGACGAGCCCACCACCGGGCTCGACCCGCAGTCGCGCCGCCAGCTCTGGGAGCTGATCGAGGACTACAAGCGGGGCGGCCGCACCGTCCTCCTCACCACCCATTACATGGACGAGGCCGAGCGCCTCTGCGACCGCGTGGCGATCGTGGACCACGGCAAGGTGATCGCGCTCGGCACGCCGGACGAGCTGATCGCCTCGCTCGGCGCCGAGCACGTGGTCGAGTTCGGGGTCGAGGGCGCGCTGGACCTGGCGGCGGTGGAGGCGCTCCCGGGCGTCACGCAGGCGCGGCTCGAGGGTCCGGGTTACGCGCTGATCGTGCGCGAGCCCCACGTCGCGATCCCGGCGCTGCTGGCCGAGCTCCAGCGCCAGGGCCGGACCCTCGTCTCCCTCACCACCCACCACGCGACGCTGGAGGACGTGTTCGTCCACCTCACCGGGCGCACGCTGCGCGATGCCTGACACCCTCCCCGGCCCCTCGCCGCCCTCGCGTCCGCCGGAACCCTCCCCGCGGCGCTCGTTCGCCTCGGGGTCGCTCTGGCAGCTCACCCGCTCGCGCATCCTCGGCTTCCTGCGGGAGCCCGAGGCGGTGTTCTGGACCTTCGCCTTCCCCATCCTGATGGCGCTCGCCCTCGGGATCGCGTTCCGCAACTCGGGCGCCCAGCGCTGGAGCGTGGGCGTCGAGGAGGGCCCGGGCGCCAGCGCCACCCACGCGGCGCTCGAGCGCTCGCCGGTCCTCGAGGGGCTGCGTCTGGCGCCCGGGGAGGCCGACGTGGCGCTGCGGCGCGGCCGCATCCAGGTGCTGGTGCGCGGCGGCGGCCACACGCCGCGCCTCGTCTACGACCCCACGCGGCCGGAGAGCCAGCTCGCTTCGCGGCTCGTCGAGGACGCCCTCGAGCGCGCCGCGGGCCGCGAGGACCGGCTCGCGGTGGCCCGCGACACGCGGGTGCGCCCCGGGTCGCGCTACGTGGACTTCCTCCTGCCGGGCCTGATCGGGCTCAACCTGCTCGGCACCGGCATGTGGGGCGTGGGCTTCCCGATCGCGACCGCCCGCCAGCAGAAGCTGCTCAAGCGCATGATCGCGACGCCGATGCGGCGCAGCGAGTACCTGTGGTCGCTGATGCTGGCCCGCGCCGTGTGGCTGGCGCTCGAGGTGGCCGTGGTGCTCGGCTTCGGGATGCTGGCCTTCGGCATCGAGGTGCGCGGCTCGTGGGCCGGGTTCGCGCTGGTCAACGTGGCGGGCGCGTTCGCCTTCAGCGCGCTCGGCCTGCTGGTGGTGAGCCGCGCCCGCACCGTCGAGGCGGTCTCGGGGCTCATGAACTTCGTGATGATGCCGATGTGGCTGCTCTCGGGCAGCTTCTTCTCGAGCGAGCGCTTCCCCGACGTGATGCAGCCGCTGGTCAGGGCCCTCCCGCTCACGATCGTGAACGACGCGCTGCGCGCGATCATGAACGAGGGCGCGGGCCTGCTCGCGGTGGGCTGGCCGCTCGCGGCCCTGCTCCTGTGGGGCTGGGGCAGCTTCGCGGTCGCGGTCTGGGTGTTCCGCTGGGAGTGAGGGGACCGGCGCGCCGAGTCGGGCGCGCCGTCAGATCGGCATCGCGAGAGGCGCCGCCGGCGCCTCGAGGGGCTCCGCTCAGCAGTACCAGGGCTCGGTGAGGTAGGGCACCGGCGCTCGCGCCCCGTCGCGCGTCGCGGGCCTCGGCCGTCGCGCGCCCGGGGCGGCCGCGGCGGCGCGCTCCGCCACCGCCGCGAAGACCGCGGCGCGTCCCTCGCCCGAGGCGGACCGGCGCTCCACCTCGGCCCGCACCTCGCGCTGGAGGGCGTCCACCCGCGGATCCTCGTGGCGCCAGCGGTGCACCAGGGCGCGCGCATCGAAGCCCTCGATGCGCCGCGCCACGTCGGGCAGCTCGAGCAGCCGGGAGCCGTTCGGGATCAGCAACCGCAGCGAGAGCTGGACCGGCGCCACCGATTCGACCAGGTCGAGCCCGGCGATGGCCTCGAGCATCCCCGCGTACCCGGCGAGCGTGGTCCACGGGGTGAAGGCCACGAACGTGGGCTGGAGCTCGAGCCCGGCCGCCCGGCACGACGCCAGCGCCCGTTCGAAGTCCGCGCGGGTGTGACCCTTTTCGAGCGCGGCGAGGATGGCGTCGTCGAACGCCTCGACCGCGGTCACCACGAAGGCGCATCCGGTCTCGCGCAGCACGGGCAGGGCCTCCGCGTGGCGCAGCAGGTGCTCGACCTTGATCGTCACGTCGTAGCTGAGCCCCGGGAACTCGGCGTGCAGCGCGCGGACCAGCGGCAGCGCGTGGCCGATGCCGTTGAAGAAGTCCGGATCCCCGAACGTGACGTGCCGCGCCCCGGCCTCGACCTGCCGCCGCACGTCGGCCAGCACCACGTCGCGCGGCACGACGCGGAAGCGGCCGCCGTAGACCGGCACCACGGGACAGTGGCGGCAGCGGTGCTTGCAGCCCCGGCTCGCCTCGGTGGCGCCCACGAGCCGCTCCTCCTCCCCGATCCGCAGGCGCGCGTAGCGTTCGGGCGGGGGCAGGCCGGCGCGGTCCGGGACGCGGTGCGCGAGCCGCTCGAGCGGGACGGAAGCCCCGGCCGCCGCGTCCCCGAGCGCCCAGCGCGTGAGCTCGGCCTCGAACTCGCCGGAGATCGCGCGCGACACGCCGTGCTCCGCCAGGATCCCGGCGTTGGGAGCGGCGTAGAGCCCGTAGGCGGCGAGCCGCGCCCGGGGGGCCAGCGCGCGCACCCGCGGCAGCGCCTCGAGCGCGAGGCGCGTGGCGGTGTGCATGGGCAGGTGGAACGCGACGGCGTCGGCCGCCCGCATCGCGTCCTCGTCGAGCGGCTCCACCGCCAGGTCGCAGGCGCGCACCTCGCAGCCCGCCGCGCGCAGCCACGCCGCGGGCGAGGCGAGCCCGAAGGGCGAGCGCCCGAGGTCGTAGGTGGAGAGCAGGACCACGCGCGTCATGGCCGTTCTCCCCGCCACCGCCGCGCCGGCAGGCCGGCCACCGGGCTCACGAGTACGGCGAGCGCCCCGACTTGCTCGGCCGGTAGTAGGGGTTGCTGCCGCCCGCGTGGTCGGTCGTGTCCACCACCTCGCGGATCTGGGGCACCTTCTCGCGCAGCACCACCTCGATCCCCTGCTTGAGCGTCACGTCCACCATGCCGCAGCCCTGGCAGCCGCCCCCGAGCTGGATGTAGGCGACGTCGTCCTTCACCTCGAGCAGGGCGACCCAGCCGCCGTGCGAAGCCACCTGCGGGTTGATCTCGTCGTCGAAGACCTTCTGGACCGACTGGTGCAGCGGGTCGCTCCACAGCGGGTTGGGATTGTCGATCCGGAATCCGGCGCCCTCGGGCCCGTCCACGAAGTCGATCGTGGTGCCCTTCACCTGCGCGGCGCTCTTCGCGTCCACGAAAACCCGCAGCCCCTCGCCCGCCTCGACCACCGAGTCGTCCGGGGCGAGTTCCGAATCGGCCACGAAGCCGAGCCGGTACTGGAAGCCGCCCGGGCCACGCCCCGAGACGCCGAAGCGAAGGGCCACGTTCTCCTGGCCCTCGGCGCGCATCAGTTCCAGCACCTTGGTGCGCGCCACGTCCGTCAGGTTCACCAGCGTCTCGCTCATGTCTCGCAGGACTCCTTCCCGGACTCCGCCGGGGAATCGATCTCGAAGGACAGACGGCCGTGGGCCTCGCGAAGGCTGCGCTCCGCGCTCCCGGGATCCTCGCCACGCGAGAACAGGAACCCGAGGTACTGCGAGCCTTCGGGCAGCGGAACCAGCTCCGCCCCCGGGTGCGCGGTCAGGCTCGCTTCGACGAGCCCCGCGACGCGGCGGGCCTCGTCCAGCCCGCGCACCGACCGGAGCCGGCCCGCGCGGGGGATCGGGATCATCATCACGCCCGAGGCCAGCGCGTCCTGCCTCGGTTCGAACGGGTCGCCCAGCGCGTGCCGCAGGAGGATCGTCTCGAGCGACTCGCCGCCTTCGAAGCGCACCGCCCGGGAGCATAGGCCGCCGATCGAGCGCGGCGCAATCTCGATCGGCCAGACCTCCGCGCCGTGGACGCGGAACTCGCCGTGGATCGGCCCGGGCCCGAGCCCGAGCGCGGCGGCCGCCCGCTCCGCCATCGCGGCCACCGCGTCCCGTTCCGCGGCCGGGAGGCGCGACGGCGTGACGTAGATCGTCTCCTCGAAGGTGGGGCCCTCGAGCGGGTCGGGCTTGTCGAAGAGGGCCAGCACGCGCAGGCGGCCCGCCTCCACCAGCCCCTCGAGCGCCACCTCCGCGCCCGGCAGGTAGCGCTCGACGAGGATCGAATCCCGGGGCGGCTCGCCCGCTCCCGCCGGGCCCTCCGCTTCGAGGATGGCGCGGATCCGCGCGAAGGCCGCGCCGAAGGCCGGGCGATCGTCCGCGCGGATCACGCCCCGGCTGGCCGAGAGCCCGCGCGGCTTGAGCACGCAGGGGAAGCCGACCGCACGCAGATCCGCCGGGCCGTCCTCCGCCCCCGGGCCGCGCTCGCGCCACGACGCCGGCGCGTCGAAGCCGACCGTGGCGAAGGGCGGGGTCGGGAGCCCGGCCGCCGCGAAGCGCTCGCGCGCGTGCCGCTTGTCGCGGGCGGCGGCCACCGCCGCGGCCGGGTGGCCGCGCAGGCCGAGCGCCTCCGCGGCCTGCGCGGCCAGCGCCGCGCATTCGTCGTCGGCGCCGATCACGGCGTGCACCGGCGTCTCGCGCGCGAACGCCACGATGCGCGCGAGCGCCCGCCCGGGGTCGCGGAAGTCGAGCACGAGGTGCCCCTCGGGGTTCCGGGAGGCGAGCGCCTGCGCACGCTCGGAACCCACGGTGAGCTCGAGGTCCAGCGCGCGGGCCGCGGCGAGGAAGGCGCCGGCGCGGTAGGTGCGCGTGGTGACGAGGAGCAGCAGCCGCCGCTTCACGGTCGGAGCCCTCCGGACCCCGCGGAATCCGCCGCCGGCCTGCCGAGGGTCTCGACCCGCATCGCGCCGAGATCGAGGATCGTCACCGGGAGGGACGTGAGCCGGCTGAGGTTCTCCGGAACCCGCGCGGCGCGCTCGCGGGTGAGCGGCTCGAGCCCCTCGAGCGGATCGAAACCGAAGCGCGCGCGGAAGGCGCGGCGCGGCTTCGGCCAGCTGAGCGTCGCCGGGTTCCCGGCGAACAGCTCGGGACGGCGGCCCTCGAGCCGCTGGTAGACGCCGAACACCGCCGCCATGTCGTGCTCCCAGAGGACGATCCCCGGGCCCTCCGGGATCCGGCTCCACAGCTCGCGCAGGCGCCGGTCGGTCTCGACCGTGCCCGCACGGACCGCGAGCCCGAACGGCACGCCGCGGATCGCCATCGCCGCGACCGCGGCCACCGCCAGCGCGAAGGCCGCAGGCAGCGCGCGGCGCGGCAGCCGCGCCGCCAGCGCCGGGACCGCGAGCAGGGCGAGCGCCATCGGGGGCTCGAAGTAGCAGGACGGGTCGAGCACGCCGTAGCGGAACGCCGCGAGCGTCTGGAGCCCCGCGGCGGCCGCGAGCGTCGCGAGAAATGCCCGGTCGGCCCCGCGCGCCAGCGCCGCCGCGACGGCGAGGAGCGCGAGCGCCGGGAACAGCACCGGGTAGGCGTGCGCCTCGAGCAGCTCGCGCTGCGCCGTGTCCGGCGCGAACGCGCCGACCAGGTCCGCGTAGCCCGCGCCGCGCACGTGGTCCAGCACCGCCCCCCAGCTCGCCTCGAGCGGCTCCCACTGGTAGGGCGCGGGATGGAACGCGCGCCACGCCACGAACCCGTAGGCGGCGAGCGGCAGGAGCGTGCCGAGGAGGGCGGCTCCGAACGTCGCCGGGCCCAGCCGCCGCGCGCGCGCCGCGGCGAGCGCGAGCCCGAGCGAGCAGGGAACGATCACCAGCACCGAGGTGAGGTGGTGCGCGAGCCCGAGGCCGCACAGCAGCCCCCACGCGAACGCGGGCCCCGCCTGCGCCGCGGGCCGCGGGCCGCGGCCGCGCCCCTCGGCCGTCGCGCGCATCGCGCGCAGCGTGAACCACGCGGCCGCCGCGACCCACGCGAGGTGCCAGGTGTAGACCTCGGCGAAGATCGCGTCGAGCAGCCACACCGGACTCGTGCCGAGGATCCCCGCGGGCACCAGCGCCGCGACGAACCGCCCGGCGCGGCCGAGCGGCGCGCGCGGCGGAACGAGGCGCGCCCCGAGCGCGTGCAGGAGCGCGATCGCGACGCCCCCTCCCAGAGCGCTCCACGCGTTCGAGGCGTAGGCCCAGCCGGCGCCCGCCGCGTGCAGGGCGCGCACGAACGGGTGCCCGGCCATCACGTAGAGCGGATAGCCCGTGGGGTGCGGCACGCCGTTCAGGGCCAGCACGAGCGTCAGTTCCGCCGCGTCCCTCGGACCCGTGACCCCGGGGGCGAGCGCGAGGTAGAGCGCCGCGAAGACCGCCCCCACCAGCGACGACCATGCGAAGTGCAAGGGCGGGGTGCCGGGTTGCGCGGCGGCGGGAGTGGTCCCGCCCCCCCCCGGAGGGCGCTTGCGATCCCTGTGCGATTCCACCCTGTCGCCGCGCCCGGTCATGAGGGACGCAGCCTAGCGCAATCGAAATCCGCGGCGCACGCGCCCCGGCCGAAGCCTCCGGCGTCCGGGGCACGGCTCTTGCGGATTTCGGGGACAACGCCTCCCTCCCGGGATTCCCGCCACGCCGATTGGAGAACCCATGGCCACCGCCGGTCGCCACGCATCCCGGTTCGTACGCCTCGCCCTCGCGGCCGCCACCGTCCTGCTCCTCGCGCCGGCCACCGTCCGCTCGGAGCCCGCGGCGGCGTCCGCGGAACCGGCGCGCACGCTGCAGGCCGGCGACCCGGCCCCCGACTTCGACATCGCCACCACGCCTTACGGCTGGCGCCGCTTCAGCGACTTCTGGAAGGACGCCCCGATCCTCGTGGTGTTCGATCCGGACGAGCGCGCGCTGGTTTCCCTGGACCGCGAACTCGGCGGCCTCGCGCGCTCCGGCATCGAGCTGACCGTGGTCCGGCGCGACGGCGACGGCGCGAACTGGGACGCGCTGGCGCGGCTCGGGCTCCGCTACTCCCTGCTCTCGGACCCCCGCGGCTACGTGGGTGAGCTCTTCGGTCACGCCGGATGCGCGACGGCGGGCAACGCCTGCTGGTATCTCGTGGGCCGCGACGGCCGGGTGCGGCGCATGGCGACCGGTGTCGCGACGGACCGGCTCGCGGCCGACATCGCGGCGGGCGTGACCGGGCTCTCCGCCACCGCGGGAGGCGCCGAGGCCCGCTAGGCGGCCCGGGGCCGCCGGCGTTCGCGCGGCGGTCCCGGCGGGAGTCCGTCCCCACGCCCTCCCGGCGCTCCCCCGCAGGCACTTGCGGAGGGGCGGCGTTCGAGGCGAGTGTCCACGGGCATACCGTCACCGCCGGCACGGCCGGCGCGGCACCGGGCCCGAGGACCGCTTCGATGAAACGCGCCACTGCGGGCGCCAGCGACAGCGAAGCCATGCGCGCGCGCGTCCGCGGGGCCTCCCGTGAGCCCGCCGGACGCGCTCCCGGCCCCGCCGCGACCGACGGCGGGGCCGCCGCGTCGGCCGCGACCCTGCTGTGGGCCGGGCTCGCGCTCCTCGTGGCGGCGCGCGGCGCGCTCGCGCTCGCGCCCTCGGGCTGGTTCTGGGGACTCCACCAGCAGCACTACCTGCCCGGAGCGTTCGCGTGGGGCACGTGGCTGGTGGCGGCGCTCGCCCTGTGGCCGCCCGCCGCGCGGTCACTCTCGGGGGCGGTCCTCGCCTGGGGCCGGCTGGTCGGCCGCTCCCCCGGGGCCGCGGCGCTCGCGGGGGCGGCCGCCGCCGCGGCCCTCGTGCTCGCCTTCCCGGACCGGCTCCAGTACGTGGGCGACTTCCTGCTCCGCCACGGGGCGGTCGGCAGCGAGGAGAGCCCGGCCGTGCTCTCGCCGCAGGCCTTCCCGCTCGACCTCCTGATCCACTACACGCTGCCGTTGCGCGCGGTCGCCGCCGGCTGGACCGACACCTCGGGCGCGGCCCGCGCGATCGGGGCGCTCGACGCCGCGCTGCTCGCCGCGGCCGCGGTGGCGCTCGCGCGCGCCCTGCCGCTCGGGCCCGCGGCGCGCTCGGCCGCGTTCGCCGTGGCCCTGTTCGGCGGCGCGCTCGGCCTCATGACCGGCGAGAGCAAGGCGTTCGCCGAGATGGTGGTGGTGGTCACCGGCTTCACCGGGTTCGCGCTGCTCGCCCTCGGGAGCGCGGCGGAGCCGCACGCGTCTCCCCGCGCGGGCGCCTCCGCCCGGGCCGGCGCGGACCGGCCCCGCGACCGCGGCGCCCTCGCGCTGCTCGGCGCCGGGCTCTGCCTCGCGGTCGGGATCTTCCTTCACCGCCTCGCGCTCGGACTCCTCCCCGCGTGGCTCGTGCTGCTGGCGCTGTGGACGCGCGCCGCAGGCACGGGCGCCTGGCGGCGTCCCGTCGCGTCCCTCGGCGTGCTGGCGCCGCTCGCGGGGCTCGCCGTCATGGCTCCGCGGCTCTGGTCCACCGCGATCGCCTACGACCTGCGCGCCAACTTCGCGACCCCCGAGGTCGGGGCGCGCGGCGGCGTGCTCGGCGCGGTGCTCGAGCCGCTCCACCTCGCCGACGTGGCCAACCAGGTGGCCTTCCTCTCCCCGCTCGCGCCGGTCGCGCTGCTGGTCGCGGTGCCGCTGGTGCTCGCGCGATCCGTGTCGCGCGGGGAATCGGTGCTGATGGCGGCGCTGGTCGCCCCCAACGCCGCGGTGCTGCTCATGCTCCAGCCCCCGCAGGGCCCGCTGCGCGACTGGGAGGCGTTCGCCCCGCCCGCGGCGGCGCTGACGGCGGCGGCGGCGTGGCTGGTCGCCCACGCCCTCGAGCGCTCGCGCCGGGAGTGGCTCGCCGCGGCGGTCGCGGTGGGGGTCGCCGTGCCCACGATCCAGTGGCTCGCGCACACGTCGGATCGCGCGCGCGGGCTCGCGCGCCTCGAGGCCCTCATGACCGGCCCGCCGGAGCGGCGCGCGGTGGACCGCGCCACGACCTGGAACTTCATCGGCTGGAAGCGCTTCGCCGACGAACACTACGCGGGCGCCGCGGAGGCGTTCGAGCGCGCCTGCGAGGCCGCCCCGAGCGCGCGGCACCTCACCGACTGGGGCATGGCGGAAACCATGCTCGGCCGCCACCGGGAAGCGCTCGCGCTCTACGCGCGGGCGGTGGCCCGCGACTCGACGTTC
>CAZIVR010000041.1:0-21689 GCA_964542745.1 uncultured bacterium
ACACCGCCGCCCACACCCACTGCTTCGACGAGGCGGACCTGAGCGCCATCGTCGCCGCCCGCAAGGAGTGGGGGCCGAAGCTCGAGGCGCAGGGCGTCAAGCTCACCTTCATGCCGTTCTTCATCAAGGCTGCGGTGCTCGCGCTCAAGGAGTTCCCGTGGATGAACGGCTCGGTCTCGCCGCAGGGCGACGCGATGATCGTGAAGCGCTACTACAACATCGGGATCGCGGTCGGGCGTGACGAGAAGGGCCTGATCGTGCCCAACCTCAAGGACTGCGACCTCAAGAACCTGGCGCAGCTCGCCGCCGAGGTGAACGACCTCGCGGCCCGCGCGCGCGCCGACCGGCTCAAGCCCGACGAGGTGGTGGGCGGCACCTTCAGCATCACCAACGCCGGCGTGTTCGGCGCGATCAACTCGGCGCCGGTCATCAACGTGCCCGAGGTGGCGATCCTCGGCGTGCACAAGATCGTGGACCGCCCGGTGGTCCGCGACGGCCAGATCGTGGTGCGGCCGATGATGAACGCCGCGATCGGCTTCGACCACCGCGTCGTGGACGGCGAACTGGCGGTCAAGTACCTGCGCCGCTTCTGCGAGCTGCTCGAGCGGCCCGAGCTGCTCTGGTTCTACGCCTAGGAGCGTCATGAGCGTCCTGAACGCCGCGCACCTCGGACCGACCGCCTATCGCGACGGCCTGCGCCTGCAGGAGGCGCTGGTGGCCGCCGTGGCCGCCGCGCGCGGCGCGGAGCCCGCGACGCCCGACTGGCTGCTGTTCCCCGATCATCCCTCGGTGCTCACGGTGGGGCGCTCGCCGAGCGCGGGGAACCTGCGCGTTCCCCGCGGGGAACTGGAGGCGCGCGGCATCGAGGTGTTCGAGGTGGCGCGCGGCGGCGACGTCACGTGGCACGGGCCGGGGCAGCTCGTCGGCTACACGGTCTGCGACCTCGACCGGATGGGGCACGACCTGCACCGGTTCCTCCGCGAGATCGAGCAGGCGCTGCTCGACGCCCTGGAGGGCTGGGGGATCGCGGCGCGGCGGGTGACCGGCCGCACCGGGATCTGGGTCGGCGAGGAGAAGATCGCCTCGATCGGGGTCGCGGTGCGGCGCTGGGTCACCTACCACGGCTTCGCCCTCAATGTTCGCCCGGATCTCTCGCACTTCGAGCTCATCCATCCCTGCGGGCTGCGGGGCGTCCGGATGACCTCGCTCGAGCGCCTGCTGGGCGCCGGCGCGCCGTCGCTCACCGAGGCCCGGCGGGCGACCTGCGAGACGCTGGCCCGCCGGCTGGGCTATGCTGGTGCCGCATGGAAACCGGCCGAAGCCGCATGGATGGCGGCCCGGACGGCACCCGGCGAACCGGGTGGAGTGCCCGGGGGCTCCCGGGCGGAACGGTCGCGCGAAGGCATTGCGGCGGTCGGGGGGGCGGCGCCCCCCGCGGCGGCCTGAACCGGCTCCGGCCGGGAACCCCAAGGAGAACGCACGTGGTCACCGTTTCCGAAATCGCGAGCCGCAAGCTGGGCGAGATCATCGCCTCCCAGTCCGAGAAGGTCTACGCCCTGCGCGTCCACGCCATGGCCGGCTGCTGCTCGGGACCCCAGTACGGCATGTCGCTCGCCGGCGAGGCGATGCCGGGCGACTGGGAGGGCGAGTTCGGCGGCGTGCGCCTGATCGCGGATCCCGAGAGCCTCGCGTTGCTCGAGGGCGCGACCATCGACTACGTGGAGACGCCGCAGGCGAGCGGCTTCACGATCCGGAATCCCAAGGCGGTTCCCGCCGCCGGCGGCTGCGGCTGCGGCAGCGGGGAGGGACACGGCCACGCGCACGGCGGCGCGGCCGAGGCGGCGCAGGGAGGCGGTCACGGCGGCTGCGGCTGCGGAGGCCACTGACGCTCCATGGCCCTCCACATCACCCTGTTCAGCGCCGAGGAGGCGACCGAGCTGGCGCGGAAGCTCCGTCCGGAGCTGGACCGGCTGGCGAAGCTGAAGGCCGAGCTGGACCAGCTCGAGGTCCAGAGCGGCGTGCTGCGGCTCACGGTGTCGGCGGGCGGCTCCTCGAAGAGCCCGGAGGCCCGCGAGCTGCGCGAAACCCAGGCCCTGCGCGCGCGCATCGCCGGGGAGATCGCCGCGGGCGTCGAGGCCATTCACCGGCACGGCTGCCTGCTCAAGGACCTGGAGCGCGGCCTGCTCGACTTCTACGCCCTCTCGGGGGACCGGCTGGTGTTCCTGTGCTGGCGGAAGGACGAGCCCGAGGTCTCCCACTGGCATTCCCTCGAGTCCGGCTTCGCCGGCCGCCAGCCGCTCGACACCAGCGAGCTGGAGTAGCGGCGTGACGACGATCACGCTTCCGAGCGCCCCGGGCGCGCGCCCGTTCTCCGACTACGCCGCCCTCCCGGCCGAAGAGATCCGCGCGCGCACCTGGGCCGCGAAGCGCGCGCTCGGCGAACGGGCCGTGATCCTCGGGCACCACTACCAGCGCGAGAGCATCATCGAGTTCGCCGACCTGCGCGGGGATTCGCTCCGGCTGTCGCAGCTCGCGGCGGCCGAAGAGCGCGCCGAGTTCATCGTGTTCTGCGGCGTCCACTTCATGGCCGAGTCGGCCGACGTGCTGCGCCGGCCCCACCAGACCGTGATCCTCCCCGACCTGAAGGCCGGCTGCTCGATGGCCGACATGGCCGACCTCGAGCACGTCGAGGAGGCCTGGGAACGCCTCACCGCCGCCCACGGCGACACGATCGTGCCGGTGACCTACATGAACTCGACCGCCGCGCTCAAGGCCTTCTGCGGCCGCCACGGCGGCGTGGTCTGCACCTCGAGCAACGCCCGGGCGGTGCTGGAGTGGGCGTGGGCCCGGAAGGAGCGGGTGCTGTTCTTCCCCGACCAGCACCTGGGCCGCAACACGGCCTTCGCGATGGGCGTGCCCCTCGAGCGGATGGCGGAGTGGGAGTTCCGCGCGCCGGACCTGGAGCGCGTGAACGCCCGCGCGCTGGCGCCGGAGACCCGGCTGGTGCTGTGGCGCGGCTGGTGCTCGGTGCACACCAAGTTCCACCCGAAGCAGATCGAGGACGCGCGCGCGGCCGACCCGGCGGTGAAGGTGCTGGTGCACCCGGAATGCCCCTTCGAGGTGGTGCGCGCGGCCGACCTCTCCGGCTCGACCGAGTTCATCATCCGGCAGGTCGAGGCCGCGCCCCCCGGCACCCATTGGGCGATCGGGACCGAGATCAACCTCGTTCACCGGCTCGCGCTCGAGCACCCGGAGCAGGACATCCACTCGCTCCAGAAGAACGTGTGCCCGTGCGCCACCATGAACCGCATCGATCCCGCGCACCTGCTGTGGGCGCTCGAGAACCTGGCCGAGGGCCACGTGGTGAACCCGATCCGGGTCCCCGCCGACGATCGCGAGCAGGCGCGGCGGGCGCTCGACCGCATGCTGGCGCTGAAGGGCGACGGCGCGGGCGCGGCCGCGATGGCGAAGGACTGACGATGAGCGACGAGCTGCCGATCCTCCCCGACGACGCGCCGGACGGCGCGCTTCCGATCCTCGAGGCCGCGGTTCCCGGGGCCTCCGAGGTGCGCGTGCTCGGCGCGCCCCGCCCGGCGGTCCCCGAGCGCGTGCCGCTCAAGCCGCGCTTCGGCGGCTGCGCGAGCGGCGCGGGCGTGGGGCTCGGCGCCGAGCCGGGCGGGTTCCGGCGCCTGCCGCCGTGGCTCAAGGTGAAGCTCCCGGGGAGCGGCGAATACGCGGGCACCAAGGCCCTGCTGCGCGAGAAGGGGCTGTTCACCGTGTGCGAGGAGGCGCGCTGCCCCAACCTCGGCCACTGCTGGGAGCGCGGCACCGCCACGATCATGATCCTCGGCGAGCTGTGCACGCGGCGCTGCGGATTCTGCGCCGTGTCGCCCGGGCGGCCCAACGGTTTCGTGGACTGGGACGAGCCGCGCCGGGTGGGCGAGGCCGTGGCCGGCATGGGCCTGCGCCACACCGTGATCACCTCGGTGGCACGCGACGACCTCTCGGACGGCGGCAGCACCATCTTCGCCGCGGTGATCCGCGAGATCCGCAAGCGCTCCGCCACCGTGATCGAGGTGCTGGTGCCCGACTTCCGCGGCAACGAGGAGGACCTCGCGCGCGTGATCGAGGCGCGGCCCGAGGTGATCAACCACAACCTCGAGACCGTGGAGCGCCTGCACCCGGTGGTGCGCCCGAGCGCGCGCTACGACCGCTCCCTCGAACTGCTGCGCCGCGTGAAGCGGAGCGGGGCCGGGATCCAGAGCAAGTCCGGACTCATGCTCGGCCTCGGCGAGAAGGACGACGAGGTGACGCGCGCGCTCGAGGACCTCGTGGCCCACGGCTGCGACTTGCTCACCATCGGCCAGTACCTGCGGCCGAGCCCCAATCACCTGCCCGTGATCGAGTACGTGCACCCCGACAAGTTCGCGGAGTGGGGGGAGAAGGCGAAGGCGCTCGGCTTCGCGAGCGTGGCCAGCGGCCCGCTGGTGCGCTCGAGCTTCCACGCCGACGAGCTGGCCGGCACCGTGAAGCGCGGGGAGACGAGCAAGGCGGGCTGAGCCGAGGCCCTCCACCGGCGGGGGCAAGGCCCCTCGACCGGCCGGGGCGGGACGTGGCGCAGGGGCACGCTCGCCTCCGCGTCCCGCTCCGGCTCGCTCTTCCTCGCCGTGCTCCGCCATCCTGGCTGCGCACGGCTCCGGGCGGCCTCCTGCGCCACGTCCCGCCCCGGCCGATCGATGGCCTCGCCCCGGCCGCTCGGTGGCCTCGCCCCGGCCGCTCGCGGGCTAGTTGACCTCCTGGTTCAGCCAGGCCCGGTACGCCTCCTCGTTGAAGGGGCGTCCCAGGAAGTCCTCGACCAGCTTGGCGGCGGGCTTGGAGCCGCCCGGCGCGAGGATCGCCTCGCGGTACCGCGCCGCGATCTTCGGGTTGAAGAGGTCGGCGCGGTCGAACTGCGCGAACAGGTCCTTCGCGATCACCAGCGACCACATGTAGGTGTAGTAGACCGCCGAGTACCCGTCGAGGTGGCCGAAGGCGCACTGGAAGTGCGAGCCCTCCACGAACGGGTAGGGCAGGTACTTGTTCTGCAGGTCGCGCACGATCGCCGTGGTGTTGACCTGCGCCGGGTCGCGGTCGTAGTAGCTCAGCGAGGTGCGCGCCAGCATCATCTGGCGGCGGACGCCGAGGGCCTTGCCGAACTCGTTGGCCCGCACCATCTTGCGCACCAGCTCCGCGGGCACCGGCTCGCCGGTCTGGTGGTGCTTGCCGAAGGTCGCGAGCACGTAGGGCTCCTGCAGCCACTCCTCGAGCATCTGCGAGGGCGCCTCCACGAAGTCGCGCTCGGTGCGCACGCCGCTCACGCCCACCCACCGGTGGTTGCCGGCGAACATCGCGTGGAGCAGGTGGCCGAACTCGTGGAAGAAGGTCTCGACCTGGTCCTGCTCCATGAGGCCCGGGTCGCCTTCGATCCCGCCCGGCATGTTGCACACCAGCGCCGACTCGGGGATCTGCCGGCCCCGCACGCCGGAGCGGATCCGGAAGTGGGCGGCGTGCTGGTACTTGTTGGGGCGCGGGTGCATGTCGAGGTAGAAGCGGCCCACCACCTGGCCCTTCTCGACCAGCTCGTAGCACTCCACCGACGGATGCCACACCGGCGCGTCCGCGACCCTGCGGAACGACACCCCGAACAGGCGGCCCGAAATGTCGAACACGCCCTGCTTCACGCGGTCGTACGCGAAGTACGGGCGCAGCACCTGCGGGTCGAAGTCGTAGTCCGACTTCTTCACGACCTGCGTCCAGTAGAGGTTCTCCCACAGCGTGATCCCGGAGGCGCCGGGAACGTCGCGCTGCTTGCGCCGCAGGATCTGCTCGTACTCGCGCTTCGCGCCCGGGCCCGAGGCCTCGACGATCCGGTCGATGAAGTCCGAGGCGTTCTTGGCGCTCCCCACCATCTTGTCGGCCGTGATGTAGTCGGCCCAGGTGTCGAAGCCAAGCAGGCGCGCGAGCCGGTGGCGCTTGGCGAGCATGCTGTCCAGCACCGCCATGTTCTTCGGGTAGCCGCGGTTCACGTACTCCATGTAGAGCCGCTTCCGCAGGTCCTCGTTCTTCGCGTAGTCGAAGACCGGGAACGCGTCCGGGTACTCGACCGTGATCTTGATCAGCCCGTCGGCGCCCGGCTTCTTGCGCGCCACGTAGTCGGCGGGCAGCCCGTCGAGCTCGCCCGCGTCCTTCACGGTCACGAATCGGGCGTCGGCGCGGATGTTCTTCGAGAACGCCTGCCCGATCTCGACCAGTTCCTTGCGCAGCTGCGTGACTTGCTTGCGGGTTTCCTCGTCGCGGTCCACGCCGTTCAGGCGATAGTCGCGGAGCTGGCGGGTCACGTAGTGGCGGGTCTCGTCGTCGGCGCCGTTCAGATCCATCGCGGCGATCGCGTCGTAGAGGCCGCGGTGCAGGCTCAGCTCGGTGAAGTACGCGCTCACCCGCCGGCTCGCCGCCTCGGCCGCGGCGCGCAGCGCCGAGTCGGGGTGGGTCTGCTCGACGAGCCCGGAGAGCGCGCTCGCCGCGTCCATCTCGAGGTAGGCGTCGTCGAGGGTCTGCAGCGTGTTGTCCACCGTGCGCTTGCCCTTCACCTCCAGCACTTTCGCCACCAGGGTCCGGGCCTTCGCGATCCGGTCGTCCACCTGCTTCGCCACCTGCTCGGCCGAAGGATGGCCCGTCCACACCGGGGGCTGGACCGGGGTCTTCATTTCCCGGGCGAGGGCCGGGGAGGTCGCGAACGACGGGGCGAGCGCCGCGAGGACGATGAGCGCGGTGGCCGCGGATACGCGAGAATTCATCGGGGACCTCCGGGGATTCTGGAGCGGGGTGAGCCGGGGCATCCTAGGTCATCCCGCGGGGCTTGTCGGCAAGATTCGCTCCCCGGCTGGGACGAGCGCGGCGAGCGGGCGGCCGAGCGCCGGGGCGGGCGCGCGAATCGCGTGTTCGATCATCCGGGAGCGGGCCCGGAAGGCCCCCCCCGCGCCGTGCGTCTCGCTAGCGCCCGTACATCGCCTTGATCGCTCCCCAGCTGGGCCTGCGGGCCGGCGTCGGCGTCACGAGAGTGAAGGACTTGTGCCACCCGGTGGACGGAGACCAGGCGTACTCCCGCGTGAAGCTCAGCGGCTCCTGCCAGCTCACGAAGTCGCTGTCCGTGCCCGGCTCCGGGTAGTAGATGAAAGGGGAGCCGACCCCCGCCGGCTGGGTGAGCTGGACGCGCCCGAACCCGATTCCCGCCGGAGAGGCGCAGCCCACGCAGGAGCCCGTGCCGACGGTCCTGGCGTGGTTGATCGAGAACCGGCAGAGAAAGAGGTTCTGTCCGGCGGAAAGCGACGCCGTTCCCGTGATGGCGCATACGAAGCGGAGGCGGGACCGATTCGGCCCGTCGTACCCGACCGTGTAGGAGGCGCCACCCGACGCGAGGCCGACATAGGGATCGAGACACGCCGTGCTGCCCGCGGGCGGAACGAAGGCCGCACTCAGGCTCGCCGCGGCCCGGCAATATCCCGTACCCACCTGCCACCACGAGGGCACGCTCGCCTGGTTCGGAAACTCGAGAAAGAGTTCTCCGCTGCACCCGTTGAACTGGGGCAGGGCGGCCGACGGCGTGGCGCTGGCGACGAGCACCTCGCTGCCCGAGTTGGTCGCGCACGCGAAGGTCCGGAGGCCGGGGCCGCCGTCGAAGTAGCAGGCGTCCCAGCGCAATTGCAGCGTGGCGCCGTCGTCGGGCGGCTGGGCCTGCGCGAGGGCGGGAACGCAGGCCGCCGCGAGGGCGAACAGGACGAGGCTTGCCGTGCGCACCTTCGGAGCGAACGCCATTTGCATGGGCACCAGTCTAGGCCCTTCCCCCGGCGGTGACCACGGTTTCGAGAGCCCCGAAGCACGAGAGGCGGGCCCCGCTCGGGGCCCGCCTCGGTCGTCACGGCCGGCTGCGATCCCTCAGTTCTCCTCGAGCCACTTCTTCCACGCCGCGTTGTTGAACGGCCGTCCGAGGAAGCACTCGACCAGCTCGGCCGCGGGGCGGGAGCCGCCCGGCTCCAGGACGCACTGGCGATAGCGCGTCGCGGCGCCCTCGGCCAGCAGGTCGCCGTGGTCGAACTGGCTGAACAGGTCCTTCGCGATCACCAGCGACCACATGTACGTGTAGTAGACCGCCGAGTAGCCGTCGAGGTGGCCGAAGGCGCACTGCCAGTGCAGGCCGTCCACCCACGGGAACGGCTGGTACTTCTTCGTCATCTCCTCGATCAGCTTCGTGGTGTCGAGGGACTTCGGGTCACGCGAGTAGGCCGCGAGCGAGGTTCCGGCGTAGACCATTTGCCGGCGCACCATCAGGCCCTTGCCGAAGTCGTTGGCGCGGTTCATCTGCTTCACCAGTTCCGCCGGGATCGGTTCGCCGGTCTCGTGGTGCTTCGCGAACGTGGCGAGCACCTTCGGGTCGCGGCACCACTCCTCGAGCATCTGCGAGGGGGCCTCGACGAAGTCGTGCTCGGTGCGGATGCCGCCGATCCCCACCCACTTCTGCCGCCCCGCCAGCATGGTGTGGAGCAGGTGGCCGAACTCGTGGAAGAAGGTCTCGACGTCGCGGAACTCCATCAGGCCGGGGTCGCCCTTCTCGCCGCCCGGGAAATTGCACACCAGCGCGGCCTCGGGGATCTGCCGGCCGGCGATGCCGGTGCGGATGTCGAACTGCGCGGCGTGGCTGTACTTGTTCTCGCGCGGGTGCAGGTCGAGGTAGAAGCGCCCGGCCAGCTTGCCGTCGAGGAACATCTCGAAGCAGTCCACCGACGGGTGCCACACCACCGCGTCCGGCACCTTCCGGAACTCGACGCCGAAGATCTTCGCGGTGATGTCGAGCACGCCCTTCTGCACGTTGTCGAAGGCGAAGTAGGGGCGCACCTTCTGCGAGTCGAAGTCGTAGTCCGACTTGCGCACCTGCTCGGTGTAGAAATTGGTCTCCCACAGCTGCACCGCGGCGGCGCCGGCGGCGTCCTTGCGCTTGCGGGCGAGCAGCACGTCGTACTCGCGCGCCGCGCGCGGGCCGGAGGCGGCGGCCACGCCGTCGATGAACGACTGGGCGTTGGCCGCCGAGCCCGACATCTTGTCGGCGGTGATGTAGTCGGCCCAGCTCGGGTACCCGATCAGGACGGCCAGGTCGTGACGCCGGGCGATTAGCCGGTCCAGCACGTCGAGGTTCTTCGGGTGGGCGCGGTTGTTGTACTCCATGTAGAGGTTCTTCCGCAGCGCCTCGTTCTTCGCGTACGAGAACACCGGCACCGCGTCCGGGTAGTCGGTGGTGATCCGGATCGTGCCGTCGGCCTCGGGCTTGTGGCGCGCGATGTAGTCGGCGGGCAGCCCGTCCAGCTCCGCGGCGCTCTTCACCGTCACGCTGCGCTTGTCGTCGCGGATGTTGCGGTCGAACTCCTGGCTGATCTCGACAAGCTCGGCGTTGATCTTCTTGATCCGGTCGCGGGTGGCCTCGTCCTTGTCCACGCCCGCGAGCCGGAAGTCGCGCAGCGTCCGCGTGACGTAGTGCTTCGTCGCCGCGTCGGCCGACGACAGGTCGAGGGCCGCCAGCGCGTCGTACACCTCGCGATTGAGCGACAGCTCGGTGCCGAAGGCGGAGACCGCCTGCTGGGCCTTCTCGGCCGCGTCGCGCAGCTCCTTCTCGGGGTGGACGTTCTGGATCAGGCTGGTCTGCGATCCGGCGAGGTCGAGCGAGCGGAGCGCCTCGTCGTAGGGCGCCAGCGTGTTCTCGAGGGTTCGCGCGCCCTTCACGGCGGTCATCTTCGCGATGCTGGCCCGCGCCGCGGCGAGTCGGGTCTCCTGCAGCTTCGCGAACTGGGCCGCGGTCGGCCGGGCCGACCAGAAGGGGGCGTTGACGTCCGCAACCGCCGCCGGAGCCTTGGCCGCGGCGGCCGCCGCGCCGGGCCTGGTCGCCGCGCCGGTCGCGGCCCCGCCGTCGAGGGGGCCCAGCAGCATGGTTGCCGTGATTCCGAGCATGAACGTGATTCCTCGCATGGACCTGCCTCCTCGGATGCCTGGATCGCCGCGGAACGCGCCCTCGGGACTTCGCGCACGCTTCGGGGGGGCGCCCGTGCCGCAGTCGAGCGGGGAACCCTATCCGAGGCGACGGCGGGCCGCCAGCGGGAGCGGGCACGCGCGGGGCCCGCCCGGGATGGGCGCGGGAGATGGCCCGACCGGCGCGGGAGCGGCCGGGGGCGACGCTACCCCTTCCGCGGCGGCTCGCTCGGCCGCATCTCGACGCGGCTGTAGAGCGCGCGGGCCGGCGAGCGCAGCAGGTCCACCACCACCGCGGCCACGTCCTCGGGCGTGAGCGCCCAGCCGGTCTTGGCGGTCGATCCGCGACCGAACTCGGTGGCCACGCTGCCCGGCATCAGGTACGAGACGCGGATGTGGTCGTAGCGCACCTCCTGCATCAGCGCCTCGCTGAAACCGTTCAGCCCGAACTTGCTGGCGTTGTAGGCGGCGCCGTTCGGGAACGCGTTCTTCCCGGCCAGCGACGAGATGTTGAAGATGTAGCCGCCGCCGCGCCGCTTCATCTGCGGGATCGCGGCGCGGCAACAGTAGAAGACCCCGTTCAGGTTGGTCTCGATTACGGCGCGCCAGTCCTCGGGCCGGGTCTCGGCCACCGGGCCGAAGATGCCGATGCCGGCGTTGTTCACGAGCACGTCGCAGCCGCCGTGGCGCCGCTCGACCTCGGCGAAGAGCCGCGCCACCGCGGCCTCGTCCCGCACGTCGCACGCGAGGCCCGCGGCGCGCGGGCCGATCTCGGAAGCCGCCTTGCCGGCCGCCCCCGCGTCGCGCGCGGTGAGCGCGACGGTCGCGCCCTCTCCGTGAAGCGCCTCCGCGATGCCGCGGCCGATGCCGCGGTTGCCGCCGGTCACCACCGCGACCTTGCCGTCGAGGAAACCCATGGGACTCTCCTTCGCGAAGGGGAAACGGCGGGGCCTCAGGCCCCGTCCGGGTGGAGGGTGCGAACCAGACGGCCGCGGCCCTTCGCGGGCGCGCCGTCGAAGGCGATCCTCGCGCCGCTTCCGGGGCGAAACACGGCCGGCGCACCGGTGAGGAAGTCGGCCAGGTCGCCGAGCAGCGGCTGGTGCCCGACCAGCAGCACGTGGCCCTCGCACGCGCCGCCCACCTCCAGCACCTCGAGCATCTCGCCGGGCTCGGCGTCGGGCACCAGGGCGAACGTGGGCTCGGCCTCCGGGGCGCCGCGCCACCCGCGGATCAGGATCGAGGCGGTCTCTCGCGCCCGCACGAGCGGGCTCGTGAAGACGCGCGACGGAGCGGGGCCCTCGGCGCGGAGCCGACCGGCGAGCCGGGCGATGTCGCCGCGGCCGCGCTCGGACAACCGCCGCCCCTCGTCGCCCGTGGGGCTCGAGGCTTCGGCGTGGCCGTGCCGCACCAGGTCGAGGATCAGCGCCACGTCGAGCCTCCGCGGGCGGGAGCCGCCGCGGGGAGGCGTCGCGGCCCGCGGCGGCTCACGGCGCTCCCAGCGTCTCGAGCCCCCGGCGCGCCTCGGCGTTTCCCGGGTCCAGCTCGAGGGCCCGATGATACGCCGAACGCGCCCCCTCGCGGTCGCCCGCGCCCGCCAGCGCCTCGCCAAGCGGCGCCCACGCCCGCGGCGATCGCTCCCGCGAGACCGCGAGCCGCAGCTCGCGCGCCGCCTCGCCGGCGCGCCCCTCGCGCAGCCACGCGATTCCCATGCGCTCGTGGTAGCCCGGGACCAGGGGGTCCACGGCCCGCGCCGCCGCCAGGTGCGCGCGGGCCTCGGGGTAGCGGCCCTCGAGCAGGTCGAGCTGCGCGAGCAGGCTGTGCGCGCCCGAGTTCGCGGGCGAGGCGCGTTCCATCCGTTCCAGCTCGGCCCGGAACGCGGGCCGGAGCGCCGAGTCCGCCGCGATCGCGCGGCCCATCGCGCGCATCCCCTCGCGGCCGGCGCGCACGATCGCGAAGCCGAGCGACTCGGCGAGGGCCGCGCAGGGGCCGTCGCGCCGCAGGTAGAGCGCGGCGGCGTCGTCGAGAAACGCCAGCACGAAACTCGAGTCGGCCTCGAGGATGTCGAGCGAAACGTCCTGAGCCGCGTGCAGGCGCCGCAGCATCGCGAACGGGAAGCGGTGGCGGTCGTCGAGCTGCCGCCAGGCGAGCGGCTGGTTGAGCATGAAGCCCGCGAGCCTCCGGTCCTCGGGCGTGCCCGTGAGGTGGATGTCGAGGAACGGAAGCCGGTCGCGCTCCGGCCAGAAGCGCCACAGCTGGTACCCGCCCAGCTCGAAGTGGTTGAAGCCCCGCCCGCGCACGTCGTGGCGCGCCATGAACTCGCAGGCGCCGGCCGGGTAGGAGTTCGCGAACACGCCGGTGCCGAACAGGAGGTCGGTGCGGCGCCAGTCGGCGAGGCTGCCGCCGAAGGCCGCGAGCGCGAGCAGCGCGAGCCGGCTCCAGGCCGGTCGCAGCGCCGCGGGCCAGCGGATCTCGCCCGCGAGCGACGCGGCGCCGCGCGCGAGGTAGGGCGCCGCCGCGACCGCCCACACGCTCACGAAGCGCTGGTTCCAGAGCCCGAGCGCCGAGAACACGACGCACGTGAGGAGCTCCGCGAGGTCCCAGCCGTGGCGCCGGGCGCGCAGCGCCGCGAGCGCCGGCCACAGCGGCAGCAGCGCCGCGTAGCCGGTGGTGGCGAGGAAGCGCCAGTCCACCGGCTGCAGCTCGCCGATGGTGCGGAAGGAGGGATCGTTGCGCCACACCGTGGCGTAGAGGAACGGCTCGGCGAGCGACCTCCAGCCGAACGGATTGAGGAAGCAGGCCGCGGCCGCGGCGAGCGCGACCCACGCGAGGCGGGGCTTGCGATCGGAGCGGTCGAAGAACTCCGCGAACGCGTGGATGAAGACCAGCGCGAACAGCATCCAGTACGAGATGTGCGCGTTGGCCCAGATCCACGCGAGCGGCACCAGCCCCCAGGCGAGGTCGCGCCCGCCCGCCCGGCGCGCGACGAGAATCGCCACCGTCGCCGCGAGCAGCACGGCCGCGAGCGTCTCGGGCCGCACGTAGACGCGGTGCCGGTAGACGAGCGCGCACCACGCGAGCATGCCGAGCGCCGCGAATCCGCGCGCCCCGAGGCGCCGGGCCACGAGCCACGCCAGCCCGAAGACCGCGAGCGCCGAGGCCCAGCGCCACGCCTGCAGGCCGTCCATCCCGCCCAGCTTCCAGAACGGCCAGAGCAGCGCGCGGAAGAGCCACGAGGGGAGCACGTTCGGCTCGCCGTAGGTCGGCCACGTCCAGACGTTGGTGGAGGGGATCCCGTGGCCCGTCCAGATCGCCCGGCCCACGAGCAGGTGCTGCCAGAAGTCGGTGTCCGACGACACGAACGTGGCGCCGATCAGGACGCACGCCGCCACGATCGCGAGCGCGAGGAGCATCGCCGGATGGGAAAGGGGAGGGGCCGGCAGGGCGGCCCGCGGGAAGCGCTCGGTCCGGGACGCCGCGGACGACGCGGGCGCGCGGGGATGGGGCCGCTTCGGGCCGTGGGGAGCGGGTCGGGAGGGCACGTGAGATAGGTGTTGAGCGGGGCCTCGCACTGTCGCAGACTGCCGAGTCCGCATTGAGCCGCGCCGCCCGCGACCCTGTCAAACCCGGACTCCCGAGAGGCTAGACCGGACCCCACGATGCCGAGTTTCGAGCCGTCGAGTCCCACGCTGCCGGACTGGCTTTCCGCCGAGGACCGCCGCTCGCTCGAGCGTCGCTTTCGCCTCAAGCATCAGGTGGGGAGCGGGGCCGCGGGAGTGGTGTACCGGGCCGAGCGGATCTCGCTCGAGATGGACGTGGCCCTGAAGCTGATGCGGGCCCTTCCCGACGAGGACCGCGGCGCGTTCGAGGGGCGGCTCCTCGCCCGGGTCCATTCTCCCCACATCGTGGCCGTGCACGACTACGAACGGCTGCCGGGCGGCCACCACGTGCTCGTGATGGAGTGGGTGGACGGCCGGAACGTCCGCCAGGAGATCGAGGCGTCGGGCGGACGGGTGGCCGAGAGCCGGGCCCTGCCGTGGATGCGCGACACCTGCGAGGGCATGATCGCGGTCGAGGGCGAGCACATCGTGCATCGCGACCTCAAGCCCGCCAACATCCTGCTCGACGGCCGCGGAAACGCGCGGGTCGCGGACTTCGGGCTGGCGCGGCCGGAGCGCGCCGAAGCGGCCGGGGCCATGACCCTGACCGGGACGATCCTCGGCACGCCCCACTACATGGCCCCCGAGCAGGCCGAGAACCCGCGCCACGTGGATTCGCGGGCGGACATCTACAGCTTCGGCGCTACCTTCTACCACGCGCTGACCGGCGTGCCGCCCTTCGAGGGCGACAGCGGAATCGCGGTCCTCTTCAAGCACAAGATGGAGCCGCTGGTCTCGCCCCGGGCGCGCGTCGAGGATCTCAGCGAGGGCACCTGCCAGCTGCTCGAACGGTGCCTGGCCAAGTCGCCGGACGACCGCTTCGAGTCGTTCCAGGACATCCGGCACGTGCTGAGCAGCGACGGCGACGCCGGGCTCGCGTGGAGCGATCTCGCCGACTCCGTGCTGCGGGAGACCTGGCGCCGCTACGACGGGCGGCGGGCCCACTACCTGAACCGCGTGCATCCCGCGATGGAACTCGACGTCTACGACTTCCCCGAGGAGCGGAGGCTGAGGATCCTCGCCGGGGACATCGCCCGGCAGGAGGTGGACGCGCTGGTCAGCTCGGACGACAGCCACCTGCACATGGGTGGCGGGTCGTCGCTCGCGATCGTGGAGGCGGGAGGCCGCTCGATCTTCGAGCATTCGCGCCACCTCGTGCCGGTCCGGCCGGGGCGCGTGGCGGTCACGCACGCCGGCCGCCTGCACGCGAGCCTGGTCTTCCATGCGGCGACCATGGGCTCGCACCGGGGGGAGTTCCTCGACCCGAGCCGCGACCTCATCGCCGAGATCGTCAAGTCCTGCCTGTACCACGCCGAAACGCACGGCATCCACAGCCTCGCCGTGCCCCTGCTCGGAACCGGGGCCGGCGGCTTCGACCCGGCCACCGCCCTCGACACCATCTTCCTGCACTTCGCGCGCGCGCTGCGCCAGGGCGTGACGTCCCTTCGCGAAGTGGTGATCGTGCTTCGCGCGGGGTGACCCGCGGGGGCGCGACGCGCCTGCTCGCCTGCCGCGCCCCGCATTTGCCGCGCTTCGCCGCGTCCCCTACCCTCGTTCGCCATTCGCACGAGTGACCCGCCGGATGGTCCGGCGACCGGAGCGGCCCCGCCATGCGCAGCCCCTACCTCGACGTCCTCAAGTCCCGCGTCCTCGTCTTCGACGGGGCGATGGGCACGCTGCTGCAATCGCGCGTCACGGGCCCGGAGGACTTCGGCGGACCGCGCTGGGAGGGATGCATCGACTACCTCTCAGTCACGCGCCCCGAGTACGTGGAGGCCGCGCACGCCGCCTACCTCGAGGCCGGCGCCGACGTGGTCGAGACCAACACCTTCCAGGCCTCGCGCCTGCGATTCGAGGAGTGGGGACTGGCCGAGCGCACCCGCGAGATCAACCGCGCCGCCGCGGCGATCGCCCGGCGCGCCGCCGACCGCTTCGCCACGGACGGCCGCCCGCGCTTCGTCGCCGGTTCGGTGGGGCCGTCGGGCATGCTGCCCTCCTCCGAGGATCCCGACCTCGGCCGCCTCCGGCTCGAGGACCTGGTGCCGCATTTCTTCGAGCAGATCGCGGGGCTGCTCGAGGGCGGCGCCGACCTGCTGATCCTCGAAACCTGCCAGGACATGCTCGAGATGAAGGCGCAGATGCTGGCCGCGCGCGAGGCGTTCGAGGGGACCGGGCGGCGGGTGCCGATCCAGTGCTCGGTCACGCTCGATCCGACCGGGCGCATGCTGCTCGGCACCGACATCCGCGGGGCGCTCGCCACGCTCGAGGCCATGGGCGCCGACGTGATCGGGCTCAACTGCTCGACGGGCCCGGACCTCATGCGCGACGCGATCCGTTACCTCGCCCAGAACGCGAGCACGCCGATCCACTGCATCCCCAACGCCGGGCTCCCGATCAACGACGGCGGCCGCACCGTGTACCCGATGAAGCCCGAGCCGGTGGCCGAGACGCTGCGCGAGTTCGTCACGGACTTCGGCGTCAACATCGTGGGCGGCTGCTGCGGCACGACCCCGGAGCACATCCGCGCGCTGGTCGCGGGGCTGGGGCCGCACCGCGAGCCCCGGCCGCGTCCCGGGCGCGGCGCCTGGTTCCTGTCGAGCGGCATGACCGCGACCGCGCTCCGGCAGGAGCCGCGCCCGCTCCTGATCGGCGAGCGCCTCAACACGCAGGGCTCGCGCAAGGTCAAGCGGCTCGCGCTCGAGGACCGGATCGAGGAGATGATCCCGATCGCCCGCGAGCAGGTGGAGGGCGGCGCCCACGCGCTCGACGTGTGCATGGCGCTCACCGAGCGCACCGACGAGGCCGCCATGATGCGGCGGCTGGTCAAGAAGCTGGCGCTCTCGGTCGAGGCTCCGCTGGTGATCGACTCGACCGAGGCGCACGTGCTCGAGGAGGCGCTGCGCGCCTATCCCGGCTCCGCGATGGTCAACTCGATCAATCTCGAGAACGGCCGCGAGCGCGTGGACGCGGTGATGCCGCTGGTGGTCCGGTACGGCGCGGCCGTGATCGCGCTCACCATCGACGAGACCGGCATGGCCAAGACCGCGGCGCGCAAGCTCGAGGTGGCGCGCCGGATCCACGGCATCGTCACCGGCGAATACGGGCTGCCCGCCGAGCGGCTGGTGTTCGACGACCTCACGTTCACGCTCGCCACCGGCGACGCCGAGTTCGTCGAGAGCGCGATCGAGACGATCGAGGGGATCCGGCTCATCAAGCGCGAGCTGCCCGGCGTGCTCACGAGCCTCGGCGTGTCCAACGTCTCGTTCGGGCTCGGCCGGGAGGCGCGCGCGGTGCTGAACAGCGTGTTCCTCTACCACTGCGTGCAGGCCGGCCTCGACATGGCCATCGTCAACCCGGCCGACATCCTTCCCTATCCGGAGATCCCCGAGGCGGACCGCCGGCTCGCCGACGACCTGGTCTTCAACCGCGCCCCGGACGCGCTGTCGCGCTACATCGCGCACTTCGAGGGCCGCACGCCCGAATCGCGCGAGCGGGCCGACGAGGCGGCGGAGGCGGCGATGAGCGTCGAGGAGAAGCTCCACTTCCAGATCCTCCACCGCAAGCCCGGGGGGATCGAGGCGCTGGTGGACGCCGCGGTCAAGCGGCAGGATCCGGTCGCCGTGCTCAACACCGTGCTGCTCCCGGCCATGAAGGAGGTGGGGGACAAGTTCGGCGCGGGCGAGCTGATCCTGCCCTTCGTGCTCCAGAGCGCCGAGGTGATGAAGCGCGCGGTCGGGCAGCTCGAGAACTACCTCGAGAAGTCGGCCGACGTCACCAAGGGCCGCGTGGTGCTGGCCACGGTGTACGGCGACGTGCACGACATCGGCAAGAACCTGGTGAAGACCATCCTCTCGAACAACGGCTACACCGTGTTCGATCTGGGCAAGCAGGTGCCGGTGCAGAGGATCCTCGACAAGGCGCGCGAGGTGGACGCGACCGCCATCGGGCTGTCCGCGCTGCTGGTCTCGACCAGCAAGCAGATGCCGGTCGCGGTCGGCGAGCTGCACCGCTCCGGCATGCGCGTGCCGGTGCTGATCGGCGGCGCGGCGATCAACCGCAACTTCGGCCGGCGCGCGGCACTCGTGGACGGCGAGGTCTTCTACGCGCCCGGCGTGTTCTACTGCAAGGACGCCTTCGAGGGGCTCGACACCGTGAACGCGCTGACCGACGCCGCCCAGCGGGACACGCTGCTCGAGCGGACCCGGCGCGAGGCCTTCGAGTTCAAGGCCAAGGCCGCGGAGATGGAGCAGCGCGCCGCCGACTCGAGCGCGAAGCAGCGGGACTTCAAGGTCACGGTGAACCGCGACGTGCCGGTTCCGGCGCCGCCGTTCTGGGGCGCGCGCGTGACCGCCCCGCGGGACGTGCCGTTCGCCGGCATGTTCGCCGGCATGGACCTGAAGACCCTCTACCGGCTCCACTGGGGCGCGCGCGGCAGCGGCCCCGACATGGACCGCCTGATCCGCGAGCAGTTCGACCCGTTGCGGGTGCGGCTGGAGGGCGAGGCGGAGCGGAAGGGCTGGATCAAGCCCACCGCCGTGTACGGGTACTTCCCCGCGCAGAGCGACGGGCAGGACCTCGTGGTCTACGATCCCGGCGCGTTCGTCCCGGGCTCGCTCACCGCCCGCGGCAAGATCGAGGAAGTGCTGCGCTTCACGTTTCCCCGGCAGGCCGAGCGCGAGGGCCTGTGCCTGAGCGACTACTTCCTGCCGGTCGAGTCGAGCCGCTTCGACGTGCTCGCGCTGCAGGTGGTGACGGTCGGTCCCTACGTGGAGGAGCTCGTCGCCGCCCTCAACCAGCGCGGCGAATACGCCGAGGCGCTGTACGTGCACGGGCTCGGGGTCGCGGCCGCCGAGGGGCTGGCCGAGTGGCACCACGGCAAGATCCGCGGCGAGCTCGGGATCGCGCCGGACCGCGGCAAGCGCTACTCCTTCGGCTACAGCGCCTGTCCGGATCTCGCCGACCAGGCCAGGCTGTTCAAGCTCCTCGGCCCCGAGGAGGCGATCGGCGTGACGCTCACGAGCGCGTACCAGCTGGTGCCCGAAGCTTCGACCAGCGCGCTGGTCGTGCACCACCCGCAGGCGGCCTACTACCTGGTCAAGGAGTAGGCTCCGTCGGTGCACGGCGCCCGCGGGGAGTTCTCCGGCGGAGCGCGGCCCGGCCGATTCACGCGTGCAGTCCGCCGGGCGCCGTGGCATCCTTCGCGCGCCACGCGCCGTTCCCGGCCGCGTGCCCGGAGGAACGCCGCATGTCCGACCGCCCCGCCTACCACGACGGCTCGCGCCGGCTTCAGGACCGCTTCGACAGCCGCCGCATCGCCGACCGGCTGGAGGAGGTCACCTACGCCACCGAACTCGACGACGCCCGGCGCGCGTGGATCGAGAGCGTGCCGATGTTCTTTCTCGCCACCGCCGACGCCGACGGCCGGCCCGACTGCTCGTACAAGGGCGGGCTGCCGGGCTTCGTCCGGGTGCTGTCGCCGCGCGAGCTGGCGTGGGCGGACTACGACGGCAACGGGCAGTTCCGGAGCCTCGGCAACCTGCTCGTGAACCCCGCGGTGGGACTGCTGTTCGTGGACTGGTCGAAGCCGTCGCGCCTGCGCCTCAACGGCCGCGCGAGCGTGTCGCACGACGATCCGTTGCTGGCGGGGTGGGAGGGCGCGCAGCTCGTGGTGCGGGTCGCGATCGAGCAGGTCTTCCCGAACTGCCCGCGCTACATCCATCGGATGGAGCTGGTCGAGCACTCGGCGTTCGCGCCGCGGGCCGGCCACCATCCGCCGCGGCCGGGCTGGAAGGACAACCCGAAATTCGCGGACGCCCTGCCGAAGAAGGACCTGCGGCCGTGAGGGCGCGCGCCGCCGCCGTGCCGCCGCGCTTCCGCCCGGCGGGGCCCGCGTGAGACGGGGGGCGCCGCCGTTCGTGGTCGCGGCCGTGCAGGCCGCGCCGGTGTTCCTCGACCGCGAGGCCACGGTCGCGAAGGCGTGCGGCCTGATCGCCGCCGCGGCCGCGAAGGGCGCGACGCTGATCGTGCTGCCCGAAACCTTCGTTCCCGCCTACCCGGCGTGGGTGTGGTTCCTGCCACTCACGCGCCGCGCCGACGTGGCGGCGCTCTACGGCGAGCTGGTCGAGAACTCGGTGGACGTTCCCGGCCCCGAGGTGGAGCGGCTCGGCCGCGCGGCGCGCGAGGCGGGGGCGTGGGTGGCGGTGGGCGTGAACGAACGCAACACGACGCGCAGCGGCACCACGCTCTACAACACGCTGCTCGTCTTCGACGCGGGCGGCGAGCTGGTCGGCCGGCACCGCAAGCTCATGCCCACGGGCGGCGAGCGCATGGTGTGGACGCCCGGCGAGCCCGTGTCCCCGCGCGTGCACGACTCGCCCATGGGCCGCCTCGGCGCGCTCATCTGCTGGGAGAACTACATGCCGCTCGCGCGCTTCGCGCTCTACGAGCAGGGGGCGCAGATCCATCTCGCGCCGACCTGGGACAAGAGCGACCAGTGGATCGCCTCGATGCGCCACATCGCCCGCGAGGGGCGCATGTACGTGATCGGCGTGTGCCAGGCGCTCCACCGCGACCACGTGCCCGACCGCCTGCCCTTCAAGGACACGTTCCCCCCGGGGCTCGAGTGGATCAACGTCGGGAACAGCGTGATCGTGGATCCCGACGGCGTGGTGATCGCGGGCCCGGTCGCCGAGCGCGAGGAGATCCTGCTCGCCGAGCTGGACCCCGGCCGCGCCGCCGGTTCGCGCTGGATCTTCGACGCCGCGGGTCACTACAACCGCCCCGACCTGTTTCACTTCGAGGTGAAGGAAAACGGCGGCGGCGCTCCGGCACCGCGGGTCTCCCCCGGGAAACGGGCGGTTCGCCTCCCCGGGAAGCCCGCGAAACGCGCGCGGTCCGTCGCGGCGCGGACGGCCCGCGCCCCGGGCCGGCCCCGGCGCCGTCGCGCATGAGTCCGTCGTCCCCAGCGAAACCGAGGTTCCAACCCGAGGAGATTCCCATGACCAGGCACTGCCGGTGGTCGTCGCTCGCAGCGTTCCCGCTGCTCGTTCTCGTGCTGGCGCTCGGCGCCCCGTCCGCCGGCGGAGCCGCCGCAGCCGGCAAGGCCGCGGCCAAGGCGGCCTCGGGATTCGAGGGCCTGCCGCAGTGGCAGCCGCCCGCCCAGCACAGCGTGGACCTGCTCATGACCCACGAGGGAAAGAGCATGACCATGACGCGGATGGTGGACGGAGGAAAGGTGCGCAGCGAGATGTCGGTCGAGGGCCGCAAGATGATCATGCTCGAGCGTCCCGAGGACGGCGGCGCGATCTACAACATCATGCCCGAGCAGAAGATGGTCATGAAGATGACGCCCCCGGCCGCCGAGCCGGGAGAGGCCCCGGGAGACGCGCCTCCGGTGAAGGTCGAGAAGCTCGGCGTCGAGAAGCTGAACGGGGTCGCGGCGTCGAAATTCCGCATGTCCTCGGAGGGCCACACGGTGCTGGGCTGGTTCGACGCCGCGACCGGCGCCCCGCTTCGCATGGAGTCGGAGGGCGCGGTGGTCGAGTGGAAGAACTTCAAGCCCGGAGCGCCCCCCGCGAGCGCCTTCGAGCTGCCGAAGGGGTACGAAGTGATGGACATGGACGAGCAGATGAAGCAGATGCGCAAGATGGGACTCGGGGCGGGGCTGCCCGGAGGCGCCGGCCGCGGGAAGGCGGGGATGATGGGAGGCATGCCGGGCATGGGCGGCGGGATGGCCGGCGGCATGGGCGCGCAGGTGGGTTCGGGGGTGGGCTCCGGCATCGGCTCGGGCGTCGGCGCCGCCTTCGGCGGACCGATCGGCTCGATGGTCGGCGGCTACATCGGGGGGCAGGTCGGGGGATGGATGGGAGGCAAGGCCGCCGACGCGGCGGTGCCGGGGCGTTCGGGACGGTGAGTCGCATCTTCGCGGGCGGCGGGCTCGAGCCGGTGGTGCTGGAAGGCCGCCGCGTGCGCATGGAGCCGCTC
>CAZIVR010000041.1:21789-27514 GCA_964542745.1 uncultured bacterium
CGGCGGGCTCGAGCCGGTGGTGCTGGAAGGCCGCCGCGTGCGCATGGAGCCGCTCGCGATGAGCCTCCACTGGGAGGGCCTGCTCGCGATCGGCACCGATCCGGACCTGTGGACGTGGACGCTGAACGTCTGCGAGACGCCGGAGGCGCTGCGCGCCTACCTCGAGACCGCGCTGCGCGAGCAGGCCGAGGGCCGGTCGCTCCCGTTCGCCACCCGCGACCTCGTGACGGGGCGGGTGGCGGGCTGCACGCGCTTCGGGAACATCGACCTCCACAACCGGCGCGTCGAGATCGGCTGGACCTGGGTGGGCCGGGAGTTCCAGCGCAGCCACGTCAACACCGAGGCCAAGTACCTGATGATGCGCCACGCCTTCGAGACCGTCGGCTGCGTGCGCGTGGAACTCAAGACCAACGCCCTCAACACCCGCTCGCGAAACGCCATGCTCCGCATCGGCTGCAAGGAGGAAGGCACGCTGCGGAAGCACGGCCTCAGCGAGCGCGGCACGTGGCGCGACACCGTCTACTTCAGCGTGCTGGACGACGAGTGGCCGGCGGTGAAGGCGCGGCTCGAAGGGATGATCGCGGGCTAGCTCCCGTTCGTGGACGCCCCCGGGGCGCTCCATGTCCTCCCGCGAAGCCGCGCCGGCCCGCCCGCTTCAGGCGGACTTCAGGAGCAGCCGCACGGCGCAGCCGGAGCCGGGCCGGTTTTCGATCTCGAGCCGGCCGCCCATCTTCTCGGCGAGCGCGCGCGCGAGCGCCAGCCCCATGCCCAGCCCGCCGGCGCTGCGCGTCGAGGAACCGTCCCCCTGCCGGAAGGCGGTGAACCCGCCGGCCAGGTGTTCCGCGGGGATGCCGGGCCCGTCGTCCACGGCTTCCAGCGCGACCCACGTCTCGCCGTCCGCCGAGACGCGCCCGGACCGCAGCGTGAGCTTCGAGCCCCGCGGCGTGAACTTCGCGGCGTTGTCGAGCAATTCGTTGAGGATCGTCCGGACGCGCTGCGGGTCGAATCCGGCCAGCGGCAGCCCCGGGCACGGCTCGTGGATCAGTTCGCGGAGGCCCGCGCTGATCCCGGGGAGCCGCTCGCGGTAGACGAGCTCGAGCAGGGCGTTGGCGTCGCCGGGTCGCACGTCCACCGTGAGCCGGTCGGCGCTGGCCTCCGAGAAGCTCAGCAGATTCTCGATCAGCTCCTTGAGCTTCAGGCTCTGCTCCAGCGAGGCGTCGAGCAGGCCACGCACGCTCGGATCCACGAGCCGTTCGCCGGTCAGGGTGTCGAGGGTCGCGATCACGACCGCGAGCGGCGTGCGCAATTCGTGGTTCACGTTGCTGAGGAACTCGTTCTTGAGCCGGTCCAGCTCGCGGAGGTGATCGTTGGCCGAGCGCAGGCGGCGGTTGCTCTCTCGCTCCCGGTTGTAGAGGTGGGTGTTCTGCAGCGACACCGCGGCCATGCCGAGGGTCGCGCGCAGGACCTCGACGTCGTCCTCGGTGTAGGCGCTGCCGTCGAGCCGGGTGCCCACCGCCAGCCAGCCGAGCCGCTCGCCGCGCGCCAGCAACGGGGCGAACATGGCGATGCCCATCAGGCGCAGCAGCTCGAATTCGTTCGCGCTCAATTCCTCCGAGCGGGCCCACGACAGGAACGGCGTGGGGTCGCGCTGGAAACGGCGGTCCAGCGCGGGGGCGCAGTTGGAACCGACCGCCTCGATGACCGCGCGCCGGAACCCGTGCGCGCGCACCAGCACGGGCACCGAGCCGGCCCCGGGTTCGGGGGTCAGCCACAGCGCGGTCCGCGACGTGCCGAGCTGCCCCATCAGGTTGAACAGGAGCAGGTCGGTGGTTTCGTAGACGTCGAGCGCCACGGTCAGGCCGCGCCCCAGCTCGAGCAGGGACTGGAACGCCATCTCCCGCCGGGCGGACTGGAGCTTCAGCAGCTCCGGGGAGAGGATGCCGGCGGTCCCTCCCTCGGGCTCGAGGGAGTCGTCGGGCAGGGGAAGGGCGGAGCTCATGCCGCGCGCGGCTCCCCGGCCAGAGGAGTCGCCTCGAGCTGGGCCACCGCCTCGGGCTCGGTGGGACACAGGCTCAGGAACGAGTCGAGGTTGAGCAGCTTCACGACCGAGAGCACCGCGGGGGAGACCTCCGCCAGCCGGACCTTGCCGTTGGCGCTCCGGAACTCCTCGACCAGCGCGAGCAAGGCCCCCACGCCGCTCGAGGAGATGAACGTGACCCCCGAGAGGTTGAGCGCGAGGTGGCGCCCCTGCGTCCGCACCTCGGCGCAGCGGCGCATCAGCACCGGGGTTCCGCGGGCGTCGAGCGAGCCGTGAGCCCGGATCACGACGGTACGGATCCCGGCCACGCCCGCCTCGACCTTCAGTTCCTCGTTCATGCCGCGATCCTTTCCCCGCCGTCGCGGGCCGCCCGCGAGCCGACGTCGAACTGGGTGATGTTGCCGCGCGCGGTGGCGGGCCGGTACCGGATCCCGGCCGCCGTGCGGTGGATGATCTCGAGTCCGAGCCCGCGGCCCCGCGCGCGCACGCTCGGGTCCGTGAAGTCGGCGGCGCGATACGGGCCGGGCCGGAACGGCCGCCCTTCGTCGCGCAGCACGAACGAGCCGGAGGGCACGCGGCCCGCGCCGCCGCCGCCCGCGGGGTCGGGAAGCCACCAGACCGCGAGCCCCGGCCTGCCGTCCTCGTCGCAACCGTGTTCCACGATGTTCGCGCACAACTCGTACAGCACCAGCCGGAGCCGCTCGAGCTCGTCGGCGGGCACCCCGGCGAACCCGGGCAGCCGCCCCAGCCACGGCTCGATCGCGGCGAGCGCGGCGAGCCGGGCCGGGAGCTCGAGCCCGTGGCCCGCGCGCTCGGCGTGCGCCAGGCCCTCGAGCGCCTCGCGCGCCTCCGCCTCGTCGCGGGACTCCGCGGCCGCCCCGCGCGCGAACGGCGCCGCGGCCGGATCGCAGGCCACCACCAGCAGCGTCTCGTCGTCGCGGGCGGGACCCTCGCCCGACCACTCGCGCAGGGCGGCCGGGAGCGCGCCGAGCACCGCGGCGCCGCCCGCGGGCGCGTGCGCGGCCACGGCCGCGCGCAGGCGGTCGAGGCCGAACTGCTCGCCGGTGCCGGGCCGGGGGGCCTCGGTGTAGCCGTCGGTGAACTGGACGCACAGGTCCCCGGGCTCCAGTTCGAGGGTCTCGTCGCGGAGCGTCGCGCGGATCGCGCCGCCGCGGATCGCCCCGATCGGGATGCCCTTCGAGGCGCGCACCTCGACCTCGCCGGACCGCTTCCGCCACACCACGATCGGGTTGTGGCCGGCGGAGGCGAACACCAGCCGTCCGGTGCGAGGGTCGAGCACGCCGTAGGTGAGCGTCACGAACACGCCCGGGCGCAGCGACTCCGAGAGCCGCTCGTCGAGGGCCGCGAGCAGCGCGGCCGGGGAGTCGTGCGTGGCGCGCAGCGCGCGCAGGAGCGCGGACAGCATGCTCATGACCATGCAGCCGGCCAGCCCCTTGCCCGAGACGTCGGCCACCGCGACGCCGATGCGCCCGTCCGGGAGCTCCAGCACGTCCCAGTAGTCGCCGCCCACCTCCGCCGCCGCCCGCTGGTCGCCGCGGATGTCGAAGGGGCCCGCGACCACGGCGCGCGACGGGAGCAGCGAGCGCTGGATGTCGCGCGCGAGCTCGAGCTCGTGCGCGAGCCGCTCGCGTTCCAGCATCTCGGCCTGCCCGCGCTTGAGCGCGGCGGCCATGTCGTTGACGGTGGCGGCCAGGCGTCCGAGCTCGGTGATGCCGGTCTCGGGAAGCGGCGAGTCGAGGTCGCCGCGCCCGATGCGCTCGAGGCCCGCCCGCAGCACCGCGATCGGGCGCAACAGCCGCGACATGAGGAGGAAGGCCAGCGCCGCCCCGGCGACCATGAACGCGCCGAGCAGCAGCGCCTGCGCGCGCCGCGCGGCGCGCACCGTGCTCTCGATGTAGGCCAGCGGAAGCGACACGAAGGCCGCGCCGATCACGCCGCCGTTGCGGTGCAGGACCGGGGCGCGGGCGACCAGCCGCGCGCCCGCCGTTCCGAGGAACTCCTCGCGCGCGACCGGGTCGGCGGCGGCCGGGGGGAGCCCGGCCGGGGGCTGGAACGGGGTCCCGAGGGCGCGCGCGTCCTCGTGCCCCTGCACCCGGCCGCGGTGGTCCACGACCGTCACCTCGGCGAGCTCCGGCTGGTGCTGGCGCATCTCGCGCACCAGCGGGTGCAGCGTCAGCTCCGGGAAGTCGCCGAGCAGCGCGTCCGCGCTCGAGGCGGCGAGGCTGCGCGCCTGGAGCTGGAGCCGGGCCTCGATCTCGTGGCGCAGCGCGGCGCGCGCCGCGCGCTCCGACTGGGCGCCCACCGCCAGCACCGACGCGACGGTCAGCGCGACCGCGGCGCCGGTGGCGATCCAGCGCAGGCTGAGCACGAGGCCGCGCGCGGCCCGGGCCGGGGGGCGGAGGGCGGCGCTCACGGCGAGCTCCCGAGGATCTCGCGGCTGCGTTCGCGCTGCTTGCGCGCGCGCTCGAGGTAGCCGCGGGCGCGCTCGTCGGCGGGATCCACCCGCAGCACGCGCTCCCACAGGCCCACCGCGTCGTCGAGCCGGCCCGCGGCGAAGGACTCCATGCCCCGCGTGAGGTACTCCCGCTTCAGGTAGCTGTCCACCTCCCGGTAGCCGGGCCGCGCCGACCACACCAGCTCCCAGTAGCGCAGCGCGTCGTCGCCGCGCCGGTCGCGGAGGGCGGCCGCGCCGCGCTGGTAGAGGTCCTCGATCTCCCGGTCGGTGAGCCGCGGGCCCGCCTCCGGGGCGCGCGCCGCAGGGCGGGACGCCGGAGCGCGCAGGCTGTCGTTGCGGGCCGCGAGCCGGCGCGCCTGCTCGGCGCGCGCCGCCTGCTCCGCCTGCGCCATGGCGCGGCGCGCCAGCACCTGCTCGGTGCGCTCCAGCATGCCGCGCGCCTCGGCGTCGGCCGGGTCCATCTCCAGAACCGCCGCGAATCCCGCGCGGGCCGCCGCGAAATCCTCGCCGGCCAGGGCCTCGAGCGCGCGGGCGAACCGGGCGCGGATCTCGGCGCCGCGCCGGGCGCGGCGGTCGCTCTCCGCCCGGCACCGCTCGGCGCCCGCCGCGGCGGCGGTGTCCCCCGGGGCGCGGGCCCGCACCCGCTCCCACGCCAGCGCGGCCGCCGCGAAGTCCCCCGCGCCCTCGATCGCCCGCGCGCGGTCGGCGAGCACGCCGGCTTCGAGCGCGGCCACGTCGGCGCGTCCGGGTTCGAGCGTCTCGACCAGCGCGAGCGACTCCAGCGCTCCGTCCAGGTCGCCGCGCGCGCGCGCGCCCGCGGCGTTCTCGAGCAGTCCCGCCACCTGCTCCGACTGGCGGCGCCGGAAGGCCTCGTTCATGCGCGCCTCGACCCGCTCGTCCTCGCGGCGCAGGTGGGCGAGGCGGCTCTCGTCGGTGGTCGCGCCGAAGCGATACGTGATCCCGGCCCGGTGGCCCTCGGCGAGCGGGTTGTTCTCGAAGGCGTAGCTCACCGAGAGGTCTCGCCACTGGAAGCCGGTGCCTGCGGTGAGGGCCCCGTCGCGCACGCCGACGCGCAGCGCCGCCGCCGGGTGCAGCCGGTACTCGAGCCCCGCGTGGGGCCGCACCACGGCGCCCATGCGCGCGAGGTCCACCTCGGCGACGAGCCCGGCGCCCGAGGGCATCAGCGTCTCCCACGCGAGACCTCCCCGCAC
>CAZIVR010000041.1:27614-28704 GCA_964542745.1 uncultured bacterium
CGCTGCTCGATGCCCCCGACGCCGAAGTGGCGGAGCGAGAGTCCCGCGACGCCCCAGCGCCAGCTCGGCAACGCGACCGCGGCCCAGGACTCGGTCATGCCGAGCCCGAGGTCTCCCGACTGGGCCGCCTGGAACTCCGCGCGGGTGATCCCCGCGAGTCCGGCCGGGTTCCACACCAGCGCGCTGGCGTCGGCGCCCGACGCGACGAACGCGCCGCCCATCGCGAGGGCGCGGTTGCCCGCCCCGAGGGCGAACACCGACTGCGTTCCGGCGTCGTACCCGGCAGCGGCCGGCGCCGGGCCCGCGCCGAGCGCGAGCGCGCCCACGAGCAGGGCGAGGGAGGTTCCGCCTCGAGCGCTCATCGCACCACCGCCACCTTGCGCCGGAACTGCCGCAGCGAGCCGTCGTCGAAGCGCACCTCGAGCTCCGCGATGTAGACCCCGTTGTAGACGACTTCCCCACGGCCGTTCCGCCCGTCCCACGTCTCGCCGGACTGCATGCCGCCCGGGCGGGCGGCGCCGTCGAGCAGCCGCGCCACGGGCTCGCCCCGCGCGCTCAGGATCCGGAGCCACACGCGGGCGGGGCCGGGGAGGTAGTAGGCGAGCGTGGTGGCCTCGCGCCCCGCCGCGAACGGGTTCGGGTAGTTGGAGTAGCTCGAGGCGAGGCTGGCCTCGGCGAGGCCCGCCACGTCGGTCCACATCGGGAACGCCGCGCCGGGTTCGGGGCGCACGTTGATGGCGAGCAGCGCGCTCGCGGGCTGGATCACGCCGATCCCGGACGCGTCGAAGCCGGCGCGCAGGCCGGGGACGGAGGTGGCGGCGCGCGTGACGACGCGGATCTCGACCGGGATCGTGACGCCGGGAGGAATCTCCAGCACCTGTCCCGCCGTGAGCGTCGCGGTCGCCGAGTCGGGCGTGAGCGCGGCGCTCTGGGCCCACGGGGCGCCCGCCACCCACGCCTCGATCCGCACGGCCGGGGCGCCGATCGGGAGCGCCGCGAAGCCGCGGTCGGCGGCCCGGACGACCAGGTGGTCCACCGGGATCGGGCCCGCGCCGGCGGGGTCGGCGTTGCGCAGCGTGAGCCGGGCCGC
>CAZIVR010000042.1:0-28003 GCA_964542745.1 uncultured bacterium
GGTCTCGACCTGTTCTGTGCGGGGCACGCGCTGATCGGCCGGGAGATCGCGGTGGTGGGCGGGACCAGCGCGGTGACGGGCTTCTACGGGGAGAACCAGTCGCGGATCCTGTCGGCGCCGGCGGGAACGGCGGCGAGCACGTGGAGCGACCCGGGGAACATGAGCCTGTGGCGCTGGTACCCGACGGCGATCCCGCTGCGCGACGGGCGGATCCTCGCACTGAGCGGGAACCGGCACTTCGCCACGGTGATGTTCGGCGGGCGGAGGAATGGGAACGCACCGACGAGCCCGAGCGGCCACTTCGTACGGCGCCAGCAACCGGTGCCCGAGGGCACGTGGGATCAGGAGATCTTCCCGGTGACGAGGGAGCCCGATTGGCCGAAGCCCCGCTACGGGCACACCATGCTCAACATGCGGGCGGGTTCCGGGTTCAACAGCGACCTGATGTTCGGTGGGCGCGACTCGGCGGACGTGGCGCTCGACGACCTGTGGCAGTTGTTCCGGCATTCCGCGCACGAGAAAGCGGAGCCGATCTTCGAGTGGTGGAAGCTGACTCCGAGCGGCGGTCCTCCCACTCCGCGCAGCCACCACGTGGCGATCCGCACCACCGAGCCACAGCGCCGCATGGTCATCTTTGGCGGGCTGGATGAGTTCTCTCAGCCCCGAAGCGACGTCTGGCGCCTCGCCAGCACGGGCGGAGGAGCAGCGCAGTGGATGGAGATGGACATCACGAACCCGCTTCCCGCGCGCTTCGGCCACGCGGCGATCTACGACGAGACGGTGGTGGGGGGCGTGACGCGCCGCCGCATGATCGTGTTTGGCGGCGCGGAGTCGGCCGGCGGCGTCCCCACCGACGAGCGGGTCTGGGAACTGCGCTTTCACCCCACCGACCCAAACTCCGCCACCTGGTACGAGATGGCCGTGACCCCGGGCCCCAGTCCCCCCGCGCCCCGGCTCGGCCACTCGCTCTCGGCGCACCAGGTGGGGAGCGACTACGAGCCCTACACGGCGGATCACCCGGCGCTGCTGTTCGGGGGCAGACTCGGGGCAACGAGCTACTCGGGCTCGCTGTGGGCGCTCATGATCCTCACCGACGGCGGGGCACGCTGGGAGCTGCTCGATCCCGGCACGTCGTCCTCGGCCCCGGGCGAGCGGGCCTGGCACAGCGCGGTCTACGACCTGGACCACGAGCAGGCGACCGGCGGGCGGCTCCACGTGTACGGGGGCGAGAACGCGTCCGGGCCGGTGGACTCCTACGCCTACGCCATCGATCCGTTCGCCTCGGGCACGATCGCCTGGCAGCGCTGGGAGGATCGCGGGTTCACGCTCTCCGGCCACACCGCCTACGTGGCCCACGAGCAGGAGTCGGCGCGCCAGGCCGAGGTGTTCGACCCCAACGCCACCGGCAACAAGTGGGCGATGCACGGCGACGCCACGCTGCTGCAGAAATACTACCCACCCTCATTCCTGGTGCCGGGTGGCGGGAACGGCAAGAGCCGGGTGGTGAGCCTCAACACCGACACGCTGTTCACCTACTCGCTGGACGTGCCGGCGTCCGGCGCGGCGGGGCCCTGGCACCGGCTCGTCAATGGGGCGCTCCCGTTCCGGGCGGCAACCGGGGTGCAGTTCCGGCCGGGCCGCCTGATGATCGCGGGCGGCTATGCGGCGGTCCAGAGCGGCACGGCACCGGCGACCGGCGCCACCGCCACGCTCAACGCTGCGAGCATGGACAGCGCCTGGCAGTCGAGCAGCGCGATGGCGGCGCGCACCCACCACAACCTGGTGCTGCTGCCAACCGGGCAGGTGCTGGCGGTGGGCGGGAACGACCATCCGGATCACGCCTACCAGAACCCGGTCAAGCGCCCGCAGCTGTGGTCGCCGAACGCGAACGGGGTCGGCGGCACCTGGACCCCGGCGAGCGGCGGCGACGCGCTGGCCGAAGAGCCCCACGCCCGGGGCGATCACGGCACCGCGATCCTGCTCCCCGACGGCCGGGTGCTGAGTGCGGGGGGCGAGACCCCGAACGACAAGTACGTGCCCGACCTCTACTGCCCGCCCTACCTGTTCAAGAACGGAACCCAGACGCTCGCCGACCGCCCCGCGATCACCGGGGCTTCGGCGGCGGTGCCGTGGAAGTCGGCATTCACGGTGTGCGTCACCGACACCGCGAAGATCCGCAGCGCCTGCCTGATCGCCCCGGCGGCCACCACCCACTCGGTGGACATGAACCAGCGCTTCGTGCCGCTCACGATCCTCGCGGCCAAAGCCAACCCGCCGAGGATCGTGCTCAGCACGCCGGCCTCGCCCGACTCGGCCCCGCCCGGCTACTACATGCTGTTCGTGCTCGGCTCGGCCGACGGCGACAGCGTGCCCTCGGTGGCGCGCTGGGTCGAGGTGAACGGCGCGACCTCGCCGGCCCCCGACGAGCTGGAGCTCACGGCGGACCTCATCACCTGCGAGTCCATCGGGCCGCTGCGCTGGGCGGCCCCGGCGGATGGGGGCTGCGCCTCGAAGGCTCACGAGTACGATCTCCGCTACTCTCTGGCGCCAATCACGTCCTCCAACTTCTCGGCGGCGACGCCGCTCGGGGCGCCCGATCCGGCCACGGGCGGGACGTCGCAGACCAGCTACGTGGTGACCGGGCTTGCCCCGGGAACGCTGGTCTACTTCGCCGGCCGGACACGGGGATCGGACCTGCAGTGGTCGCCGCTCGCCTACGCCGAGTTCGCGACACTGACCTCGTGCGGAGGGGGCGGTGCGGGGGCCTCGGCGGAGCGGACCCGGGGCGAGGGCGAAGCTGCGAACGATCCCACCGCCCAGTCGCGCGGCGCGACGGCCCTCCGGGGCCCGGCCGAGCGCCACGCGCTCGCGAACGCCGCCCCCACCGCACGGCTCGTGGCCGGGCACGCGGACGAGACGGAGCCACGGTGGCGGCTCACGATCGAGGACTTCGCGGAGGATCCCGCGCGGCTCGCCGCGACCGAACGGGCGATGGTGGCCGAGAGCTTTAGCGAGGCCGAAGGCTGGGTGACGGACGTGACGACTCCGCTCCTGCCGGGCCGCGCCGGGGTGCGCGCGCTGCCGGGGATGGGGCGGCTGGTGTTCCCGGCCGGGGCGACGCTCGAGTCGGTGGTGCTGGCACCCAGGCGCTACGCGCTCACGGGTGCGAACCACTCGCGGCTCGGGGACCTCTCAGGCGCGGCCGATGGCTCGGCCGCCGCCGACTTCGTGGCCGGCGACACACTCACGATCGGCTTTGCCCCCGCAACCTCGCCGGGCGAGGGCGAGGACTGCCTGTTCGTGGTGCGGGTGCCGGGAGCGGCGCTCGCGAGTGGGGCGCGCGGCCCCTCACGCGGGCCCGTCTCCGGGCGCGAGCCCGCGTCGGACGTGGCGGCGGCGCCCATGGAGTTCGCGCTCCATCCGGTCCGGCCCAACCCGTTCGCGAGTACGGCCACGATCGGCTTCGACCTGCCGCGGGCGAGCCGTGTGCGGATCGAGATCTTCGACGTGCAGGGCCGCCGCGTGGCGCGGCTGCTTGACCGGCAGCTGCCGGCCGGACGTCACTCGGCGTTGTGGGACGGAAGGCTCGATGCAGGTGGACGCGCCGGCTCCGGCGTCTACCTCTGCCGCATGATCGCCCCCGGGTTCACCGTCGAGCGTAGGGTCACGAGGGTGAAGTGAAGTCGCGCCCTGCGGGGTGGGAAGGGTTGCCCGACTCCTGCGCTGGAAGGGCCTTCCGGTGGAGTCTTCGCGGTTCAGTGCGGCTCGCCCGGCTCACTCCCCGTCCCACAGCACCTCGCGCCCCACCTCCGTGACCGACGTCACGCCGAGCAGCGCCATCGTCATGCGCAGCTCGAGCGCGAGCAGTTCCACCACGCGCACGACACCCGCGGCGCCCGCGAGGGCGAGCCCGTGCAGGTAGGGGCGGCCGATCAGCACGGCGTCCGCGCCGAGCGCCAGCGCCTTCGCCACGTCGGTGCCGCGGCGGACGCCGCCGTCCATCAGCACGGGCACCCGTCCCGCCACCGCGCGCGCCACGGCCGGCAGCGCTTCGATCGCGGCCGGAACGGTGTCGAGGTTGCGCCCGCCGTGGTTCGAGACGATCACGCCCGCGGCGCCGTGCTCGATCGCGAGCCGCGCGTCGTCTGCGGCGAGCACGCCCTTCACCAGCACCGGCAGGCGGGTCAGGCCGCGCAGCCACTCGAGGTCCTTCCAGGTCAGCGAGGGATCGAGGAACGGGTTGTAGATGTCGTTCGGGTCGTGGTGCTGGTTGGGCGTGTACTCGCCCACGCTCTCGGGGAAGTTGGCCATCCTCAGCGGCGAGGGCAGGTGGAAGGCGGTGCGCTTCTCGCGGTTGCGCGCGCCCAGCACCGGCGTGTCCACGGTGAGCGCGAGGGCCTCGTAGCCGCTCGCCTCCGCGACGCCCACCTGCTCGCGGGTCCAGCCGCGGTCGCGCTGGCAGTAGATTTGGAACCATTTGGCGCCGGCGCCCGCGCGGGCCACCTCGTCGAGCGCGGTGGTGGCCACCGTGCTCACCACGAGCGTGACTCCCGCGGCTTCGGCGCCGCGCGCGGTCTCGCGCTCGCCGCCCGGGTGGAACAGGCCGTGGTAGGCGGCGGGGGCGAGCAGGATCGGCAGCGCGTGGGCGCGCCCGAGCAGCGTGACGGCCGTGTCGAGCCGGCTCACGTCGCGCATCACGCGCGGCATCAGGCGCAGCGCGTCGAAAGCCTCGCGATTGCGGCGCAGCGTGAGCTCATCCCCGGCGCCGCCCGACAGGTACTCGCGGGCCATCTCGGGAAGCCGCGCGAGCGCGGCGGCCTCGACGTCGGCGAGCGTGAAGAGCCGCGCGAGGTCGGGATCCCCCGCGGGCTCAGCGCGGGACACCGGCGTCCTCGAACACCAGCAGGCCGTTGAGCAGGCTGGTCCGGATGTAGGCGAGCACCGGGGCCTTCATCTCGGCGACGGTGCCCTCGCAGAGTTCGGCGTAGCCCGCGACCGCGTCGGCCACGGTCGCCGAGCGCTCGAGCAGCGACGCGAGCGCCACGCCCTCGTCGGTGACGATCTGCTCGAGCGCGGGCCAGCCGGACCCGAAGCGCACCCGGTGCTCCCGCTGCTCGCCCTCGGGCGCGTCGCGCAGGCTCACCCACTCGGCGTCGGGGGCGACGCGAACCCGCCGCCGCATCAGCTCCGCGTCGGAGACGCGGGTCACCGAGAACGACGCCCACAGGCGCTCGCGGATCGCCGGGGACGCCGCGGAGAGGTCGTGCGCGGGCATCGCATGGATCGAAAGCGTGCGCGCGTCGGGGGCGGCGCGCTTCGCGACCAGGAACGCCTGCCGGAAGGAGGCGATGCGCTCGCGCTCCATGTGCTCCACGTGACGCTCGACTTCCTTCAGGTACTCGGGGCCCATGTCGGTGGTGGCGTGGCGGGCGTACAGGATGGCCTGGAGATGCGGCGAGAAGCCGGAGCTGTGGAGCACCAGCAGGTCGAGCCCGCGGCCCCCGGCGCGCTCCGCGAGGTAGGCCTCGAGGGTCTCGCCCTCGCGCAGCGCCAGGTCGGCGCGGAACAGGGCCTCGCCCTTCGGTTCGAGCACCGCGGCGGCCCCCTCGAGCAGGCGCACCAGCACCGCGTCGCCACGCGGTCCGGCGTGGAGGAACTGGATCTCCTCGATCTCGCGGGGCCGCAGCACGTAGGGCGGCTGGGCGACGACGGTGCGGAAGCGCCGCCCGCGGACCGGCTCGAAGACGTCGCCCTCGAGGAACTCGGCCGCGAGCCCGTTGAGCCGGGCGTTGAGCCGCGCCATCGGCAGGGCGCGCCCGTTGATGTCGGTGCCCACGACCGGGGAGGCACCGCGCGCGGCCGCGAACAGCGCGAGGCTGCCCGGGCCGGTCCCCACGTCGAGGAGCGAGCCGGAGCCGAGATCCTGGATCACGTGGGCGAAGGTCATGGTGGTGGGGCCGGGCGGCATGACCGACTCGGGCTGGTCGAGCTGGTTGTCCGAGAGGATGAACACCTCGTCGAGCGTCGCCATCCGGAACGGGCACGACACGCGGTCCTCGCGGGCCTCGAGGATCCCCGCGTCCAGCAGCGCGCCGGCGGGGCCCGCGCCGAACAGGCGCTCCGCCTCCGCGCGCTCGAGGGAGCCGGCGTAGGTGAGGAGCAGGGCGATCCGCAGGTCGGGCGCGGACTCCCGGCCCAGCTGCCACTGCACCATCGGGAGCCGCGTCGCGGCCGGGGCCTCGGCGGCGATGGCCGACGCGCGGTCGAGCGTGTCGGCGCCGTATCCCGCGCGCGCGAACGAGGCCCGCCACTCGGCGAGCATGGCGTCGGGGACGCGGTCGAACGCGGCGACGGATGGAAGCGGCACGGACCCTCCGGGACGATCGGGACGCGGGAATCTAGCAGACGGCTCGCGTGGCGCGACCCGGCTTTCGAGGTCGCGCGCGCGGCGGCCGCGCGGGAAACGCCGCGAAGCGCGCCTCGGCGGGCCGGCCCCGCGGCCCGGCGCCGCTGGCGCGTCCCGCGGCGGCGGGGTTAGCCTGCCGCGCCGCCGCTGCGGCGATTCCGCCGCGCGGCCGATGCTCCGGAGACCATGACCCGCGAACTCCCCCTCGTCTCGGTGGTGATGCCCGTGCGCAACGAGGCCGCCTTCATCGCGGGCAACCTCGAGGCGGTGCTGGCGCAGGACTACCCGCCCGAGAAGCTCGAGGTGCTGGTCGCCGACGGCATGTCGGAGGACGGCACCCGCGACATCGTGCGCCAGTTCGTGGTCGAGTCGGAGCGGCGCGCGCCGCCCGGCGCGCCGGTGCCCCGCCGCGTCGAGCTGGTGGACAACCCCGGGCGCATCATGCCCACCGGCACCAACGCCGCGATCCGGCGCGCGCGCGGCGAGGTGATCCTGCTGCTCGGCGGCCACGCCGCCCTGCCCCGCGACTACCTGCGCACCTGCGTCACGCTGCTGCTCGATCGGGACGCCGACTGCGTGGGGGGCGCGATGGTCTCGGTGGGCGAAGGCCCGACCGGCGAGACCATCGCCGCGGCCATGAGCTCGCCGTGGGGGATCGGCAACTCGGGCTTCCGCACCGGCGCCGGCCGCGACGCGCCGCGGCCGGCCGACACCGTGCCGTTCGGCGCCTACCGGCGCCGCGTGTTCGAGCGCATCGGCCTCTTCAATCCGCACATGGTTCGCCACCAGGACTACGAGTTCAATTACCGGCTGCGCGAGTCGGGCGGGACGATCCTGCTCGCGCCGTCGCTCAAGGCCACCTACCACGTGCGGCCGTCGCTGGCGGCGCTCGCGAAGCAATACTGGCAGTACGGCGTGTGGAAGGGCCGCCTGGTGCGCAACCACCCGGCCTCGCTCCGTCCCCGCCACCTGGCGCCCGCGTTCCTGGCGCTGGGGCTCGCGCTCGCGGCGCTCGCGGCGTTCGCGCACCCGCTCGGCCGGGCCGCGGCGCTCGCGTTCCTCACGCTCTACCTCGGGTTCGTGGCGGTGGGCACGCTGGCGATGGCGCGGCGGCTCGCGCCCGCCCGGCTGCTGCGGCTTCCCGCGGTGCTGATCACCCTGCACCTGAGCTACGGCGCCGGCACCTGGATCGGGCTCGTGCAGCCGCCGGTCCCGCCCGCTCCCCGCCTGTGATGCGCTCCCCGTCGCGGCCCGGGTGCCTCCGGCGGCCATGAAACGCATCGCCATCACCGGCGCGGCGGGCTTCGTGGGCGCCGCCCTGCGCCGCGCGATCGAGGGCCGGGGCGGCCGGTGGACCGGGCTCACGCGCCGCGCGGTGCAGGGCGCTGCGTCGGGCGGCGAATGGGTCGCGGGCGAGCTCGCCGACGCGGCGGCGCTCGACCGGCTGGTGCGCGACGCCGACGCCGTGGTGCACGCCGCCGCGTGGGTGCACCGCGAGACCGCCGACGCCGCGAGCCGCGACGCGTGCTTCGCCGTCAACCTGCGCGGGACCGAACGCCTGATCGAGGCGTTGCGGCGGCGCGGCGCGGGCATCCCGCTGGTGTTCGTGAGCAGCACGTCCGTGTACGGCGAGCGTTTCGAGGACCGTGACGAGTCCGGGCCGTTCGAGCCCGCCGGGGCCTACGGCGAGAGCAAGCTCGCCGCCGAGCGCGCGGTGCTCGGGGCCGCGGGGATCCCGGCGGTCGTGATCCGCCCGGCGATGGTCTACGGGCCCGGCGCGCCCGGGAACATCGCGCGGCTCGCCTCGTTCGTGCGGCGCGGGTTCGCGCCGCTGGTGGAGGGCGGGCGCAACCGCAAGAGCCTGGTGCACGCCGACGATCTCGCGGCCGCGCTGCTGGCCGCGGCCGACCGCGCGGGGGAGCTCGCCGGCGCCGCGCTCAACGCCGCCGGGGAGCCGGCTCCCACGATGCGCGAGATCGGCGACGCGCTGGGCGAGGGCCTCGGCCGGCGCGTGGCGTGGGTGCCGGTGCCGCGCGCGCTGTGGAACGCGGGCGTCGCGCTCGGGCACTGGCGCTCGCGCTCGACCGGAGGGCTGCGCCCCGACTTCGGGCGCACGCTCGAGATCTACGCCGCCACCACCACGGTGCGGGCCGCGGCGATCCGCGAGCGGCTCGGGGCGACGTTTCGCGACGCGCGCGCCGGGCTCGCGGGGTCGGTGCGGGACTCCGGGGTGATCGGGGCGTAGGCCTTCCCCGGCGCTCGCGGCCGCGCGGCGCCACGGGGCGTACTCGAGCGGAGCTAGCGTTTCGCGGAGTGCCCGGCGTGGCAGCCGGCGCAGCGCGAGGTGCCGCCCGGAACCCCGGCGTTGTAGCCCGCCACGTGCGCCGGCCCGTGCGCCGAACGGAGCACGTGCCCGGCCGCGTCCACCAACTGCTCGAACATCGGGACGCCGGCCGGCAGGCCGCGCTCGTCCACGCGCCCGTCCGCGCCGACCGGAACCTCGCGCACCAGCACCAGCGTGTCGAAGGGGGGCGCGCCCGCGCGCGGGAGCGCGGCCCAGAAGCGGAGGCGCAGCGGCCCCGCGGCGCGGGCGCGCGCCGTCTCGCGCTCGCCGAAGCCCGCGGCGAACACGCCGCGATTGAGGTAGCGGAAGCGCTGCGTCCGTGCCGCGAGCGCGGCGGCGTCGCGCGGGATGGGCTCCAGCGAGAACGCGGGCGGCGGGGCCCGTTTCGCGCGGCGCGCCACCCACGGCACGGCGTCCAGCTCGAGCGTGCCCTCGAGGTCCACGAGCGGCGCGAGGCCGCCGCCGTCGCGACGCGCGATCCACAACCCGAAGTCGCCGCGGCCGCCCGGGTCGAGCGAGAACACCACCCGCCCGTCGCCGAGCGGGGCGGGCGCGCAGGCGGAAGGCGAGGCGAGCCCGCGCGTGCTTCCGTAGCGGGGCGCGTCCTCGGGATCGAAGCTCGCCCCGGCCACGTGGCGGGGCGCCGCCTGCGCGCGCGGGCGCCACGTGACCTCGCACGCGCCCGCGGCCGGCGAGAGTCCGAGCGCGTCGCCCGCGACCCCGAACAGCGAACCGTCGGGAGCGATCGCGGGCTGGTGGAGCGCGGCGGGCCGCCGCCCGCCCGCGACGGCCGCGATCGCGCGCGGGTCGCCGCCGTCGGGCGCGATCGAGACCGCCTGCCAGAAGTTCACGGTGTCGCCGGGCGCCCCACCCGGGCGCGCGCGGTTGAACCACCATCGCGAGTAGACGATCCGCCCGGTGCGCGGATCCACGCACGGCTCCGCGGCGCCGTTCCGCTCCGCGGTGAGGCGGTGGAGCCGCCCGTCGCGCAGGTCGAGGCGGAAGAGCTGCGGGACCGGCGTGCCGTCGTACTGCGAGCGGTCCCCGTCGCGCGTGCTCGCGAACACCAGCGTCGAGTCGTCGAGCCAGCAGGGATCGAGGTCGTCGTAGCGGGCGGCCGCCGCGTCGCGCGGCACCGGCGCGGGCGCGAGGCGCCGGTCCGCCCCGTCGCCGAGCAGCAGGTGGATCCGCCACCCGCCCTCGGGGTGCGCGAGCCCGGCGAAGGCGACGCGGCGCCCGTCGGGAGCCACCGCGGGATCGCTCACGTCGAAGAGCGCGCCCTCCGGGACGCCTTCCACGGGACGGACGCCGCGCGCCGGGTCGAACACCATCAGGCGGCCGCCGGCCGCGGCGGCGCGGTGGCGGGGCCCGAGGCCGGGCACCGCGCCCGCGCCTTCCGGCAGCGGCCGGCGCGCCGCGAAGAGGAGCGGCGGCACGCCGTGCGCGGGAGCGCGGGCGGGGCGGTCGGCGGCCGCGAGGGCCGCGAGCGACGCGGCGATCACCAGCGGGAGGAGGCGCACGGGGCGATGCTACACTGCTCGCCCGCGTCCGCTGAGGAGATCCCGATGACCGAGATGCTGATCGCCTGGAGCACCTTTCCCGACGAGGCCTCCGCCGCCCGGGCGGTGCGCGAGCTGGTCGCCGAGCGCCTGATCGCGTGCGGCACGCTGATGCCCGGGGCGCGCTCGATCTACCGCTGGAAGGACGGCGTGGAGGACGCGCAGGAAGTGGTGGTGATGATGAAGACCCGCAAGCAGGACTGGGCCGCGCTGCTGTCGCGCCTGCACGAGCTGCACCCCTACGAGGTGCCGGAGTGCATCGCGGTGCGGGTCGCGGCGGGAGCGCCCCGCTACATGGAGTGGCTCGAGAGCGTGCTCGCCCCGGAGGCGGGAGCGTGAAGCGGCGGGTCGCGCGCGGGCGGCGCGGCGCCGCGCCGGGGGCACGGTCCTGACTCCGGCGCCCCCCGACCGGCTGGTGCTCGGCATCGAGACCTCGTGCGACGACACCTCGGTCGCCGTGCTCGAGGACGGCCGCACCCTGCGCTCGCACCTGATCGCCACGCAGGACGTGCACCGCCTCTACGGCGGCGTGGTGCCGGAGCTGGCCTCGCGCGCGCACCTGCTCAACCTGCCGCGGCTCACGCGGTCGGCGCTCGAGGAGGCGGGGATCGCCGCCCGCGACCTCACCGGCGTCGCCGTGACGCGCGCCCCCGGGCTGGTCGGTTCGCTGGTGGTGGGCGTGGCCTACGCCAAGGCGCTCGGGCTCGGGCTCGGGATCCCGGTGACCGGGGTCAACCACATCGAGGCGCACCTCCACGCGGGGATCCTCGAGCACGGCGACAGCCCCTACCCGGCGGTGGCGCTGGTGGTGTCGGGAGGGCACACCGAGCTGGTGGAGGTCTCGGGGTTCGGGCGCTACCGCTGGCTCGGCAGCACCCGCGACGACGCGGTGGGCGAGGCCTACGACAAGGTCGCGAAGCTGCTCGGGCTCGGCTTCCCGGGCGGGCCCGCCATCGAGCGCGCGGGCGCGTCGGGCAATCCGGCGGCCTACGACTTCCCGCGCCCGATGCTCGACCAGCCGGGCTGCGACTTCTCGTTTTCGGGGCTCAAGACCGCGGTGGCGCTCGCGGTCGCGCCGCACGGCGAGCCGCCGTTCCCGGACGCGCTGGTGGCCGACGTCGCGGCGTCGTTCCAGGCGGCGGCGGTGGACGTGCTGGTGGCGAAGTGCGAGCGGGCGCTGCGCTCGACCCGCGCGCGCGCGCTCAACCTGGGCGGGGGTGTGGCCGCCAACCGCGCGCTGCGCGCCCGGCTCGCCACGCTCTGCGAGGCGCGCCGCATCCCGCTGCGCATGCCCTCGATGCGCCTGTGCGCCGACAACGCGGCGATGATCGCGCTGGTCGGGGCCTGGCAGCTGCGCGAGGGGATCGGGATCGAGCCGGAGATGGACGCGGTGGCTTCGCTCGAGGCTTCGGGGCTCGACCGCGGGGCCTGACGCGGCCACGATCCGTGCGCGCTTTCGCCCGGCCGGCCGCATTTTGCGCGGCGGCCGGCGGACCCCCGCGCCGCGCCTCCCGTTCCGCGGCCCCGCAACCCCCCTGAAATTGCGGCTGCAGGCCCGCCGCGGCCCGGCCGATAACCCCGGTGCCGCAAGGCGATGCGTGGCATGGGCATTGCCTTTCCGGTACGGGGAGACCGAAGCGCCCCGGGACCCAGGCAAGGAGAGCCCTACGTCGTGAGCGCACCCCGCATTCTCGTGGCCGAGGACGAGCACCACCTCCGTGAAGTCCTGCGCTTCCAGCTCGAGGCCGCGGGCTTCGAGGTGGTGACCGCCGAGGACGGACAGCAGGCCGTGGACGTCGCGCTCGAGAAGCTCCCGGACGTGATCCTCTGCGACGTGATGATGCCGCACCTCGACGGCTTCGAGGTGACGCGCCGCCTGCGCGCGGCGTACACGACGCGGCACATCCCGATCGTGCTGCTCACCGCCAAGGCCGAGGCCGACGACAAGGTCGCCGGACTCCAGGGCGGCGCCAACGACTACGTCACCAAGCCCTGGCAGCACCGCGAGCTGGTGCTGCGCATCCGCAACGTGCTCGAGTGGAGCCGCCAGCAGCGCGCCGCGAGCCCGCTCACCGGGCTGCCCGGGAACATCTCCATCAACGAGGAGGTGGAGAAGCGTCTCGGGCGGGGCGAGGCCTTCGCGTTTCTCCAGATCGACATCGACTTCTTCAAGGCCTTCAACGACCGCTACGGCTACTCGCGCGGGGACCAGGCCATCCAGACGGTCGCCCGCATCCTGGTGGAGGTGGTGCAGCGCCACGGCGAGGGCAGCTTCGTGGGCCACATCGGCGGCGACGACTTCGTGGTGCTCACGGTGCCGGAGCGTGCCGAGCGGATCGGGAAGGAAATCCTCGAAGCGTTCGACGCCGCGGTTCCGGAGCTCTACGACGCCGAGGACCGCGCGCGCGGGCACGTGGAGGTGCACAACCGCCGGCACGTGCTGGAGCGCTTCCCCATGATGAGCCTCACCATCGGGCTCCTCCGCACCGACCGCGTGGCGGTCTCCCACCTGGCCCAGCTCACCGACATCGCGCAGGAACTGAAGGCCCACGGCAAGAGCATCGCGGGCAGCGTGCTGATCACCGAACGCCGCTCGCCCGGGGACGAGGCCGGCGGCGACGCCGGGCGTCACGCGGCGGCCTGACCGTGAGCGCCTCCCTGTCCCTCGGCACCGCCGGGCTCGGCTCCGACGCCGCGCTCGCCGCGCTCGCGCAGAGCCTGCTCGCGCTGCGCAGCGCCGGCGACCTCTCCACCGCCTGCTCGATCGCCGGCTCCTGCGCCATGCAGGGCGCGGGCGCCAGCGACTGGCGCCTGCTGCGGGTGGACTCGCGCAGCGGGACGCTGCGCTGCATGGATCCGGCCGGGATCGAGTCGCCGTATCTCGCCGAGTCCGAGGGCCCGGTCGAGTGGACGCTGCAGCAGGAGATGGCGGCCTTCGACGACGGCCTGACCCCCCGGCTGCCGGGAGGCGGGGCGCCGCGGCGCGAGCGGGAGCTGTGGCTCGAGGAGCCGGCCGCGCTCGCCACGCTGCCCCTGCTCTCGGGCGGGACGGTGTGCGGCGTGCTGCTGGTGGCGTTCCCCGTTCCCCACGCGTTCACCACGGCCGAGCGGCTGCTGCTCCAGAGCGTGGCCGACGCGCTGGCCATGGCGCTGGAGCGCGCCGAGTTGCGCCGCCAGATCGAGGACGTGCGTCGCGACAACTCCCGCCTCGAGCGCCGGCTCGCCGAGGGCGACGAGACCGCCTCCAACCTCATGTCGGTGGTGGCCCACGAGATCCGTAGCCCGCTCACCGCGATCAAGGCCTACGCCGAGGCGCTGCTCGAGAGCCTGCGCAACTCCCAGGCCCCGCGCGAGCGGTTCCTCAGCATCATCAACGTCGAGTGCGACCGGCTCTCGCGCCTCGTCACCGACATCCTCGACCTGTCCCGCCTCGAGTCGGGCCAGCGCCCGCTCCGCCTCACCCGCGTGGAGCTGGAGACGCTGGTGCGCGAGATGCTCGAGGGGCTCCAGCCCGTCCTGCAGGCCCGGCGCATCCGCACCGCGATCCAGATCGAGCCCGGGCTTCCGGTCGAGGCCGACGCCGACCTGCTGCGGCGCCTGCTCATCAACCTGCTCGGAAACGCCGCCAAGTACTCGCCGATCGGGGGCGAGGTGCGCGTGGTGGGCCACGCCCGCGGCGACGAGTGCTGGGTGAGCGTCGAGGACCAGGGCCCGGGCATCCCGGCCGACGACCTGCCGCACGTGTTCGACCGCTTCTACCGCTCGCGGCAGCAGGACGACCAGGAGACCGAGGGCAACGGGCTCGGCCTCGCGATCGCCCGCGGCATCGTCGAGCTGCACGGCGGCCGCATCCAGGTGGAGGTGCCGGGCAAGGGCGGGACGCGCTTCGTGTTCACCCTGCCCCAGCGCCAGCTGGCGACCCCGCGCGCGCGCCGCATCGCCCGCTCCATCGTCACGCGCGAGGATCTTCCCGAGCTGTTCGAGCGCACGGTCGAGATGGTGGCGGCCGCGATGGACGCCGAGATCGTTTCGCTGATGCTGATCGATCCGGACGCGGGCGACCTGGCCATCACCGCCTCGCGCGGGCTCGAGGCGCAGCACCTCGAGGGTCGCCGCACGACGCTCCGCTCCGGGGTCGCCGGGTCGGTCGCCGCGTGGGGCCGTCCGCTGCTCGTCAACAACATCGAGACCGACCGGCGCTTCCGGAGGCTCAACCACCCGCAGTACTCCACCAAGTCGCTGCTGTGCGTGCCCCTCAAGGTGGAGGGCGAGGTGGTGGGCGTGCTCAACGTCAACAACAAGCGCAGCGGGGCGCCCTTCGACGACGACGATCTCGCGGTCGCGGGGGCGCTCGTGGAGCGCGTCGGCAGCGCCATCGAGCGCGCCAGCCAGCACCCGGACAGCCCGCGGCTGGTGGCCGAGGCGATCCAGGCGGTGCGCAGCATCACGCGCCTCAAGCGCGAGAGCCTGCTCGGCGGCCGCCAGGTCGTGCACCTCGCGCGCGCGCTCGCCCGCGAGCTGCAGATGCCCGACTCCGAGGTGGACCTGATCGGCTACGTGGCCAGCATCCACGACATCGGCATGGGCGCGGTGGTCGAGCAGGTGGCGCACGGGGAGCCGCTCGAGGACCACGAGCGCGCCGAGGTGGAGCGCCACCCCGCGGTGAGCGTGGAGATCATCCGGCCGCTCGAATACCAGAACGCGGTGCGCGACGTGATCCTCGCCCACCACGAGCACTGGGACGGCACCGGCTACCCGCGCGGCCTGTCCGGGAGCGCGATCCCGGCCGGGGCGCGCGTGCTGGCGGTGGTGGACGCGTGGGAGAGCATGACGCGCGGGCGTCCGTTCCGCGCCCCGGTGCCGCGCGAGGCCGCGGCCGACGAGCTGCGCCGCGCGGCGGGGGCCCAGTTCGATCCCCAGGTGGTCGCGGCGTTCCTGACCGTGCTCGAGCAGGAAAGGGACGCGGCGTGAGCCCCCGCCGCGACCGCAATTCGGGCCCGTCCCCGCAGGAGCTCAAGCTCAAGAGCGACCTGGATTCCACCCGCCGCGAGCTCCAGAAGCTCAAGCGCGACCAGGCCTCGCGCGCGGCCGAGGCGGCCGCGGCCCTGCCGCCCGCGATCCCGGACGAGGACGCGCCGGCGGCCGAGGAAGCCACCGTTCCCACCGCGGGCGCGGAGGCGTCGCTCGCCGCGGGCGAGGGGGCGGCCGCGCCGCTCCCGGATGCGGCGGCCATGATGCGGCAGATCGAGGAGCTCTCGCGCACGCGCCAGCGGCTTTCCAAGCTCTATTTCAGCCAGGTCGAGGAGAACCGCAAGCGCGCGGCCAAGCTGCACCAGATCCTCGAGAACATCTTCCAGATCAACTCCGAGCTCGATCTCGACACCCTGCTGGCGCGGCTCGCCGAGACCATCCGCCGCACCCTGCGCTTCAACGTGGTGCTGATCCGGATCCGCGAGCCCGGCTCCCAGACGCTGACCGCCCGCGCCTTCGCGGGGATCGACGAGGACGCCCGCGTGCGCCTGTCGCGCGAGGAGGTGCGGGTCGAGGACTTCCAGTCGTGGCTCCGGGACGAGTTCCGGATCAGCCGCTCGTTCTTCATCAGCCACGCGCACGAGTTCAACGGCCAGCTCCCGGCCGGCTACACGCCCAGCCTCGGGCCCCGCAAGGATTTCGAGTGGCACGAGAACGACGTGCTGCTGGTTCCGCTGTTCGACCGCAAGGGCGAGCTGCTCGCCTACTTCTCGGTGGACGATCCCGAGGACCGGCTGGTCCCTTCCAAGGAGACCATCGAGCTGATCGAGATCTTCGGCAACCACGCGGTGGTCGCGATCGAGAACGCCCGGCTCTACCGCCAGCTCGAGCGGCACACCCGCGAGCTGGAGGAGGCCGGCCAGCGCATGCAGGAGATGAACGCGCTGCGCAGCAACTTCGTCTCGACCGTCTCGCACGAGCTGCGGACCCCGCTCACCGCGATCCGGGCCTACGTGGACACCGTGCTCGGGGCCTCCGAGCAGGAAATGACCCACGGCCAGGTGCAGCGGTTCATGGGGATCATCAGCGAGGAGGCGGAGCGGCTCACCCGGCTCATCGAGTCCCTGCTGGACCTCAACCGGTTCGACTCCGGCACCATGCGGATGGCCCGCCAGAACGTGGACCTGGCCGAGGTCCTCGAGGAGACCGCCCGCCTGCTCCAGCCGGTGGCGCAGGCCGGCCGCATCGGTCTCAAGGTGGATCTCCAGACCGCCGATACCCGAGCGGACGGGGATCGCGATCAGCTCCGCCAGCTGGCCCTCCACCTGGGGAGCAACGCGGTGAAATTCACCCCGCCCGGAGGCTCGGTCTCGCTCGAATTGGGCGGGGACGAGCGCGACGTGACCTTGCGGGTCCGGGATTCCGGCATCGGGATCCCGGAGCCGATGCTGGAAAAGATCTTCGAGCGTTTCTTCCAGGTGGACTCCTCGCTGGTCCGCCGCTTCGGCGGCACCGGCCTGGGACTCGCGATCTGCAAGTCGATCGTCGAGTGGCACGGCGGACGGATCTTCGCCGAGAGCGAACCGGAGAAGGGCTCGACGTTCACCGTGGTGCTGCCGCGGCGCACCGGTCCCCGGATCTCGGTCCGGCCGGGGCCGCGCACCCACGCCGCACCGGAAGACATCCTGAGACTGGCGATCGAAATGGTGGCCGAAGTCATGAATGCGCGCGTGGTTTCGCTCCTCGCTCCGGGGCCGGACGGCGATCTCGTCGTCCAGGCCGCGCTGGGCGTGGACGACACCGTCGTGCGCGAGGCCTCGATCCGGATCGGCACCGGCATCTCCGGCTGGGTGGCCGAGAACCGGCGCCCGGTGTGCGTCTCGGGCAGCGGCGACGGCGCCCCGGTCGTGGGCTCGGGCCGCCGCCAGTACCGCACCGGCACCTTCCTCTCGGTCCCGATCGAGAGCGAGCAGGGACTGCTCGGCGTGCTGAACGTCACCGACCCGGTGTCCGAGGAGCCCTTCGACGCGGACGACTGCCAGCTCCTGCTGCAGCTCGCCGAGCGCGTGGCCGTGGCGTGGGAGCAGGCGCGGGCGATGGACGCGCGGCGCTCCGACCTGGACGACGCGGACCGCGCGGTGCGCTCGATCCTCAAGGGCGCGGCGGCGGGCGGCCGCACGCTCCCCTCGCGCGTGCAGCTCGCCACCTCGCTGGCCCGCGCCATGGGGCTGCCCGAGGCCGAGGTCGCGCTGATCGGGCACGCCGCCACGCAGTCCGACGTGGACCTGCCCGCTCCCGGCGAACGCGAGCCGAGCGACGCGCTGAGCCGCGCGCTGATGCGCCCGCTCGAGTCGCTGGGCGCGGTGCGCGAGATCGTGCAGGCCCGCACCGAATGGTGGGACGGCACCGGCTACCCGCAGGGGCTGGCCGGGGAGGACATCCCGATCGGCGGGCGCGTGCTCGCGGTCGTGGAGGCGTTCGAGGGATTCACCCTCGGGCGCGGAGGTCAGGCGGCGCTCTCGCGGCAGGAGGCCATGGGCGCGCTGAAGGAGATGTCGGGGCGGCGGTTCGACCCCGAGGTGGTCGCGGTGTTCGAGAACGCCTGGCGCGACGTGGAGCAGTTCACGCGCGGTTCGGGCGACGCCGTCGCGGCCTCATCCAGGGATCGGAGGTGATGAGCATGGCCAAGGGAAAGATTCTGGTGGTGGACGACGAGATCTACATCGTGCACATCCTCGACTTCAGCCTGGGGATGGAGGGCTATCAGGTGCTGACGGCGCTCGACGGCGAGCAGGCGCTCGAGAAGGCGCGCGCCGAGAAGCCGGACCTGATCGTGCTGGACATCATGATGCCGAAGCTCGACGGCTACGAGACGTGCAAGGCGCTCAAGTCCGACCCCGCCACCCGCGAGATCCCGGTCATCCTGCTGTCCGCGAAGGGACGCAACGTGGACCAGAAGGTCGGGTTCGAGGTGGGCGCGGACGACTACATCACCAAGCCGTTCAGCCCGCGCAAGCTGGTCGAGCGGATCAACGCGATTCTCGGCCAGTCCACCAACCAGCGCATGCAGGCCTGATCCTCCGGCGTTTTCGCGACCCTCCCACGCCGGAGGTCGGGCCCGTGCGACCGCGTGGCCGCGGTCGCCGGACGCCCTTGCGATCCTCCCCGGATCGCCTCAAGCTGCGCGTGTCTCCCGCGGCTCCCGTCGCACCCGCCACCGCTCCCTTCCGCCCTTCCGAGCCTCGATCATGCCGTTCGCGCAGGTCGCGTTGCCCCTACCGCTGCGCCGCACGTTCGTCTACCGCGTGCCCGACGCCCTCGCCGGCCGCGTGCGTCCCGGCGTGCAGGTGGAGGTGCCGTTCCGCGGCCGCACGCGCCGCGGGCACGTGGTCGCGGTGTCGGCCGGGCTCGACGCGGCGGCGCACCCGGACCTCGCCGGGATCGAGATCCGCGAGCTCGGCGGCGTGGCCGAGTCCCCGCCGGTCTCGGCCCACCTGCTGGCGCTCGCGCGCTGGATCGCCGACTACTACCTCGCCCCGATCGGCGAGGTGATCGCGGCCATGCTGCCCGGCGGGCTCGAGGGGTTCGCGAAGAGCCGCGCCCGCCGCGGTGCCGCCGAGGATCCGGTGGTGCGCCTGCCGCTCGCGCAGCGCATCACGCCGACGCCCGCCCAGCGCGCGGCGGTCGCGGCGATCGAGAAGGCGGTCGCGACGGGCGGCTTCGCCCCGTTCCTGCTCCACGGCGTCACCGCCAGCGGCAAGACCGAGGTCTACATGCGCGCCGCGCTCGCCGCGCGCGAAGCGGGAGGGCAGGCGCTGGTGCTGGTGCCCGAGGTGGCGCTCGGGTCGCAGGTGGTGCGCGAGTTCGAGCGCCGCTTCGGCGGCCGGGTCGGCGTGCTGCACAGCTACCTTTCGGTCGGCGAGCGCCGGCGCAACTGGGAGCTGGCCCGGCGCGGTGCGCTCGACGTGGTGGTGGGGGCGCGCTCGGCGGTGTTCGCGCCGCTGCCCGCGCTGCGGCTCATCGTGGTGGACGAGGAGCAGGACCCGGCCTACAAGCAGAGCGAGCAGCTCCGCTACCACGGGCGCGACGTCGCGGTGAGGCGCGCCCAGATGCTGGGGATCCCGGTGGTGCTGGGCTCGGCCACCCCGAGCCTCGAGGCGCTGGCCAACGTGGCGCGCGGCAAGTACCGGCGGCTGCGCCTGCCGGAGCGCGTGGACCGCCGGTCGCTGCCCGAGGTGCGGGTCGTGGACCTGCGCGCCGAGGGGCTCACCAGCGCCCTGCTGTCGCGGCCCCTGCGCGAGGCGCTCGCGCTCCGCCTCGAGCGCGGCGAGCAATCGGTGCTGTTCCTGAACCGCCGGGGCCATTCGCACCACACCCAGTGCCGCGCCTGCGGCTGGGTGCCCGGCTGCCCGCACTGCGACATCTCGCTCACGCTGCACCTCGCCCCGCACGAGTGGCGATGCCACTACTGCGACCATCGCGAGCCGGCCGGCGCCGCGTGCCGCTCCTGCGGCTCGACCCTGCTGCGGCTCTCGGGCTCCGGGACGCAGCGGGTCGAGAAGGAGGTGGCCGCGGCGTTCCCGAAGGCGCGCGTGCTGCGCCTCGACGCCGACGTGGCCCGGCGCGGCACCCGGCCCGCGGAGATCCTGAAGCGGTTCGCGGCGGGCGAGGCCGACGTCCTGCTCGGCACCCAGATGGTGGCCAAGGGGCTCGACTTCCCGCGCGTCACGCTGGTGGGCGTGCTCGACGCCGACGTCGCGCTCCACCTGCCGGACTTCCGCGCGGCCGAGCGCACCTTCCAGCTGCTGGTGCAGGTGGCCGGGCGCGCCGGGCGGGGCGCGGTGCGCGGCGAGGTGTTCGTCCAGACCTGCACCCCGGACCACCCCGCGATCGAGGCGGCCGCGCGCCACGACGACGGGGCGTTCGTCGAGCGCGAGACCGCGGAGCGCCGCGAGGTCGGCTACCCGCCTTTCACGCGGCTGGCGAGCCTGCTGTTCTCGGGCGCGGACGAAGCGCGGGTCGAGGCGCTGGCCACCCGCGTCGAGGAGGCGCTCGCGCCCGAGGCGGAGGCGGCCGGCGTCGCACGGCTCGGGCCCGCGCCCCAGGCGCTGGCGCGGTTGCGCGGCGTCCACCGCTGGCACCTGCTGCTCAAGTCGGGGAGCGCGGCGAAGCTCCACGCCGTGGTCGCGCGCGGCCTCGAGATCGCCGAGGCCGACGCGGACGCGAGCGCGGTCCGGATCGTGGCCGACGTGGACCCGGTGGACGTGTTGTAGACTCCCGCCGTTCGGCGCGTTGAGGCCGGGCTTCGCCGGTTCCCGCGCGCCGCAGGGGGGGGCCATGCGAGCCAACGAATTCTCCGCCAGCACCAAGCGGGAGGCGCTCGAACGCCAGGGCTACCGGTGCGCGAGCTGCGGCACGCCGATCAGCGGATTGCGGAGTTCGGACGCAGCCACGCACGCCTTCGGCGAGGGCGCGCAGGCGCACCATCTCGTTCACGTCAAGCACTTCGGTTCCGACCGCGTGGACAACTGCGTCATCCTGTGTACCTCGTGCCACTACTCCGCCCACGAGGGCGGAAATTTTCGACACGGTCACGAACTCGGGCAACCGGCGGACTTCCCCTACTACTCCTCGCGGTCCCGGCACGCGCGCGGCCCGCGAGGCTGAGCGTCGCGGGCGTCGGCGCCGGCCATGGCGTCTCGGAATCGCCACGCCGGTGTGCGCGCCCGCCACGAGCGCGCGACGGGACGGCCCGCCCGGGCGGGGGATACATCCACCGGACAATCCCGCTTCCTCTTGACGCATCTCGAATTGCGGTCCTAGAGTCGCCCCGCTTCCCGCACGCGCCGGACCGGCGGCCCATGGCATCCTTCCCGCATTCCGGGAGTCTCGTATGAACCACTCGACCGCATCCGCGCGCCCCGAGGGCGCCGTCCCCGAGCCCGCCGTCGCGGCCTCCGAGCATCCGCTCGTCACGTTCGAGCAGGTGAAGGAGAACCCGCGCGCGCGCGTCTTCGTGCGGCGGGCCGACGAGGCGCTCGCCCAGATCGGCTACACCGAGCACGGCGAGCGGCACGTGGGCCTGGTGTCGCGGATCGCCTTCAACGTCCTCAAGCGCCTCGGCTACCCGGAGCGGGACTCGGAGCTGGCGGCGATCGCGGGCTGGCTGCACGACATCGGGAACGCGGTGAACCGCGACCACCACGCGCAGACCGGCGGCGCGATGGCCATGCAGTTGCTGCACGAAATGGGCATGGGCGACGCCGAGATCTGCACCGTGATCGGCGCGATCGGCAACCATCACGAGAACGACGGCGACCCGGTGAGCCCGGTGGCCGCGGCCCTGATCATGGCCGACAAGAGCGACGTCCACCGCACGCGGGTGCGCAACCCGGACCAGATCAAGTTCGACATCCACGACCGCGTGAACTACGCGGTGGTCAAGAGCTTCCTGAACGTGGACGAGTCCCAGAAGCAGATCACGCTGGAGCTGACGATCGACAACGAGATCTCGGAGGTGATGGAGTACTTCGAGATCTTCATGACGCGCATGCAGGCGTCGCGCAAGGCGGCGCACTACCTCGGGGCGAAGTTCGGCGTCACGGTGAACGGCTTCCGCCTCACGTCCTGAAGGAGGACTGAAGTGACTCTTCGACGGCAACCCCTCGTCCCCGTGCTGCTCGCGGCGGCGGTTCTGGGCTGGGTGCTCCCCGCGGACGCGCGCAATCCGCACTGCGCCGGCGGCATCCAGTACGTCGTCGGCGGCCTGCGCGACAAGGAGAAGGGCAACATCGAGGACTACGAGCGCCAGTTCCAGAAGGCGATCATGAACCTCGAGAAGTGCGCCACCGAGGATCCCGCCGACGCCGAGGCGATCGGCTACCTGGGCTGGGCCTACGCCGAGACCGGCAACGCCGAGAAGGCCGGACTCGCGTTCGCCGACGCGATCGAGAAGCTGAAGGTCAAGGGCGACCACAAGAAGGTCGAGTGGGCCACCAACAACCGCGATTCCTACTGGGCCAACGCCTTCAACGACGGCATCGGCAAGATCGGCGCGGCCCAGGAAGCCTATCCCGACTACACGCAGAAGCCCGAGAACGAGTCCGACCAGACGCTGCGCGAGGAGGCGGGCAAGCGCTACCAGGAGGCGATCGCGAGCCTGACGCGCGCGTCCCAGATCCGCCCCAACCACCCGCAGACGATCCGAAACCTCGGCTCGGTCTACGTGTTCCTCGGCGACTTCAAGAAGGCCGCCGACATCTACCGGGAGGGACTCGCGGTCGCGCCGAGCGATTCGGCGCTCCAGGCCTCGCTCAAGCTGGCGCGCACCAACTACGCGTCCCAGCTGCTGCAGGAGAAGCGGTACGACGAGGCGGTCTCGTTCTTCCAGGACCTGCTCAAGTCCGACGCCGAGAACGCGGACCTGCACGCGGGGCTGGCCGACGCCACGTTCCAGAAGGCGCAGAAGGCCGAAGGGGACGCGCGCAAGCCGCTGTTCAAGGCCGCCGCCGACGCCTACGCGAAGGCGTTCTCGTTCCGCGGCGACAACCCCGACCTGGCGTTCAACTCCGCGCTCGCCTACCAGAACGCCGGGGAGATGGCGCTCGCCGAGAACCAGTGGCGCGCCGCGCTCAAGGCCAAGCCGGGCGACGTGGAGACCATCTCGTCGCTGGCCGCGACGCTGGCCGAGAACAAGAAGTACGACGAGGCGATCACGCTGCTGCTCGAGGGCCTCGCCTCCAGCCCGCAGAACCGGACCCTGCACCGCCAGCTGGGCGGCGTGTACACCAAGGCCGGGCACAACGCGAAGGCCAACGAGGAGCTGATGGTGTTCCTCGCCATGCAGAACGGGCAGGCGGCTCCGGACGCGGAGGCCGCCGCCAAGAACAGCGCGCCCGCCGGCGCCGCGGGAGTCAAGGCCCTGGCGGCCCACGGCGCCCCCGAGCAGGTGCTGGCGTGGGAGGCGGGCGGCGAGAAGTACGACAGCTGGTTCTACTGGAAGAAGCGGATGGCGCTCCACTTCAAGAGCGGCATCCAGATCGCGCTCTCCGACTGGAGCAAGGGCCCCACGGGCTCGGCGGCCCGGAAGTAGGGCCGGCGGCACCCGCCACGGCGCCCTCCGGGAGAGCGGGGGGCGCCGTGGCTTTTTCCGGCCCACGGGGATAGCCGCAAGGCCTTGAAAAAAAACCCGCTTGACCGGTTTTCGGGCCGCTTGCTAGCTTCGCCCCCGACCCGCCGAACAGGAGCCGCTCCCGACCGGCTTCCGTGTCGGGACCCGAGGAGGGCGAGATGACCAAAGCCGATATCGTGGATCAGATTGCCGAACGAACCGGCCTCACCAAGAAAGACGTGGCCGAGACCGTGGATTCCTTTCTCAACGCGGTGGCGAGCGCCCTCGCTTCGGGCCACCACATCGAGATCCGCGGGTTCGGCACCTTCCGCGTGAAGGATCGGAAGTCGCGCATCGCGCGCAACCCCCGGACCGGGCAGGCCGTCCCCGTGCCGCCCCGCAAGGTTCCGGTCTTCAAGGTGTCGAAGGAACTGAAGGACATGGTTTCGCAGGTCTGAGGGTTCCGCGCGCCGGCGTCGCGCCGGAAAGCGGGAGGGCGGATCGGTTCCCCGATCCGCCCTCGGCGTTTCCCCGCCCGCGCCCCGGACGCGGCGGTCAGTCCCTGCTGTTGCGCAGCGCGACCAGCCGGATCAGCTGGAGCGCCGCCATGGCCGCGGCCGCCAGGTAGGTGAGCGCGGCCGCGTCGAGCACCTTCTTGGCCTGCGCCACCTCCTGCGGCATCACCGCTCCGGTGGTGGTGAGCTGGGCCAGCGCGCGCTTCGACGCGTCGAACTCCACCGGCAGGGTCACCAGGTGGAACAGCACGGCGCCCGAGAAGAACAGGATGCCGAGGTCCATGAGCAGCGTCGAGAACGCCAGGTTGCCGAAGATCAGCCCGATGAAGAACAGCGGCATCGCCGCCATGCTCGCGAAGCCGACCACCGGGGCCATCGCCGAGCGCAGCGCCAGCGGCGCGTAGCCCTGCGCGTGCTGGAGCACGTGCCCGACCTCGTGGGCGGCCACCGCGATGGACGAGATCGAGTCCCCGTCGTGGATCGGGCCCGAGAGGCGCACCTTCTTCACCCGCGGGTCGTAGTGGTCGCTCAACACGCCCCCGACCGGCTCGATGCCGACGTCGGTGACGCCGTTGCGCTGCATGATGGCCTGCGCCATCTGGCGCCCGGTCAGGCCGTTGGCGGCCCGGACCTGCGCGTACTTCTGGTAGGTGTGCTGCACCTTCCACTGCGCCCAGAAGGCGAAGATCATCGCCGGGATCAGGAGCAGGAAGGTCGAGTCGAGTCCGAACATGGGCATCATGTCGAGTTCCACTCCTCGAAGGTCGGTTCGCGTTCCCGGACGAGGCCGGGAAGCGGATGGGTGATCGTGGTTCGGGTTGAAACGTCGCGCCTTCCGATGCGCACCCCCCCGGCGGGCGATTCGGCGGCCCCCGCGACCCCGGATGGATGATCGGCAGCAGACTGCAGCCCGCCGACGCTTTTGTCACGCGGGTGTCAGTCCGCGGGCGCCGCCGCCGCCCGCGCGTTGGGTGCGGGTCCCGCGCGCCGCGCGTCGTGCGGCCTCGCGCCCGGGCGCGCCGCTGCGCCGCCCGGCGTGGATCGCGTAGACTCCGGCGCCGATCGAGAGCCCGTCGCCGCACCGGAGCGTCCCATGCCCGATGCCCCCATCCAGGTGGACCTGCGCAGCGACACCGTCACCCGACCCACGCTGGCGATGCGCCGCGCCATGGCCGAGGCGGTCGTGGGCGACGACGTGCTCGGCGACGACCCCACGGTGAAGGAGCTCGAGCGCCGCATCGCGGACCTCGCCGGCATGGAGGCCGCGGCCTTCGTGCCGAGCGGCACCATGGGCAACCAGCTGGCGGTCGCGTCCCAGACGGAACCCGGCGACGAGGTGCTGGTCGAGGCCGACAGCCACGTCTTCATGTACGAGCAGGGGGGGATCGCCGCCAACTCGGGCTGCCTGGCCCACGTGGTGCGCGGTGAGCGCGGGCGGATTCCGGCCGCGGCCCTCCACGACGCGATCCGCGACGAGGACGAGCACAACGCCCGCGTCACGCTGGTGTGCGCCGAGAACACCCACAACCGCGCGGGCGGGGCGGTGGTGCCGCTGGCGGCGCTCCGGGAGCTGGCGGCCGCGGCGCGCGCGCGGGGGGTGCGCCTGCACCTCGACGGGGCGCGTCTCTGGAACGCGAGCGTCGCGACCGGGGTGCCGGTCCGCGAGTGGGCGGCCTGCGCGGACACGCTGATGATGTGCTTCTCGAAGGGGCTGGGCGCGCCGGTGGGCTCGATCCTCGCCGGTCCCGAGCGGACCCTCCTGCGGGCGCGCCGCATCCGCAAGCGCTGGGGCGGGACGATGCGGCAGGTCGGGATCCTCGCGGCCGGCTGCCTCCACGCGCTCGACCACCACGTCGGGCGGCTCGCCGAGGACCACGCCCGCGCGCGCCGGCTCGCCGCGGGCTGGCGGCGGTGCGAGGGGCTCGAGGTCCCGGAGCCCGAGACCAACATCGTTTTCGCCGACCTCGCCGACCCGGCGCTCGAGACGGCCGCCGTGGCCCGGGCGCTGGAGGAGCGCGGGGTGCGGGTGCTCGACTTCGGGCCCCGCCGCCTGCGCGCCATCACGCACCTCGACGTGGACGACGCCGGCATCGAGCGGGCGGTCGAGGCGATGCGCGAGGCGGCCGTCCCGGCCGCTCCGGGACGGCCCACCCGCTGAGCCGCCGGGGGGCGCCGGGGCCCGCCGCGCGCGGGCCGCGGCGCGCGTCTCCCGCGGGGTTCGCGGGTTTGGACGGCCGCCCGAAGCGCGTGCTACCTTGCGCGCCGCTTCCGGCGAAGGGCCGGGGGCGCACCGAACCCACGCCCACGTGACGCCCGACCGCACCTCCGCGCGCGGAGGAACGCTCTACCTGGTGGCCACCCCCATCGGGAACCTCGAGGACATCACGCGACGCGCGCTGCGGGTGCTGGGCGAAGTGGACGTGATCGCGGCCGAGGACACGCGCCACACCCGCCGGCTGCTCGAGCACTACGGAATCTCCGGCCGGCTCACCCCGCTCTTCGAGCACAACGAACGCGCGCGCAGCGCGGGGCTGGTGGAGCGGATGCGGGGCGGGGAGTCGGTGGCGCTGGTGACGGACGCGGGGTCCCCGGGCATCGCCGACCCCGGATTTCCGCTGGTGCGGGCCGCGGTCGCGGCGGGGCTGCGGGTGGAGAGCGTGCCGGGGCCGAGCGCGGCGATCGCCGCGCTGCAGTCGAGCGGGCTGCCGACCGACGCCTTCACGTTCGTGGGATTCCTGCCGCCGAAGGGCGCGGCGCGACGGAGGCGGCTGGAGGAACTGAGCGAGCGGCCCGAGACGCTCATCGCGTTCGAGTCGCCGCACCGCATCGAGGCGTGCCTCGCGGACCTGGAGGCGGTGTGGGGCGGGCGGCCGGTCGCGCTCGCGCGGGAACTGACGAAGACGTTCGAAGAGGTGCTGCGCGGGACCGCGGCCGAGGTGCGCGCCGCGCTGACGCCGGAGAAGCGGCGGGGGGAAATGGTGCTGGTGCTGGGTGGCAAGATCCGCGAGAAGCGTGCCCGTCGCGGCGGGCCGCAGGCGGGAGCGTGACCGCGCCCGCGTCCGGGGCGCGCGCCCCGGGAGCCCGCGCCCCGTTCAAGGAGGCGGCGCAGCGCGTCGCGCGCGCGGCCCTCGACCCGCTGGCCCGCGGCATGGCGCGCGCGGGGTTCCGGCCCGACCACCTCACCGTGCTCGGGCTGCTGTTCAGCGTGGCGGCGGGGCTCGGCTTCGCGCTCGGGCACTTCCGAACCGGGGCGGCCTTCGCCACCGCCTCGGGCCTGTGCGACATCCTCGACGGGCAGATCGCGCGCGTCACCGGCCGCGCCTCGAAGTTCGGCGCGTTCCTCGACTCCACGCTCGACCGGCTGGCCGAGGCGGCGATGCTGGTGGGGCTGGCGTCGTACTACACGGCCAACCTGGTGGACCAGGCTTCCGACCCCGAGCGGGTGGCGCTGAACCTGGCGCGGGGGCTCGAGCCGTTCCACTGGGGGCTGTTCAGCCTCATGGCCCTGCTGGCGCTGGTGGGGTCGTTCATGGTGTCCTACACGCGCGCCCGGGCCGAGGGCCTCGGGATCGAATGCAAGGTCGGCTGGTTCGAGCGGCCCGAGCGCATGGTCCTGCTGATCCTGGCGGGATTCGTCGGGCACGGTCCGGTGATGCCGGCGACGCTGATGCTGCTCGCCGGCCTGTCGTTCGCCACCGCGTTCCAGCGGATGGCACACGTCTGGAAGAACACCCGCGGCGCGGGTCGCGACGCATAGGAGAGACCGAATCATGGGCAAAGTTCGCGTGGCCATCATCGGCGTGGGCAACTGCGCCTCGTCGTTCGTGCAGGGGCTCCACTACTACCGGAACGCGCGCGAGACCGACCGCGTGCCCGGCCTCATGCACGTGAACCTGGGCGGGTACCACATCCGCGACGTGGAGATCTCCGCGGCGATCGACATCGACCGGAACAAGGTCGGCCACGATCTCGCCGAGGCGATCGGCACCTGGCCGAACAACACCTTCGAGTTCGTGAAGGTGCCGAAGACCGGCGTGGTGGTGCAGCGCGGCATGACCCACGACGGTCTCGGCAAGTACCTGTCGCAGATCATCCAGA
>CAZIVR010000043.1:0-27824 GCA_964542745.1 uncultured bacterium
TCAAGGACCTCGCCGCGAAATTCCGGTGCCGGATCGAGCTGCGCCAGATCGGCGTTCGCGACCGCGCCCGGCGGCTCGACGGCTGCGGCCCCTGCGGGCGCGCCTTCTGCTGCTCCACCTGGCTCAAGGACTTCCACCCGGTCACGCTCAAGATGGCGCGCGAGCAGCAGCTCTCGCTCAATCCCTCGAAGATCTCGGGAGCGTGCGGCCGCCTCATGTGCTGCCTTTCGTACGAGCTGGCCCAGTACCGCGACAGCGCCGAGCGACTGCCCCGGGTCGGCGCCGTGCTCAAGACCGGGCAGGGCGCGATGACGGTGACCCGCACCGAGACCTATCGCGAAGCGGTCTGGGTTCGCGACGACGAGGGCGGCGAGCATCGCATCGCCTACGCCGACCTTCCGCCCGGGCCGTACCACAAGTGCGGCGACTGCAACTGCGGGAAGAAGAAGCCCGCTCCGGGCGCGTCGCCGGAATCGGGTGGGAGCCCCGACGCCTAGGAACCGCCCGACGGCGCGCGGCGCGATCGCGCACTCGCGGGCGGCCGCCGCGGGGGCCCTGGCCCTGGGCGCCGCGCTGTGGCTCGCCGTGGCGGGATGCGGCGGCTCGGGGCGTCCGGTGATCGAGCGCGCCGCCTACAGCGTGCGCACCGCGCATCGCGAGGCGTCCGAGGGCCGCGACAGCGCGTGGGTGCGCCTCGAGTACCCGGACTTCCTCGGCGCGCGCTCCGGCGAGGCGCTCGACTCGCTGCGCGCCGTGGTCCGGGAGATCGTGTTCGCCGCGCCACCCGGCGCCGCCGAGCCGGCCGCGAACCCCGAAGCGCTGATGGACCGCTTCGTCGCGGGCTGGAACGCCGATCGCCGGAAGCGGCCCTCGCGCGTGTTCTGGGAGCTGGACCGGCGCGTCGAGGTGCTATCCGAGACGCTCGGCGTCGTCTCGCTCGCGGCGCACGAATACCGCAGCCGCGGGGACGGGAGCCCCTCGCTCACGATCCGCTACCACCTCGTGGACGCCGACCGCGGGCACCGGCTCCGCTTCTCCGACCTGCTGCGCGAAGCGGCGCGCGACTCGCTGAGCGCGGCGGTCGAGCCCTACTTCCGCACGGTGCGCGACCTCGCCCCCGACTCGAGCCTCGCCGCGGCCGGATTCTTCTTCCCCGGCGGGCGGTTCCGCGTGAACGACAATCTCGCCTTCAGCGACCGCGGCGTGGTCTGGCACTTCGATCCCGGAGAGATCGTGCCGTTCGGCTGGGGCCCCACCGATTTCGCGGTGCCCTACGGCGTGGTGCGGCCCTTCGCGCGCGCCGGCGGACCGCTCGCGCGCGCCGGCCGCCGGTAGCCCCGGCGCCGCCGCGGCGGCCCCGCCGCTACAGCGCCCGCTTGCGGAGTCCCCACACGCCGAACGCGACCGCCGCCACCGCGTACCCGGCGGCCCATCCCACCATGGCCGGGCTCGGCACCGAGACCGGCGAGAACGGCGTTCCCCCGAGCTGCCGCGTGATCTCGGGCTGCATGAACCAGGCGGCGCGCTGCCACAGCGCCTCGCTCGGCATGATCAGGCTCGCCACCGTCCCGACGTAGCGCGCGGCGTCGTTGTCGGCGAAGGTGCCGATCTGCTCGACCCAGTTGCCGATGAACGCGAGCCCGTAGAGCGCGAAGGCCAGGATGCCGTTGGTGACCGTGCTGAGCCGCGAGCCGCCGGCGATCGAGACGCTGAGCAGCACCAGCCCCTCGAGCCACATGAGCGGCAGCCCCTGCGCGATGCGCGGCGGGGTGAAGTGGCCGATCCCGCGCGCCACCAGCAGCACCCCTCCCGCGAGCAGGGCGAAGTAAGCGGTCAGCACCACGGCGTGGCCGAGCCACTTCCCGAGCACGATCTCCGCGCGCCGGATCGGCCGGGCCGCCAGCGTCTGGATCACGCCCGAGGCGATCTCGCCCGAGAGCGTGTCCACCGCCAGCAGCACCGCGGTCATCACCATCAGGAAGTTGGTGGCGTAGAGCCCCGCCAGCGTGATCATGTTGAGCACCACCTGGCGTTCGAGCGCGGCCATGCCGGCTTCCTTGCCGATCTCGCGCAGCATGAAGTGCAGCCCGATCGCGAACAGCGCGAGGAACGCGGCGCCGCCGATCGCGGCGGCGAGCAGGATGCGGCGCCGCAGCGCCTCCTGGAGCGTCAGCCCGGCGAGGACGAGGATCGCGCGCACGGCCTAGCCCGGCCTCTGCTCGTCGCCCATCACCTCGAGGAACAAGGCCTCGAGCGACTTGCGCGCGGTCTTCATCTCGTAGAGCGCCACCCCGTGGCGGACCAGCGCGCGGGCGATCTCGGGGAGCGCGTCCTCGCGCCCGACGCGCAGCCGGGTCACGGTCCCCGCCCGCCCGGGTTCGCCCGCGCGCGGCGCGTCCGGCGTTCCGATCGCGGCGAGGGCCGCACGCGCCGCGTCGTCGAGCGGCCCGGTGCGCAGCTCGACGGCGAGGCCCTCCGGCTCCCCGGCGAGCCGCAGTTCGTGCACGATCCGCCCCGCCTTGACGAAGGCGACGCGGTCGCAGGTGGCCTCCACCTCGCCCAGCAGGTGCGAGTTCAGGAACACCGCGGTGCCGCGGTCGCGCAGCTCGCGGATCACGTCGCGCACCAGCAGGCGGCCGAGCGGATCGAGCCCCGAGGTGGGCTCGTCGAGGAACACCAGCGCGGGATCGTTGAGCAGCGCCTGCGCCAGCCCGGCGCGCTGCATCATGCCCTTCGAGTAGGTGCGGATCGGGCGGTGCGCCGCGTCGAGCAGGTCCACCCGCGCCAGCAGGTCGTCGGCGCGGGCGTCGAGGACGGCGCCGCGCATGCCGAGCAGGCGGCCGTGCAGGTGGAGCAGCTCGCGCCCGGTGAGCCAGTCCTGGAAGCGGAAGTGCTCGGGCAGGAACCCCATGCGCGCGCGCGCGGCGCGGTCGCCGAGCGGCGCCCCCAGCACCTCGCCGTCGCCCGCGCTGGGCTCCACCAGCCCGAGGAGCATCTTGAGCGACGTGGTCTTGCCGGCGCCGTTGGGCCCGAGGAATCCGAAGACCTCGCCGCGCCCGACCCGGAGCGAAAGGTCCTCGACCGCCACCTTGTCTCCGAATCGCTTGCGCAGCGATCGGGTCTCGAGCACCGGGTCGGACATGGGGCGGAAGCTAGAGGCCGGAGCCGCGCGCCGCAACGCGCCCGCTCCCGCCGGGCCCGGAAGTCGGGAGCGGGAGCGGGCGGCGGGCGCGGCCGGGTGGCCTAGCGCACCGACTCGGCCATCTGCAGCAGGTCCTCGGGCGAGAGGTTGCCGGTGAGACCGAACACGCGGTCGTTCTCGGTCCACAGCAGGAGGCTGCCGTCGCGGCGGCGCTGTCCGTCGGCCGAGGTCTCCCCGGTGGTGGTGACCAGCAGTCCCGGCTCGCCGTGCACCGTCACCTGCCGGAACGTGCTGGCGTTGAGCGGCACCGGCACCAGCAGCGTCGAGCGCCAGTCGGTGGCCCGCGCCACGCGGCGCGCCTCGCCGGCGTCGAGCCCGAGCACGCGCAGCCCCACCTCGGCCAGCCGCTCGATGTCGAGCCCCACGGGCAGCGACACCTCGGGGCTCGGCGCCTGGACCAGCGCCACGTGCCGGCGCGCGCTGCGGAACTGCTGCACGACCATCGCGGGCTTGCGCACCTCGAGCGGCCGGCCGTCGAGGCCGCCCGGCACCTCGACGTCGCGCAGGTCGAGCGCGTCGAGCAGGGCGCGCAGCTTGGCCTCGCTCACCGAGAGCCGCAGGGCGCCCGCGCCCTCGACGAACACCGTGTCCGCGGCCAGTCCGCCCGGGAGGAAGCCGGGGCTCGCGACCCGGTAGCCCGCGGCCGCCGCCGCGGCCTCGGGCGTGGCGTAGACGGAGGGCGGCCCGGGATCCACCAGCGTCTCGCGCGTGTCGAAGATCATCAGGGCGCGGTCCTCGCCCAGATCGCGGAGCCGGCTGGTGCGCGATTCGTCGAACGGCACGGCCGCGAACTTGCGCACCCGGAACAGGTCGAGCATGGACTGCGCCGAGACGCGCACCTCGGGGAAGGCGATCAGCGCGACCGCGGCCGCGGCGGCGAGGCCGAAGGCCAGCGCCGGCCCCGGGCGCAGCGCCCGCATCACGGGCGAGGGGGCCTGGTCGCGAATGCGTTCGCGCAGCGACCGCGTGAAATGGGGGTCGGGATCGCGGCGCAGCTGGTTCATGAAGCGGTCGTCCATCGTCATTCTCCTTCGCTCCAGCCCGCCCGCAGCAGCGCCACGGTGCGGTGCACGATCGTTCCGACGTTCGATTCGCTGAGCCCCGTCAGCCGCGCGATCGCGCGGTTGGTGAGGCCGGCTCCGTATTTGAGCGACATCAACTCGCGCTCCCGCTCCGGGAGCAGCGACAGCAGGTGCGCGAGCCGTTCGGCGTCCGAGCGCCGCTCGGCCAGCTCCTCGGGGCCCTCCCCGGCGGGGAGGTGCTCCGCCTCCTCGAGGGGCACCATCGCGCGACGCTGCCGGTAGTGGTCCACCGCCACGTTGCGCGCGATCGTGAACAGCCACGTCGAGAAGGCGGCGAGGTCGCGGCGGTAGCGGTGCCGCGCGCGCCAGGCCTTCTCGAAGGTGGCGGACGTGAGGTCCTCGGCCACCGGCCCGTCGCCGACCCGGTAGCGGAAGAAGTTGTAGACCCGCGGGAGTTCGGCCGCGTACAGCGCGTCCCAGTCCTCCTCGCGGGCGGGCATCGCCCACGTCCACAGCCGGCTCATGGCCAGGGTCTCGTTCGGCATCGCGGGGAATGGTACGGGATGAACCCGCGGGTATCACGGGCCGGGGGGCGTATCGGGCGGCCGGAGGGGCGGGGGGCTCGCCGGGCGGCGGGAAAGGCGGCGCCGGGCCGCGGTCGAGGCGGCCGCCGCGGGAGCCGGCCGGCGGCCTCGTCCGCCGCCGGAGCGTCCGCTACACTGCGCCCTTCCCTCACCCTCGGAGACCCATGTCGCTCACGCCCGGGCAGACCCTGCTCCAGTACCGCCTCGTCGAGCCGATCGGCGAGGGCGGGATGGGAGTGGTGTGGCGGGCGCAGGACACGAGCCTCGGGCGCGAGGCGGCGCTCAAGTTCCTGCCCGACCTGCTGGTCGCGGACCCCGAGCGGCTGGCGCGCCTCGAGCGCGAGGCGCGGCTGCTCGCGGCCCTCAACCACCCGCACATCGCCTCGATCCACGGCTTCCACCAGGCGGAGGGCGCGCGCTTCCTCGCCATGGAGCTGGTCGAGGGCGAGGACCTCGCCCGGCGTCTCGCGCGGGGCGCGGTCCCCGTTTCGGAGGCCCTCCCGCTCGCGCTGCAGATCGCCGAGGCGCTCGAGCACGCGCACGAGAAGGGCGTGATCCATCGCGACCTGAAGCCCGCCAACGTGAAGCTCGACGCGGGCGGATCGGCGAAGGTGCTCGACTTCGGGCTCGCCAAGGCCATCGAGGGCGACCCGGCCACGGCGCGCTCGGGCTCGGCGCTCTCGCACTCGCCCACCATCACGGGCGGCATGACCGCCGCCAACGTGCTGCTCGGCACCGCCGCCTACATGAGCCCCGAACAGGCCCGCGGGCAGGTGGCCGACCGCCGCGCCGACATCTGGGCGTTCGGCGTGGTGCTGATGGAGATGCTGACCGGCCGGCGCCTGTTCGAGGGCGAGACCATCTCGGACACGCTGGCCGCCGTGCTGCGGAGCGAGCCCGAATTCGCGGCGCTCCCCGCGGACACGCCGCCCCGCGTGCGGCGCCTGCTCCGCCGCTGCCTCGAGCGCGACCCGAAGCGCCGGCTCCGCGACATCGGCGAGGCCCGGATCGCGCTGGAGGAGACGCTGCGCGGCGTCCCGGACGAATCCGCGCCGGCGGCCGCGGCCGCGCCCGCCCGTGGCCTGCCCTGGCTCCCGGTCGGGGCGGCCCTCGCGATCGGGGCCATCCTCGCGTTCGTCGCCGCCCGGGCCACCGTGCCGCCGCGGGCCGAGGCGCCGCTTCGCAAGTTCTCGCTCGAGGCCGACACGTCGGGCGCCCCCTACCAGTCGCCGGTGATCTCGCCGGACGGCCGCTTCGTCGCCGGCTTCGCGGCCGGGCGCCTCGTGCTTCGCGACCTGTCGCGCTTCGATTCCCGCTCCTTCCCGGCCGAGACCGGGGCGCAGGCGCTGTGCTGGTCGCCCGACTCGCGCCACCTCGCCTACGCCGCGGGCAGCCGGCTGATTCGGGTCTCGGCCGCCGACGGCAGCTCGCAGGTGCTGAGCGACACCCGCGAGGCGTTCACCGGCGGCTCCGGAACCTGCTGGACCTCGCGCGGAACGATTCTCTTCAGCCGCGGGGACAGCCTCGGCGTGCTCGAGGTCTCCGAGCGCGGCGGCGACCCGAAGGTCGTGGTCCCGGTGGTGCCGGGCGCGGAAGGCGACCTGCACGAGCCGGCCGAGCTCCCGGGCGGGCGCGGCATCGTGTTCATCGTCCACGCGGGCGGCCGGGGCCTGAGCCAGATCGGCCTGTGGTCCGGCGGCAAGCGCAAGATCCTCCTGGAGCACAAGGACCAGTCGCTCGGCTTTCCCCGCTACGATCCTGCCGGCTACCTGATCTACCACCGGAGCCCCACCACTCCCGGTCTGTGGGCCGTGCCGTTCTCGCTCGCGAAGCTCGAGGTCACGGGGGAACCGTTCCTGGTCGCCGCCGACGGCAACTTCCCGAGCGTGTCCTCCGACGGCACCCTCTGCTACCGCCCGGGCGGCGGGGCCGGAGCGACGGAGCTGGTGTGGCTGTCGGTCGAGAAGCGCGCCGCCGAGCCCATCGGCCTGCCGCGCGAACGCGGGGGTTTCGTGCTCGCCGCCGACCCCACGGGACCGCGGGCCATCCGCTCCGAGGCCGAGGGGATCAACCAGGATCTCTGGATGTACGACTACTCGCGCGGCACCCGCACGCGCCTGACCTTCCACGCGGCCGACGAGGAAGCGGGGGGCATCTCCCCCGACGGCCGGACCCTGGTGTACCAGAGCCATCTCCCCAACTGCCCCTCGGCGGATTGCTACGTGATCGTGAGGCGGGCGCTCGACGGTTCGGGCCCCTCCGACACGCTCGCCCGGGCCGGAGTCCTCCCGACCTGGGCGCCGGACGGGAAGAACGTCTTCTACGTCGGCCTGGGCCCCGACTTCTCGATCTGGAGCGTGATGCGCGTCCCGGCCGACGGCTCGGGCCCGCCGGCCGTGGTGATCCCCGGCAACCGGCGGGCGCTCATGGCCCGCCTTTCACCCGACGGATCGCTGCTCGCCTACGTCTCGCTCGAGACCGAGCGCTACGAAGTGTTTCTCACGCGCTACCCGAGCCTCGAGGGCCGCTGGCAGGTCTCCACGCAGGGAGGCCAGTGGCCGCAGTGGAGCCCCAAAGGCGACCGCCTCTACTTCAGTCACGGCGAGGAAATCCTCGCGGTGGACGTCTCCGGCGGCGGCGCGCCCACGCTGGGCACGCCGCGGACGATCGCCACCCGGCCCGCCGTCGGCGGCTTTCCGTTCGGGTTCGACATGGGCTTCGTCATGAGCCCCGACGGAACGCGCCTCCTCACCGCGCGGAGCCCGGACACCCGCCGCCACGCGCCCTCGCTCGCGGTGGTGCAGAACTGGGCCGCGGAGTTCCGCGGGGAGCGGAAGTAGGAGCGGGCGCGTGAGCACGACTCCCGCCGGAACCCCGGCCCGCCCGCCCGCCTGGCGGCCGCTCGAAGCCGCGCAGCGCCGCGTGCTCGGCGTGCTGGTCGAGAAGGCCAAGACCACGCCCGGCGGCTATCCCATGTCGGTCAACGCCATCGTCGCCGGCTGCAACCAGCGGAACAACCGCGACCCGATCACCGCCTACGACGAGGGCGACGTGGTGCGCGCCCTCGACCAGCTGCGCGAGATCGGCGTGGTGCAGGAGATCGACTGGCTGGGCCGCGTGCCCAAGTACAAGCACACCGCCTACGAGTGGCTCGGGGTGGACAAGACCGAGATGGCGGTGATGGCGGAGTTGTTGCTGCGCGGACCCCAGACCCTGGGCGACCTCCGCGGGCGCGCGAGCCGCATGGAGCCGATCGCGGACCTCGCCGCACTCCGGCCGGTGGTGGACGCGTTGGTCGCGCGCGGCCTGATGCTCGAACTCACGCCGCCGGGCCGCGGGCAGCTCGTGAGCCACGCGCTCTACCTGGGCCCGGAGCGCGAAGCGCTGCAGGCGCGCGCCGCCGACGAGGGCGTGGTCCGGGTCGTCGCGGGCGAGACCCCGCCGCCGCCCCCGCGCCCGGGCCAGGCCGCGGACCTCGACGCGCTGCGCGCCGAGATCGCGGAACTGCGCGAGCGCGTCGCGCGCCTCGAGGCGAGGCTCGAGGGCGAAGGGGCCTGAGCGGCGAGCCGCGAGCGCCACGCGCTCAGGCCAGCCCGAGCGGCTCGCGCTGGAGCGCCGACTCCGGGGTCAGCAGCAGGAGGGCGCGCAGCAGGTCGGCCTGCGCGCGAGGACCGGGCGAGGGATCGAGGTAGGAGCCGGCCGCGAGGTCCCGGAACCGGAGCAGCTCCCGCCGCAATCCGTGTCGCTCCTGCGCGGCGATGGTGAGATCGGCCAGCGCCAGCACCCGCTCCCACGCGTTGCGCCGGCGCTCCGCGTCGTCCGCGCGATCGAGCTTGCGCGCGCGATTCAGCTCGTTGGCGATCATCAGGATCCGATGGGCGGCCGGGTAGGAGCGCCAGCGCTCCAGGGTGAGACCGGCGTGCCGCGCGCTCATGCCAGCGGCTCCCCGTTGCCGACCAGCTCGCCGACCAGCTCGCGGACCGGTTCGCGAAGCCCGGGGTCGGCCACGAACTTGACCATGTCGCCGAACGGCGCGGCGACGAGCCGGCGCAAGTCGGTGACCGCGATCTCGTGGTCGAGGATGAAAATCTCCTCGGACACGACGGCTTCTCCCGAGCGGCGCGGTGGCGGTGAAACCTACCACCTCGTGGTTGCGGGTGAGACCACACTGCGGGCGACGGAGGGCGTGGACGGACCCCCGAAAACCCTCCCTTGACCCTCCCCTCGTGGGAGGGTCGTTCCTGAACGGGTTCCGCGGGCCGCCGCCAGTCCTCCACCGTTCGGGAGTCGCCATGAACCCGGTCTCGATCTCTCCGTCCACGCTGTCGCTGTTCGCCGCGCTCTCCATGATCGTTCCCGCGTCGGGCCACGCCGCTCCGGATCCCGCCCCCGGAGGGCTGCCGCGCCTCGGCGACTGGGGCTTCACGCTGCGCGCGGCCCCGGACGGCCGGCTCGCCGCCGCGCGCGTGGCCGAGGAGGGCGCGGCCGCGCGGGCCGGGCTGCGCGAGGGCGACGTCGTGTCGCGCCTGAACGGGGACGCGCTCGTCGCGCCGGCCGACTTCGCCCGTCACCGCCGCGCCCTGCGGGCCGGGAGCCGTATCGTGCTGGAGGTCGAGCGGGAGGGCCGCGCCCGCACCGTGCGCTTCACCCTTCCGCCGCTTCCGCTCGAGAGCGCCGCGGGCTGCGACGTGTCGTACGGCGCGGTGACGGTTCCGGCGGGCTACCGGGTGCGCACCATCGTCACGCGCCCCTCGGGGGCGCGCGGGGCGCTGCCCACGCTCGTGTTCATCCCGTGGCTCTCGCCGGACGCGGTCGAGACGCCGGTCGGGCCGCCGGACGGCTGGATCCAGCTGCTGCACGGCCTCACGCGGCACGGCTGGCAGGTGGTGCGGATCGAGAAGCCGGGCCTCGGCGACAGCGAGGGGCCCGACTGCGGCACCAACGATCTCGACACCGACCTCGCCGCGTTTCGCGCCGGGATCGCCGCCGTGCGCGCGATGCCGGGAACCGACACCGGCCGCATCGCCTACTTCGGCGGCAGCATCGGCGCGGCCCTCGCGCCCCTGCTCGCGGGCGAGACGCCGCCCGCGGCCCTCGTCGTTTCGGGCGGATTCTCGCGCACGTGGATCGAGCACATGATCGAGTTCGAGCGCGAGCGCCTCACGCTCGCCGGGCGGGAACCCTCCGAGGTCAACGCCGCGATGCGCGGCTTCGCCGAGTTCTACGCCCTCTACCTCGAGGCGCGGCTCACGCCGGGCGAGGTGGCTTCGCGGCGGCCGGATCTCGCACCGCTTTGGTACGATGCGCCCGGCGGGCAATTCGGCCGGCCCGCCGCGTATTACCACCAGGTCGCGGCGCTCAACATGGAAGAGGCCTGGGAGCGGGTCTCCGCGCCGACCCTGGTCCTCTACGGCGAATACGACTGGATCATGAGCCGGGCGGAGCACGAGCACATGGCGAACCTCGTCAACCGCCGCCTGCCGGGCCGCGCCACCCTCGAGGTGCTGCCGCGCACCGGCCACAACCTCGAGCGGTTCGCCTCGCGCCGCGCCTCGTTCCTCGGCGAGGACGCGAGCTTCGACGCCTCGCTGGTGGAACGGGTGGCCGCGTGGCTCGAGAAGGCGGTGCGGTGACGTTCGCGCGCACGGCGCCCGGGGCGCGGCGCGGCGCGCGCGGCCCTTCCCCGCGCGCGGCCCGCCCCGGCCGGCGTCACGCCTGATCCGTGTTCCGCATCAGCGACTTCTCGCGCTTCACCCGGGTTTCGGTGCGCATGCTGCGGCACTACGACCGGCTCGGCCTGCTGCGCCCCGCGCACGTGGACCCGGACACGCGCTACCGCTGGTACTCGGCGCGGCAGCTGCCGCGGCTCCAGCGGATCCTCGCGCTCCGCGACCTCGGATTTCCGCTCGACCACATCGCCGGGTTGCTCGACGAGGACCCGCGGGCGCGCACGCTGCGGCGCGTGCTGGAGCTGCGGCGCGGCCAGCTCGCGGAGGAGGCCGCCGAGGCCCGCAGGCGCATCACGCAGATCGAGGCGCAGCTCGAGCGCCTCGCCGGGTCCACGGGGCCCCCGCTCCCCGACGTGGTCCTGCGGCCGGTGCCCGCGCTCGCGGTGGCGGCGCGCCGCGCGCGCGTGCCCGACCTCGACTCCGGCGTCGAGTCGCTCTTCGAGGAGCTCGAGGCCGCGGTCGCGCGGGCCGGGCTGCGCGCCGAGGGCCCCCCGCTGCTGCTCTACCACGACCGCGACGGACGCACCGAGGACGCCGACGTGGAGGCCGCGGTCCCGGTCCGGCCGGGCGCCGCCCCGGCGCCGCGGGTCAAGCTCCGCACGCTGCCCGCGATCGACCTCGCGGCGTGCGCCACCTACGTGGGCGGCTACCACCAGTGGTGGGGCGTCGCCGAGGGCGTCCTGCGCACGCTCGAGGCGCGCAAGCTCGCTCCGGGCACGCCGTTCCGCGAGGTCTACCTCCAGTTCCGCGCCAACGACCCGGCCGCGCTCGGACTGCCGCGCGCCCACCTCGCCGACGGCGACGAGACCCTGGTGACCGAGATCCAGGTGCCGGTGCGGGCCCGTGCCGGGATCGCCCCGCGTCGGCCGCCTCCCCGCCGGGCGCCCCGCGGTCCGCGTTCGTAGCGCCGCGGGATGGCCCCGGCCCAACGGTTTCGCGAGGAGGCCGGTCGAAGCCGCGAGTCCACCGATCGCCACTCTTCCGGAGTTCCGATCGCCGCTGGTCTCGATCGTGGGCGATCCGCACAGGCCCCGCGCGACGGGCCGCGCCCCCTGCGGCGGGGAGGGCGTGCCCACCCGGCGTTTGCTCCTGCTCGACGGGGGGACGGTGAAGGAGTTCGCCCGCAACCTCCGCTGGGCGGCCAGGGCGGGCAAAGACTCGACCGGACACGCGGTTCGGCAGCACACCAGCTCCCCCGGGGTCGGGGCCCACAACCTCTACCTCGAGGACGGCACGACCCCCGTGGGGGACATGATCCGGTCCCTCGACCGCGATTTCTACCTGACCGACACCGGGGCCTTCGGGTACGATGCGGCCACCGGCGGCAGGTCGTACGCGGCCTCGGGCCTGATGATCGAGAAGGGCGCGCTCGGCCGGCCGGTCAGCGACGTGTCGCTGGCGTCGGACACGCTCGCGATGCTGAAGGTCGTGAAGATGGTGGGCAACGATCTCAGGTTCGACGGGGGCGCCAGCGCCCCGCACCTGCCGATCGACGAGATGGCTCTGTCGGGCACCTAGGGCTGCACTCCGAAGGCGAGCGTGTCAGCGCGCGGACCCTCGGTTCCGAAGTCCCGGCAGGTCCGGATACCGGGTCGTGGATTCGCACCTCCACCACGGCCCGGGTCCGTTTTTTCCCGAACCCTCGCCCCGGGCTCCGGCCCGCGCGTCCCGACCGGAGGCTCCATGCGCACCCGATCCCTTCCCGTTCTCGTCCCGGCCCTCGCCCTGGTCCTCGCGTTCACCGCGCCCTCCGCGCGCGCCGCCGACGAGCACGCCGGCCACGCGCACCCGGCGCCCGGGTCCGGCGGCTCGCTCACGCCGATGCGCGACGAGCGCCTGCCCGCGGGCGAGGAACAGGCGCAGGAGGCGCTCGAGCGCTCGCCGCGCCACGGCGAGTACGTGGACATTCCGCTCGAGGACGGCACGAAGCTCCGCACCTGGGTGGTCTACCCCGAGCGGAGCGGGCGAACCGGCGTGGTGCTCGTGATCCACGAGATCTTCGGCCTGAGCCCCTGGATCCGCGCCCTCGCCGACCAGATCGCGCGCGACGGCTACATCGCGGTGGTGCCCGACCTCATCTCGGGCCTCGGGCCCGGCGGCGGCGGCACCGACTCCACGAAGAGCCGCGACGAGCTGGTGGGGCTGATCCGCGCGCTCACGCCGGAGATGACCCGGGTCCGCCTCGACGCCGCCGCCGGGTGGGCGCTGCGACAGCCCGCCGCGAACGGCCGGATCGCGAGCATGGGTTTCTGCTGGGGCGGCTCGCGTTCGTTCGAGTACGCGGCGAGCCAGCCCGCGCTCCGGGGCGCGGTCGTCTACTACGGCTCGTCCCCGGACAGCGCCACCCTCGCGCGGGTGAAGGCGCCGGTGCTCGGGCTCTACGGCGGCGACGACGCGCGCGTGAACGCCACGATCGAGCCGGCCCGCGCGGCCCTGAAGAAACTCAAGCGCTCCTACGAAGTCGCGATCTTCGACGGCGCGGGCCACGGATTCCTGCGCCAGCAGTCGGGCCGCGAGGGCGCGAACCTGCGCGCCACGCAGCAGGCGTGGCCCAGGACGCTGGCGTTCCTCGGGAAGGTGCTGAAGTAAGAGCGCCGCGCTTCAGCGGGCCTTGCGCATCCGCGCCTTGAGGTCGCGGGCCCAGCCCACGACCAGGTTCACGGAGCCGAGCCCGTCGCTCTCGGCGGGCCCGCGCAGGATCACCATCATCGAGCCGTCCCGCAGGGTCCAGCCGTCTTGCACGCGCAGGTGGCCGAAATCGAACCAGTCGCGGACCGGGTGCTGGCCGGGGGACGGCGGGTCGCCGAGATCGAGCACGCGCGCGCGGCGCGTGGCGTAGTTCCGGATCACGAGCGAGCGCCCGTCCGCGAGCCACTCGGGCACCTCCCCGCCGTCCCGGGTGACCCGGAACGGCCGCCCGGCGGGAGTGCCGTCGCGCAGCGGAAGCAGGTAGATCTCGTCGCGGCCGGACTCGTCGCTTTCGTACGAGACCCAGCGCCCGTCCGGAGAGAAGGAACTCGCCTCCTTGCGGCCCGGCCCCTCGACCAGCGGCCGGAACGAGAGCGCCGAGTCCCGCGCCGGGCCGAGCGTCGCGATCCAGAGATCCGCACTGGCCTCGTCCCGCTCGCGGGTGACCATGAGGCGGCTCCCGTCGGGTGCCCAGCCTTCCGGGCGCACCGAGACCTCGCCCGAGCCGCGCGCGATGATGCGCCGCCCGTTCCCGCCTTCGGCCACCTCCACCAGGTAGACGCCGTCGAGGGAGTCGCGCCCGATGCGCGTGTAGGCCACCGTCCGGCCGTCGGGCGAGAGGTTGGCGTTCACGCAATCCGCCTGCGGCCACGAAACCAGCCGCCTCAAGGGGGCTGCGCCCCGCTCGCCCACCCAGATCTCGTCGATGCCCTGCGCGTTGGTCACGCGCACGCTGAAGGTCCGGCCGTCGAGCGACACGCTCGGCCAGCCCTGATAGGGGTGCGGCTCGGCCGCCAGCACCTCGAGCCGCCCCTGCCGGTCCACCACGCCGAGCCGGCGCTGGTTGCCGACCTCGCCGCCGGGCGGGAAGTAGAGCGTCCCGTCGGGGCCGACCTGGAAGCGCCCGGGCGTATAGGAAAAGGCCGCGCGCAGCCCCGTCGCGACCGGTGTCGCGGGGCCGCGGAGCGCCAGCCGCGCGGGATCGAAGGCCGCGGCGAGCAGCACCTGCCCGCGCGAGAAGAGGAGCGTGCCGTCCGGCAGGCAGGTGGCCTCGCCCCCGGGCAGATCGAGCAGCGTGATCCGGTGGTTGCGGAGATCGAGGACGCCGACCTCCTGCACCCAGCCGCGCTCCCGGTAGACCCCCGCGGTGAGGAACACGCCCCGGTCGCCCGGCAGAACGTCGCCGAGCCGGAAGGTCGCACGTACGTCGCCGCGGTTCAGGGCGACCTCGCGCACCGGGCCGCCGGCCGCGCCCATGCGGAACAGTCGGCGGCCCTCGCGGTCGAGCATCACGAACTCCCCGTTCGAAAGCATCCGGAAGCCGCTCCACGCCGGGTCCCAGCGGGTGAGCGTCACGGGCGGAACGCTCCCGTCGAGCGGCACCTGCGCGAGCCTGAGCTCGTTGGTCCCGGGACCGAGCGGCGCGACGAAGACCGCGCTGCGGCCGTCCGGCGTGATGCCCGCCTCGGCGACACCCTCGGTGCCGGCCAGCTCGCGAAGCCCGAAGTCGTCGAGCCGGCGCACGTAGAGGCGGTTACGGGAGTCGTCGCCCTCCGCGGCCGGGAGCGGGGCGCCGTAGAGCACCATCGTCCGCCCGTCGGGGGTCAGGTCGAAGTCGCCGATCCGGGGATTCTCGGGGAAGGGGATCGAGACGTGGGTCGCGGCCGGCGCCGGCGGGCGCGGCGCGATCCACGCGCCAGCCGCCGCCCACAGCGCCGCGCCGGCGACGAGCCCCGCGAGCGCGGCCACCGCCACGCCGCGGCGGCGCGGGGCGGGGCCCGCCCCGGCCACGGCGGCCCCGGCGCCCGAGCCCGCACCCCGCTCTCGCCCGATCGCGAGCCGCGCGTCGCCGATGTCGCGCAGCCGCTGCTTCGCGTCCTTGTCGAGGCACCGCTCGAGCAGCTCGCGGATCGCGGGCGGCGTCGCGGGCGGCAGGGCCTTCCAATCGGGCTCCCGCTCGAGGATGCGCGCGATCACGTCGGAGACCGTCTCACCCTCGAACGCCTGCCGCCCGGAGAGGCATTCGTAGAGCACGCAACCGAACGACCAGATGTCGGTGCGGCGGTCCACCGGCTTGCCGCGCGCCTGCTCGGGGCTCATGTACGCGGCGGTCCCGAGCACGATCCCGGCGCCGGTCGCGGCGTAGGTGAGGGTGGGCGAGGCCGAGAGCCCGGCGTCCCCGCTCGCGTTCGCTCCCGCCGCCGCGCCCTTGGCGAGGCCGAAGTCCAGCACCTTGACCTCGCCGTCGGGGCGCACCATCACGTTGCCGGGCTTGAGGTCCCGGTGGATCACCCCGCTCTCGTGCGCCGCCTCGAGCGCCGCGGCGATGGCCCGGCACACCGGGAGCGCCTCGCGCACCGGCAGGGCGCCGCGCCGCAGCCGCTGGGCCAGGGTCTCGCCCTCCACGAACTCGAGCACGAGGTAGCGCCGGCCGTCCGCCTCCTCGAGCCCGTGGATCGCGCCGATGTTCGGGTGGTTGAGGCTCGCCAGCAGGCGCGCCTCGCGCTCGAAGCGCGCGATCCGCTCCGCGTCGTGGGCCAGCGCCTCGGGCAGCGCCTTGATCGCCACGTCGCGCCCGAGCCTGGGGTCGCGCGCGCGGTACACCTCGCCCATGCCGCCGGCCCCGAGCGGTCCGGTGATCTCGTAGGGGCCGATGCGCGTGCCGGGAGCGGGGCTCATTCGGGGGCGAGAGCGGCGTCGAGCGCGCGCACGAACTCCCCGAGCCCGCGGCGGGTCATCGGCCCCGCGGGAAGCCGGTCGAAATCGAGCACGCGCGGCAGTATAGCGGCTGGTTCGCGCCCGCGCCGCCAGGACGCCGTTTCGGGTACGGTCGTGGCCCTCACCCCAAGGAGGCCTGCCATGAACGACTCTCGCTGGGATCTCGACCGCGCCCGCGACGACGTGAGCGCCAGCTCCGCCGGCGGCGCCCCGTTCCTGATCGCCTTCGGACTCACCCTTTCCGCCACCGCGATCGCGAGCTTCTTCCTGCCGCTCCGGATCGCGGCGCTGGTGGCGCTGTTCCAGGGCAACCTCGCGCTGCCGCTCGCCTTCTGGCTCGAGCGGCGCATGGGCCGCGGGCCCATGGCCCCCGGCAACCCGCTCAAGCCGCTCTCGGTGCTCATGGCGATGTCGCAGATCGTGGCGCTGCCGGCGGTGTTCTACGCCTACGGCCTGCACCCCGCCTACGTGCCCGCCGCGCTCGCGGCGATCGGGGGCGGGCACTTCCTGCCCTACGCTTGGCTCCAGCGCACCCAGATCTACACGGTGCTCGGGATCGCCGTCGCGCTCGGGGCGTTCGCGATCTCGATCGTGCTCCGCCGCGAGTCGTTCCCCTGGGTGCTCTTCTACATGGCGGCCCTCTACGGCGTGGCCGCGCCGATGCTGGCGGCCCACGCGCGCCGGCTCGCGCCGCCCGGGGCGGCCGCCTGAGCGTGTCCGCGCGCGGCCGTCCTGTCCGGCCGCGCGGGCTTGACCCTCCCCTCGTGTGAGGGCGTGTCGTGGCGCCGTCCCCGAAGTCCCGGCCGTTCCCCACCGGAGGCGCCATGACCCGATCGTCGCGATCCCGAAACCTCTCCTCCTCGACCCGCGCCCCACGTCTCGCCGCGCTGCTGCTCGCCGCGAGCGCGGCGGGCGCGAGCCCCGCCCTCGCCGCCCGTCTTCCCGGACTGCTGGCCGAGGGTCCGGCTCCGGAACTCGCGGAGAAGCTCGACACGTTCGGACGGCTGGTCGGCAGCTGGGAGTTCGACGTGGTGGTGCATCGTCCGGACGGCCGGCCCCGCACCGGCCGCGGCGAGTGGCACTTCGCGTGGACGCTCGAGGGGCGCGGGATCCAGGACGTGTGGATCGCGCGCTACGCCGATTCGACCGCCGCCGGCCGCCCCGCCACCGGCTACGGCACCACGATCCGCCTCTACAACCCCGAGCTCGACGCGTGGCGCGTGGTGTGGGCGAGCGCCCGGAGCGCGTCGCTGACCACCTTCCTCGCGCGCCGGACCGGCGACGAGATCGTCATGGAGGAGAGCCCCGCCGACAGCAGCGGCGAGCGCGTGCGCTGGATCTTCTCCGAGATCGGCGAGCGGAGCTTCCGCTGGCGGGCGGTCGCCTCGAACGACGGCGGCGCCACGTGGAGAACCGAGCAGGAAATGTTCGCCCGGCGCCCGGGCGGCAGGCGCGCGCCGGACGCCGATCGAGGAACCGCACGCGCCCGCCCCTGAGGTGATCCCGCCGGGGCGGCGGCCGCCGCGGCGCGGCGCGAAACGGCCGCCGTCGGCCCGCCGGTCGCCGGGAGCCCGCGGGCCCGCGTTTCCGCTACTTCGTCCCGCCCCTGCCCGGGTCCTGGGCCGGAGCCGCGGTGCCCGCGGGCTTCGCGGCCGGCTCCGTCGCGGCGCCGTTCCCGCCCCGCCCGGAACGGATGAGATCCGCGACGTCGATGTCGAAGCTCTGCTTCAGGAACTCGGCGAGCGCCGCCATGCCGCCGCCGACGTTGCCGACGAACCGCTTGACCCCGCTCGATTCCCCGTTCCCGCCGCCGAGCTCGAGGATGGACACCCGGTCGATCGAGCGGATCGGGTCGGCGAACGCCTGCGCGATCTCGGGCAGCCGCTCGACCAGCATCTGCATCTTGGCCGCGTCGCCGTACTGCCGGAGCGCCTCCGCCTTGCGCATCATCGCCTCGGCCTCGGCGAGCCCCTTCGCCTTGATCGCGTCGGCCTCGGCCTGCCCGACCTTGCGCACGCGTTCGGACTCGGCCTCGGCGATCTTCAGGATCTTGGTGGACTCGCCGAGGCCCTCGAACTCCAGCTCTTTCGCGTCGGCCTCGGCGAGCGCCACGCGGCGCTGCTTCTCGCCCTCGGCGTTCAGGATCGCCGACTGCTGGTCGCCCTCGGCCTTGAGGATCGCGGCGCGCTTCAGGGCCTCGGCCTCGGCCACCAGGGTCCCTTCCAGCTCCTTGCGCTTGCGCTCGGCCTCGCTGTGGGCGACGGCGATGCGCGCCTCGGTCTCGATCTCGAGGACGCGCACCTCCTCCTTCTTCACCTGCTGGCGGGCGCGCGCCTCGGCGAGCGGGCCGGCCTGGCCGGCCTCGGCGTTGCGGGCGTTGACCTCCGAGGTGAACGTGGCGAGCTGCAGGTTCTTGTCCTTGTCGGCGCTCGCGATCGCGACGTCGGCCTGGTAGCGGGCGGTCTTGCCCTCGCGGTCGGCCGCGGCGGTCCGGGTCATCGAGTCGCGCATCGCGTCGGCCTCGCCGATCTCGGCGTCGCGCACCACCTCGGCGGTGCGCTTGCGGCCGAGCGAGTCCAGGTAGCCGTGCTCGTCCTGGATGTGCTGGACCGCGAACACGTCGATCACGAGACCCATCTTGCGGAAGTCCTCCGCGGCCTCGGCCGTCATGCGCTGGGCGAAGGCCTGCCGGTCGGAGTTGATCTCCTCGACCGACAGCGTGCCGCAGATGGCGCGCAGGTGCGCCTCGAGGGTCTGGAGGATGACTTCCTTGACCCCGTTGAGGGGCATGCCGAGGAAGCGCTCGGCCGAGGCGCGCAGGGAAGTTTCGTCGCTGCCGATCTTGACGTTCGCCACCGCCTGCACGGTCACGGCGACGCCTTCGCGGGTGTAGGCCTTCTTGGTCTCGAGGCTCACCGGGACCACGTTGAGGTCCAGGTAATCCACGCGCTCGAGCCCGGGCAGGCACAGCGTGGCGCCGCCGTGGACGAGCCGGAACCCCACCACCGTCCGGTCGGCGAGCCGGCGGCGCCGCCCCGAGATGATCGCGACCTTGTTGGGGGGAACCTTGATGTAGTTGCGCATCATCATGCTCACGGCGGCGAAGAACGCCACGACGATGCCGAGCACGATCACGGGAACGATGAGGAAGCTCATGGTGCCTCCGGGGAACTCGTGGTGGAGCGGTCAGCTCGCGGGCGGACCGCCCGCGGATTGCGGGGGCGTGACGACTTCGACGACCAGCAGGTTGCCCTGCACCTCGGCGATGCGCACCGGGGCTCCCGAGGCGATGGTCTCGCCGCCCCGGCTCCGCGCCAGCAGCGTGCTCGCGCCGCCTCCCGCGGCCACCGTCACCTGACCGGTGCCGCCCGCGGGGATCGCGATCTCGACGCGGCCGACGCGCCCGACCAGCGCCTCGGCCCGCACCGTGCTCGAGGCCTGCTGGCGGTAGAGCAGGTTCGCGATGCCGAAGGTCACGCCCCCGAGCACGAGGCCCGCCCCGAGGGCGGCGAGCACGCTGAGCGCCATCGGCAGCTGGTAGAGCGACGCGATCGCGCCGCCGCCGCCGAACGCCGTCATGAACGTGAACACCACGCGCGAGGAGAGGGGCGAGGGGGCGTCGCCGCCGGCCTCGTTCCCGCCCCCGAGTTCGACGTGGTGACCGTCCACGTTGATTTCGCCCAGGTGGTCACCGAACCACCCGGCCACGTCGTGGCCGAAGTCGAACAGTTCTCCCAGGAACCACGTCACCACCAGCATCAGGAAGCCGACGGCGCCGATCACGAGGAATGCGATCACGGAACTCCCTTCCGCCCGGCCGGGGCGTAGGCGACGCGCGGCGCCCGGAACCGGAACGGGCGGAACCCTAGCAACGCCGGAGCGCGCGCGTCCATGGGCCGGACGCGGGAGTCCGCTCGAGGCGCGGCCGGGCGCGCGCCCGGCGTCATCCGCTGCCCTGGAACACCACCTTCAGCACGCCGTCCCGCTTCTCGTCGAAGCGCCGGTACATCTCGGGCGCCCGATCGAGAGGCACGCGGTGGGTGACGAGCCGCGCGAGCGCCGCGGCGTGGGCGTGCACCACCGGGGTCAGCTCCTCGGCGTAGGCGCGCGCCGGGCAGCGGCCGATCCGGTAGGTGAGGTTCCGGTCGTAGGCCTCGACCGGCGAGAACGCGAAGCCCGCCTCGTGGTGGACACCGACCGCCGAGATCATCCCGCCGGCGCGCACCAGCTCGAAGGCGAGCCGGGAGGCGGCGGGCGAGCCCACGCACTCGAGCACCGCGTCCGCGCCGCGGCCGGCGGTGGCGGCCTCGACCGCGGCGCGGGCGCCGGCCGCCGGATCGTGCGCCTCGGCCCCGAGCGACTCCGCGAACGCGCGGCGCTCGGGCACGCCGTCGAAGGCCAGCACGCGCGCGGCGCCGCGCTCGCGGGCCGCGAGCACCGCGCACAGGCCCACCGGCCCGAGCCCCAGCACCACCGCCACCTGCCCGTGCATCAGGTAGGCCTTCCGCGCCGCGTGCCAGCCGGTGGCGAGCACGTCGCCCATCAGGAGCGCCACCTCGAGCGGCACGTCGTCCGGCGCCGGGATCAGCGTGGTGTCGGCGAGCGGCACGCGCACGCGCTCGGCCTGGCCCCCGTGGAGCCCGGCGCCGCCCCGCACCCAGCCAAAGAGCTGGCCGCGCTCGCAGCGGGCGGTCAGCCCGTCCAGGCAGAAGAAGCAATGCCCGCAGCTGGTGCTGAAGGGCGCCACCACCCGGTCACCCGGCGACCATTCGGCGTCGGGCCCGGCCTCGAGCACCGTGCCCGCGAACTCGTGGCCCATCACGGTGCCCGGGTCGAGACCGGTCTCGCGCCCGTGCCACACGTGCAGGTCCGAGCCGCACAGGCCGGCCACCTCGACGCGCACGATGGCGTCGTGGGGATGCTCGAGCCGCGGCTCGGGGGCGTCGCCGAGCCGGACGTCGTGGGGGGCTTGAAAGAGGATGGCGCGCATGGGCGGGTCTCCTGAAGGGGCCGGAGGCCCATGCTAAGCGCCCGGGCCCGAATCGGCTATACTTCCCGCCGCTTTTTCCCGTGCGCCGCCCCCGTCCCGGAGACCGGCTTGCCCAAACGTTTCTACATCACGACGGCCATTGACTACGTGAACGGCCGTCCGCACCTCGGCCACGCCTACGAGAAGGTCCTCGCCGACGCCCTCGCCCGCTTCCACCGCCAGCGCGGCGACGCCACGTTCTTCCTCACCGGCACCGACGAGCACGGCCAGAAGGTGGCGCGCGCCGCCGAGGCCGCGGGCAAGGAACCCAAGGCGTTCGTGGACGAGATCGTTCCGCACTTCCACGCCGCGTGGAAGGCGCTCCAGGTCTCCTACGACCAGTTCATCCGCACCACCGACCCGCGCCACATGCAGGCGGTGCAGGAGCTGTTCTCGCGGCTCCGCGACGCGCGCAGCCCCAAGACCGGCGCCCCGGTGCTGTTCGAGGAGGACTACGAGGGCCTCTACTGCGAGGGCTGCGAGGGGTTCAAGCAGGAGAAGGACCTCGACGCGGAAGGGCGCTGCCCGATCCACGAGAAGGCCCCGAAGAAGATCAAGGAGAGCAACTTCTTCTTCCGGCTCTCGGAGTACGACGAGGCGCTCCTCAAGCACGTCCAGCAGCACCCCGAGTTCATCCAGCCCGACTACCGGCGCACCGAGGTGCTGAACGTGATCAAGGAGGGGCTTCAGGACATCAGCGTCTCGCGACCCAACATCGCGTGGGGCATCCCGCTCCCCGACGACGTCCCCGACTCCGCCGGCCACACCGCCTACGTCTGGTCCGACGCGCTCATGAACTACCTCTCGGCCCTCGGCTGGCCCCAGCGCAAGTACTCGCTGTGGTGGCTCGCCAAGCAGGGCGACGTGGGCGGGCCCGGCGCCGCGCGGCAGGACGAGTTCGCCGAGCTCGACGGCCAGGGGCGCCCGGGGGCCGCGTGGGCGGGGACCGCGCAGCCCCAGTTCACCAACGCGTTCCACCTGATCGGCAAGGACATCAGCCGCTTCCACTGCGTGCTGTGGCCCGCGCTGCTGCTCGCGGCGGGCGTGCCCCTGCCCCGGCAGGTCTACGTGCACGGGTTCATCGTCGCGCGCGGCAGCGGCAAGATGTCCAAGTCGCTCGGCAATACCGCCGACCCGATCGAGCTGGCCGGGAAGTTCGGCGCGGACGCCCTGCGGCTCTACCTGCTGCGCTCGTTCGAGACCGGCAAGGACGGCGAGTTCACGGTCGAGCAGTTCGTCGAGTACGTGAACACCGCGCTCGCCAACGAGCTCGGCAACCTCGCGAGCCGCACGCTCTCGATGGTGCACAAGTACTTCGAGGGCGTGCGCCCCGCCGACTGGGCGCCGGACTCCCTGCAGGGCCCCGCCGCCCGCGAGTCGCTCGACGGACTGATCGCCGCGGCGACCGAAGCCAGCGTCGAGGTGCCGAAGGCGTTCGAGGAGCTGCGCGTGAACGAGGCCCTGAACGCCGCGTGGGCCCCGGTGATCCGCGCCAACGAGCTGGTCGAGCGCGTAAAGCCGTGGGTGGTGGCGAAGGACCTCGCGCGCCGCGCCGAGCTGGCGACCGCGATGAACGCGCTGCTCGAAACCCTGCGGCTGGTGGCGATCTGGACGTGGCCCGCGATTCCCGCGAAGAGCGAGGCGCTCTGGGCCCAGCTCCGCCTCGCCGGCAAGCCCGGCGACGCGCGCGGCGAGGCGGCGCTCCCCGCCTACGGCAAGGCCCCGCTCGGCGAGCCCACGCTCGCGCCGGTCGAGATCCTGTTCCCGCGGATCGAAATCGAGGACGGGGCGAAGGCGTAGGCCGATGGATGTGCGGGCTCGGCAGCGAGCCTTACGGCACCATCGTGACCCTCCGCTCGGCGGTGAACTCGGGGGCGATCATGCGGCAGAGGTAGACGCCGGGGCCGGCGGTGGCTCCGGAGGCGCGGCGCCCGTTCCAGGCGACGGAGTGGCGGCCTGCCGGGCGCGGCTCGTCGAGCAGCCGCGCCACGCGGCGGCCCTGCACGTCGAAGATCTCGATCCGCACACGGCTCGCCCGCGGCAGGTCGAAGCCGATCGTGGCCGTACTCGCGAACGGGTTGGGCCGGACCGGATGGAGCGCGAACTCCATGGGCGCCGCCGCCACGTCCGACGCGGGCTCGCGCCCGGAGACGGGCCCGCGTGAGGGGCCGCGCGCCCCACTCGCGAGCGCCGCTCCCGGCACCCGCACCACGAACAGGCAGTCCTCGCCCTCGCCCGGCGAGGTTGCGGGGGCAAAGCCGATCGTGAGTGTGTCGCCGGCCACGAAGTCGGCGGCGGCCGAGCCATCGGCCGCGCCTGAGAGGTCCCCGAGCCGCGAGTGGTTCGCACCCGTGAGCGCGTAGCGCCTGGGTGCCAGCACCACCGACTCGAGCGTCGCCCCGGCCGGGAACACCAGCCGCCCCATCCCCGGCAGCGCGCGCACCCCGGCGCGGCCCGGCAGGAGCGGAGTCGTCACGTCCGTCACCCAGCCTTCGGCCTCGCTAAAGCTCTCGGCCACCATCGCCCGTTCGGTCGCGGCGAGCCGCGCGGGATCCTCCGCGAAGTCCTCGATCGTGAGCTGCCAGCGCGGCTCCGCTCCGCCCGCGTGCCCGGCCACGAGCCGTGCGGTGGGTGTGCCCGTGGCGAGCGCGTTGCGTTGGGCCGGTCCCCGGAGGGCCGTCGCGCCGCGCGACTGGGCGGTGGGATCGTTCGCAGCTTCGCCCTCGCCCCGGGTCCGCTCCGCCGAGGCCCCCGCACCGCCCCCTCCGCACGAGGTCAGTGTCGCGAACTCGGCGTAGGCGAGCGGCGACCACTGCAGGTCCGATCCCCGTGTCCGGCCGGCGAAGTAGACCAGCGTTCCCGGGGCAAGCCCGGTCACCACGTAGCTGGTCTGCGACGTCCCGCCCGTGGCCGGATCGGGCGCCCCGAGCGGCGTCGCCGCCGAGAAGTTGGAGGACGTGATTGGCGCCAGAGAGTAGCGGAGATCGTACTCGTGAGCCTTCGAGGCGCAGCCCCCATCCGCCGGGGCCGCCCAGCGCAGCGGCCCGATGGACTCGCAGGTGATGAGGTCCGCCGTGAGCTCCAGCTCGTCGGGGGCCGGCGAGGTCGCGCCGTTCACCTCGACCCAGCGCGCCACCGAGGGCACGCTGTCGCCGTCGGCCGAGCCGAGCACGAACAGCATGTAGTAGCCGGGCGGGGCCGAGTCGGGCGAGGCCGGCGTGCTGAGCACGATCCTCGGCGGGTTGGCTTTGGCCGCGAGGATCGTGAGCGGCACGAAGCGCTGGTTCATGTCCACCGAGTGGGTGGTGGCCGCCGGGGCGATCAGGCAGGCGCTGCGGATCTTCGCGGTGTCGGTGACGCACACCGTGAATGCCGACTTCCACGGCACCGCCGCCGAAGCCCCGGTGATCGCGGGGCGGTCGGCGAGCGTCTGGGTTCCGTTCTTGAACAGGTAGGGCGGGCAGTAGAGGTCGGGCACGTACTTGTCGTTCGGGGTCTCGCCCCCCGCACTCAGCACCCGGCCGTCGGGGAGCAGGATCGCGGTGCCGTGATCGCCCCGGGCGTGGGGCTCTTCGGCCAGCGCGTCGCCGCCGCTCGCCGGGGTCCAGGTGCCGCCGACCCCGTTCGCGTTCGGCGACCACAGCTGCGGGCGCTTGACCGGGTTCTGGTAGGCGTGATCCGGATGGTCGTTCCCGCCCACCGCCAGCACCTGCCCGGTTGGCAGCAGCACCAGGTTGTGGTGGGTGCGCGCCGCCATCGCGCTGCTCGACTGCCAGGCGCTGTCCATGCTCGCAGCGTTGAGCGTGGCGGTGGCGCCGGTCGCCGGTGCCGTGCCGCTCTGGACCGCCGCATAGCCGCCCGCGATCATCAGGCGGCCCGGCCGGAACTGCACCCCGGTTGCCGCCCGGAACGGGAGCGCCCCATTGACGAGCCGGTGCCAGGGCCCCGCCGCGCCGGACGCCGGCACGTCCAGCGAGTAGGTGAACAGCGTGTCGGTGTTGAGGCTCACCACCCGGCTCTTGCCGTTCCCGCCACCCGGCACCAGGAATGAGGGTGGGTAGTATTTCTGCAGCAGCGTGGCGTCGCCGTGCATCGCCCACTTGTTGCCGGTGGCGTTGGGGTCGAACACCTCGGCCTGGCGCGCCGACTCCTGCTCGTGGGCCACGTAGGCGGTGTGGCCGGAGAGCGTGAACCCGCGATCCTCCCAGCGCTGCCAGGCGATCGTGCCCGAGGCGAACGGATCGATGGCGTAGGCGTAGGAGTCCACCGGCCCGGACGCGTTCTCGCCCCCGTACACGTGGAGCCGCCCGCCGGTCGCCTGCTCGTGGTCCAGGTCGAAAACTGCGCTGTGCCAGGCCCGCTCGCCCGGAGCCGAGGCCGACGTGCCGGGATCGAGCAACTCCCAGCGCGCCCCGCCGTCGGCGAGGATCATGAGCGCCCACAGCGAGTCCGAGTAGACGGACGAGCCGAGCCTGCCCCCGAACAGCAGCGCCGGGTGGTCCGCGGTGTAGGGCTGGTAGGAGTCTCCGACCTGGCGCGCCGAGAGCGAATGGCCGAGCCGGGGCCCGGGGGGATTGGAGCCCGGGGTCACGGACATCTCGTGCCAGGTGGCGGAGTCCGGGTCAGTCGCGTGAAAGCGCAGTTCCCAGACCCGGAGGTCCTGCGGGTTGCCGGGGTCCGCGGCGCCCCCGAAGGCGATCATGCGACGGCGCGTCACGCCTCCCACAACCGTCTCGTCGTAGAACGCCGCGTGGCCGAACCGGGCCGGGAGCGGGTTCGCGATCTTCATCTCGAGCCACTCCCAGGACGTGGGCCCGGTGTTGGCGAGCCGCCAGACGTCGCTTCGCGGCTGAGAGAACTCGTCCAGCCCGCCGAAGACGACCATCCGGCGCAGCGTGTCGGTGGTGCGGATCGCCACGTGGTGGCTGCGCGGTGCGGGCGGACCGCCACTCGGGATCATCTCGCTCCACACCAGCGTCGGCTCCGCCTTCTCGTGCGCGGAATGCCGGAACAACCGCCACAGGTCGTCGAGCGCGTTGTCCGCCGAGTCACGTCCGCCGAACATCAGGTCGCTGTTGAGCCGGGTTCCCGCCCGCATGTTGAGCATGGTGTGCCCGTGGCGGGGCGTGGGCCATTTGGGCGGTGATCCCGTGCTGGTCAGCGGGAAGATCTCCGGATCCCAGGTGCCCTCGGGCACCGGTTGCTGGCGCCGTACGAAGTGGCCGCTCGGGCTCGCCGGCGCGTTCCCATTCCTCCGCCCGCCGAACATCACCGTGGCGAAGTGCCGGTTCCCGCTCAGTGCGAGGATCCGCCCGTCGCGCAGCGGGATCGCCGTCGGGTACCAGCGCCACAGGCTCATGTTCCCCGGGTCGCTCCACGTGCTCGCCGCCGTTCCCGCCGGCGCCGACAGGATCCGCGACTGGTTCTCCCCGTAGAAGCCCGTCACCGCGCTGGTCCCGCCCACCACCGCGATCTCCCGGCCGATCAGCGCGTGCCCCGCGCAGAACAGGTCGAGCCCCGAGACCGGCACCGTGCGCGACTCCAGGTAAGGCGACGCGGGGAAGCTCCCGCAGGTCTCGTGCCCCGGCTTCCAGCCCCACTGGCCACCCAGGAACTCGCGCTGCCCCGTGGTGGTGTTGGTGACCTCTTCGCTGCGGAACCACAGGATGCGCGAGTGGTCCGGACTGCCGTCGCCGGGCTGGAGGATCATGTGCGCGGCGTACTTCTTGTCGCCGGGGTAATTGCCGCCACCCATCGCCGGCCCGGAGGACCATGTGCCGGGTCCACCCGCATGGAGCGGTAGCGGCGGCCACGCGAGCGATACGACGCTGGCGAGCAGGGAGCGAACGACCAGCGGGAGGAGGAGCGAAAGAACCGGAGCCGGACGACACGGGTAAGCTCGGGACATGGCGGCCTCCACGGCGGAAGGAAGCGGTGGTGCGTGACCATCGCCGGAGCCGTCTCGGGAAGGAGGGCCAGGGTGCGGTATCGGGGCGGCCCTGCGGGATGAATTGAGGCTAGCCCTACCCCCCCCCTGCATGGCAAGCTCTTTCTCGCGCCGGGGACCTGCCCTGGGTACGCCCCCGCCGCCCCGGATCGGGCGGCCTCTCCTGATTGCTCTTCATGCGTCGCCCCCCAGTGATGGGTTCCGCCATTGCGCTCACCCTCGCGGTGCTGGCTGCGCCGGTTCACTCCCAGTGGATCCCGAACGGGGTCTCGTTGAGCGGAGGCATCAGCGGCAACATCAATCGCATCGTCGCGGATGGTGCCGGGGGCGCCTACGTCGCCTGGCGCCGCGGCACCAACTCGGACGACGTCTACCTCCAGCGCGTGACCGCCGCCGGCGTGATCCCGCCGGGCTGGCCGGTCGCGGGGCTCCCGATCGCCTCGAGCACGGAGTCCGAGCAGATCCAAGATCTCAAGCCCGACGGCCACGGGCACGCACTGGTCCTGTGGTATCGCGATTTCCAGCCGCCGGATCTCGCCGCCGGCCGGAATATGATGGTCCAGCGGGTGGGATCGGAAGGCACTCCCGCCCCGGGCTGGCCCGCGCTGGGAGTAAGGCTCATCGCCCCGGGAGTGTCGGGTTCCGGCAGGATGGCCCCCGACGGCTCGGGGGGCACCTACGTCGTGTGGAATGACGGCCGCGACTACGCGAGCAACAGGTACGACATCTACGCCTCCCGGCTGCTCTCGGACGGCACGCTCGCCCCGGGCTGGAGCGCCAGTGGTCTCGCAATCTCGATGGGGCCCTCCACCACCGGGCTGCCGCACGCAGTTCCCGATGGCGCCGGGGGCGCCTACTTCCTGTGGTACGACGACCGGCAGCGTGCCCCGTTCCTGGAGGTGTTC
>CAZIVR010000044.1:0-27705 GCA_964542745.1 uncultured bacterium
CGGCCGAGAGCGGACGGCCCTTGCCGAGGCCGAGGTCGAAGCCGCGCTCCGGGGCCGCGGTGAGGCGCGCCGTCCCCGAAGCGGGGAGCGGCAGCAGCGCGATTTCGCCGAACGGCACCCGCACCGTCTCCGCCGGGAGGCCGGGGGCGCTGAGTTCCACCGTGACGCACGGCTGGCCGGGCTTGCCGGTGCCGACCGGGGCCAGCACCGCGCCGAGCCGCACCAGGCAGTCGCGTTCGAACACCTGGGTGGCCGCCTCCTCGTGGACGCTCGAGAGCACGCCCAGCTGCGGGGCCATGAAGATGCTGTCCACCGCCAGGTGCGTGAGCCCCTCCGGCAGGAACGCGTCGATCATCATCAGCGCGCTCTGGACCCGCCGCGGGGCGTGCGACAGCACGCCGCCCGAGCCCACCAGCAGCCCGAGGTCCTGAAGGTTCACCAGCGTGGACCCGCTCTCCGACTGGTGCATGACGTCCGAGATCGTGCGGGCGGTCTGCACGCCCTTCAGCCCCACCGCGAGCGCCCGGTGCTGCTCGAAGGCGAGGCGCAGGGCCTCGCGCGAGATCGCCTGCTCGATCACCAGGTCCTCGAGGGTCTGCGGGATGGTGGTCGGGCGGATCATCTTGTTCTTGATCCGGTTGCGCAGTTCCACTTCGTCCACGGCGAAGGGCACCCAGCGCAGGATGTTCTCGATGCCGGCCTCGGCCATCACGTTGGAGACCGAGTAGCTCATGCCGAGGTTGGCCGACACGGTGCGGTTGAAGACGCCCTGGAACACCGAGAACACGTCGGTCGTGGCCCCGCCGATGTCCACGCCGACCACCGAGATCGCGTCGCGCTTCGCCACCTTCTCGATGATGATCCCGACGGCCCCGGGCGTCGGCATGATCGGCACCGGGCTCCAGGTCATGAGCTTCTTGTAGCCCGGGGCGTGCGCCATCACGTGCTCCATGAAGAGCTCGTGGATCGCGTCGCGGGCCGGCCCGAGATTCTCGTGCTCGAGCGTCGGCCGGAGGTTCGGGACGACCGAGAGCGCCACCCGCTTCTCGAGCAGGTCGCGCACGATTCCCGCCGCGTCCTTGTTCCCGGCGTAGATGACGGGCAACTCGTAGCCGGCGCCGAGGCGGGCGCGCGGATCGGCCGCCACCAGGATCTCCGCCATCTCCGCGACCCGTTTCACGTCGCCCGAATCGGTTCCTCCCGAGAGCAGGATCATGTCGGGCCGCAGCTGGCGCAGCCTCCGGATCTTCTCGTGGGGGCGGCGGCCGTCGTTGAGCGCGATCACGTCCATCACGATCGCGCCCGCCCCGAGCGCCGCGCGCTGCGCGCTCTCGCCGGTCATCTGGAGCACCAGCCCCGAGACCATCATCTGGAGGCCGCCCCCGGCGCTCGACGTGGACACGTAGAGATCCACGCCGACCTCGCCCTCGCGCGGCGACACGATGCGCTCGCCGTCGAGGATCCGCCGTCCGGCCAGCTCCTCGACCTCGCGCACCGCGTTGAGCACGCCGCGCGTCACGTCCTCGAAGGGCGCCTCCACCGTGGTCGGCGCCTCGCCGCGCACCACCAGCCGGTAGCCGTCCTCGCCCCGCTCGATGAGGATCGCCTTGGTCGTGGTCGAGCCGCAGTCGGTCGCGAGGATCGAGCGGATGTCCTGGGGGCGGATCTCCATCGCCGGGCTAGGCCCGCGGGGCGGGCCGCGCGGCCCGCTCCTTCCGCGCGGCGCGGCGCCGGGCGTGGGCGTCGTCGGCCCGGGCCTCGATCAGCCGCGACAGGGCCTCGAGCGCCTCGCGGCGCTCCACCAGCGACGCGTAGAGCCGGTAGTCCGCGATCCGGAACAGCGACTGCACCACGGGCTCGAAGAACACCATGGTCTGGCCCGCCACCAGCGACAGCGGTCGCGCGGTCTCGAGCGTGAGGAGCGCCGGGAGCTCGAGCCGCAGCTCGACCACGCGCTCGGCCAGCCGCTCGAGCACGCGCGTCTCGTCGGCGGTCAGGGTCGCGCCCTCAGACGCCATGGCTCTCGATCGCGCGGGCCAGCGCCGCCTGCAGGGAGGGGGAAGCGGCCCGCGGGAGCGGGAGCAAGAGTCCCCGGAAGGGCTCGAGCGGGCCGCCGTGGCGCAGGCTCGACACGTACAGGCCCTGCGCCGTGAGGCGCGCGCGGCGGATCTCCTTCCAGGCGCGGCGCTCCCAGCCCAGGCCCAGCCGGCGCCCGAGGCCCGAGGCGTCCACCCGGCAGCGCACCGGCAGGTAGGCGGGCGCGAGCAGGGCGAGCAGCGCCAGCGCGAGCGCCCATCCCGCGAGCGGAACCGGAGCCCAGCGCACCGCGAGCAGTCCGAGCGCCGCCGCGGCGAGGATCCCGGTCGCGGCGCGCAGCGGGAACTCCCGCCACGGATCCACGCTCCACTCGAGCGCCTCCCCCGCGTCGGACCGGAGCTCCACCGGGCCCTCGCTCACGGGCGCGCCGCGCTTCCGGTCGCGGGACGCGGGGCGCGCCCGCCGGCGGGCCCCGCCCACGTGAGCTTCAACTCGCGGGCGGCGCGGCCCTCGTCGAGGCGGCGCGTGGGTGCGCGGTGCGGGGCGTCGAGCAGCGTCTGCGGCTCCTCCGCGGCCTCCCGGGCGATCCGTTCCATCACCTCGACGAAGTGGTCGAGGCGGTCCTTGGTCTCGGTCTCGGTGGGCTCGATCATGAGCGCCTCCTCGACGATGAGCGGGAAGTAGACGGTGGGAGCGTGCACGCCGAAGTCGAGCAGCCGCTTGGCCACGTCCAGGGTCTTGATGCCGTGCCGGCGCAGGTTGCGCCCGGAGAGCACGAATTCGTGCATGCAGTGCTCGTCGTGCGGCAGGTCGTAGGTGCCCGCGAGCCGCCGCATCAGGTAGTTGGCGTTCAGGATCGCGCCGCGGCTCACGCGTTCGAGCCCGGCCGGCCCGAGCGACAGGATGTAGGTGAGCGCCCGCACCAGGATCCCGAAGTTGCCGTGGAACGAGTGGACCCGGCCGATGGACTGCGGGCGGTCCTCGACGCGCTCGTACCGGCCCCCGCGCGCACGCACCACCGGCACCGGGAGGAACGGCTCGAGGTGGGCGGCCACCGCGACCGGCCCCGCGCCCGGGCCGCCCCCGCCGTGCGGCGTGGAGAAGGTCTTGTGCACGTTGATGTGCATGACGTCGAAGCCGAGATCCCCGGGGCGCACCCGCCCGACCAGCGCGTTCAGGTTGGCGCCGTCCATGTAGCACTGGGCGCCCGCCGCGTGCGCGAGCCGTGTGACCTCGGTGACCTTGCGCTCGAACAGGCCGAGCGTGTTCGGGATCGTGAACATGATCGCGGCGGTGGTGTCGTCGAGGGCGCGGCCCAGCGCTTCGAGGTCCACGTGCCCGCCGCGGCTCGGCACCGTCACCGTCTCCCACCCCAGCAGGTTCACGCTCGCCGGATTGGTGCCGTGGGCCGAGTCGGGAACGATCACCTTGCGGCGCCGGTCCCCCTCGCCGCGCGAGCGGTGCCACGCGCGCACCATCATCAGGCCCGTCATCTCGCCGTGGGCGCCGGCGGCGGGCTGGGAGGTCACCGCCGCGAACCCGGTGATCTCGGCGAGCACCGCCTCCAGTTCCGCGATGACGCGCAGCGCGCCCTGGTTCGCGGCGTCGGGCGCGAGCGGGTGGCTGCCCGCGAATCCCGGCAGCGAGGCGATCTCGTCGTTGATCTTCGGGTTGTGCTTCATGGTGCACGAGCCGAGCGGGTAGAGGCCCTTGTCGATGTGGTGGTTGAGGCTCGAGAGCTCGACGAAGTGCCGCACCACCTCCGGCTCGCTCACCTGCGGCAGCGCGAGCTCGCGGCGCATGTTGGCCCCGGGCAGCAGTTCCGAAAGGGGCCGCATCGGAACGTCGCACGGCGGGAGCTCCGGCCCGCGGTGGCCCGGACCGCCCTGCTCGATCAGGAACCGGCGCTCGAGGTTCATCGCGCCGACCCCGCTTCCTCGAGCAGCGCCGCCCAGCGCTCGATCTCCTCGGCGCTGCGCTGCTCGGTGACCGCCACCAGCAGCCACCGCGACCACTCCGGGCGGAAGCGGCCGAGGTCCACGCCGGCGAGGATGCCGCGCTCGAGACCGAGCGCGACCACGTCGGCCGCGGGCACCGGGCACTCGAGCACGAACTCGCGGCAGAAGGCGCCGCCGTGGGCCAGCCGGTAGCCCGGGCGCGCCACCGCCAGCGAGGCGGCGTGGTGGGTCTTGCGCACGCACAGTTCGGCGACCTCGCGCAGTCCCTCGCGCCCGAGGAGCGCCAGGTAGATCGTGGCGCGCAGCGCGAGCAGGCCCTGGTTGGTGCAGATGTTGGACGTGGCCTTCTCGCGCCGGATGTGCTGCTCGCGGGTCTGGAGGGTCAGCACGACGCCGCGGCGCCCGTCCCGGTCCACGGTCTCCGCCGCCAGGCGTCCCGGCATGCGGCGCACGAGGCTCGAGCGGCACGCGAACAGGCCCAGCAGCGGGCCGCCGAAGCTCGGCGGGTTGCCGAGCGGCTGCCCCTCGCCCACCACGATGTCCGCGCACTGCGAGGGATCGGTCCCGGCCCGCCCCGGGGGCTCGAGCAGCGCGAGCGAGATCGGGTCGCAGCTCGCGATCGCGAGGGCCCCGTGCTGGTGGGCCGCGGCGTTGAGGGCCGCCGGGCTCTCGAGCAGGCCGAAGAAGTTCGGGTGCTGGTACACGACGGCCGCCACGTCGCCGGAGAGCGCCGCCGCGAGGTCCTCGGGCGCGCACTGGCCGCCGCGGTCCCCGACCACCGTGAGGTCGGCGCCGTCGAGCGTGCAGCGCAGCACCTGCAGCGTGTGCGGGTGCACCGCCCCGGCCACCACCACGCGCGGACGCGACGTGTGGGTGCGCGCCAGCAGCACCGCCTCCACCACCGCGGTCGCGCCGTCGTACAGCGAGGCGTTCGCCACGTCCATTCCGGTGAGCTCGGCGATCATGCTCTGGAACTCGAAGATCGCGATCAGCGAGCCCTGGGCGACCTCGGGCTGGTAGGGTGTGTACGCGGTGGCGAACTCGGAGCGCGAGGCCAGCGCGTTCACCGCGGCCGGCACGAAGTGGTCGTAGAGCCCGCCGCCGAGGAACGAGATCCCGCGGTCCGCGGCGTTCTCGCGCGCCCAGCCCCCGAGCCGCCGGCGCAGCTCGATTTCGGAGAGGGGCCCCGGCACCGAGAGCGGGCGATCCAGGCGCACCGCCGACGGCACGGCCTCCAGCAGGTCCTCGAAGCGCGACACGCCGATCGCCTCGAGCATGCTCCGCTCTTCGGACGCTCCCAGCCCGATGAAGCTCACGCGTGCTGCTCCTCCACGAATTCCGCGTACTGGCGGTGGTCGAGCAGCGACTTCACGTCGTCGGGATTCCCGGGCTTCACGCGGATCATCCATCCCTCTCCGAAGGGATCCTGGTTCACCTGGGCCGGGTTGTCGGAAAGCGCGCCGTTGACCTCCACGACCTCGCCCGCCACCGGCGCGTAGAGGTCGCTCACGGTCTTGACCGCCTCGACGACGCCGAACGCCTTGCCCGCTTCCAGCGCCTTCCCCACCGCGGGCAGCTCCACGAACACCACGTCCCCGAGCTGGTCGGTGGCGTAGCTCGTGATCCCGATCGTGAGCACCCCGCCCTCGAGCCGCGCCCACTCGTGTTCACGGGTGTAACGCACGTCCTCCGGATAGCCCACTCCGATCTCCTTCGCGCTCTCCGAATCCCGGCCAGGGGCCGGATCGGGAGGCTCAGCTGCGTTTGGTGCCCTTGGTGTAGAAGGGCCTCCGGACCACGCGCGCCGGCAGGCGCGCCTCTCCGGCCACCACGTCCAGCGACGTCCCGAGCGCCGCGACCTCGGCCGCGACGTAGGCCATCGCGATCGGTCGCTCCAGGCTCGGGCTGAAGGTTCCGCTGGTGACGACGCCGACCGGGCGGCCCGAGGACTCGACCGCCATGGCGTGGCGCGGCACGCGCCGCCCCTCGAGTTCGAGCCCCACGAGCTTCCGCGAGAGCCCCTCGGCCTTGATCTTCGCCAGCGCTTCCCGTCCCACGAACTCCGCCTTCTGGAACTTCACCGTCCAGCCGAGTCCCGCCTCCAGCGGGTTCGTCGCGTCGTCGATGTCGTTCCCGTAGAGCATGTAGCCGAGTTCGAGGCGCAGCGTGTCCCGGGCCCCGAGCCCCACGGGCTCGAGCCCGTGCGGTTCCCCGGCACGCCGCAATCCTTCCCAGACCGCGCGCGCGCCGCCCGGGTCGAAGTACAGCTCGAACCCGTCCTCCCCGGTGTAGCCGGTGCGCGCGATCACCGCGTCCACCCCGAACAGCTTGCCGTGCAGGAACCGGTAGTAGCCGAGGTCGAGGGCGGCGGCGGGCACGTGGCCCTCGAGCACCGCCGCCGCGCGCGGCCCCTGCACCGCGAGGAGCGCGGTGGCGTCGGAGCGGTCCTCGAGCGCGACCCCCGCCGGCTTCTGCCCCGCGAGCCACGCGAAGTCCTTGGCCACGTTCGAGGCGTTCACGACCAGCATGAAGTGATCGTCGGAACGGTAGATCAGCAGGTCGTCCACGATGCCGCCGTCGGGCCGGCACAGCGGCGTGTAGAGCGCCTGTCCGACGGTCATCCCGGCGACGTCGTTGGTGACCATCCGGTCGAGCCAGGCGGCCGCACCCTCGCCGCTCACCCGGAACTCGCCCATGTGGGAGATGTCGAAGAGTCCGGCCGCCTCGCGGACGCACCGATGCTCGCGCACGTCCCCGGTGTAGCGCACCGGCATCTCGAAGCCCGCGAAGTCCACGAGCTTCGCCCCGGCGGCGGCGTGGAACTCGTGAAACGGCGTGCGCTTGAGGATGGCGGAGGAGGTCACTCGTGGCTCCCGGGGTCGCAGGACGGAAGGCGGAGGGCGGAGCGAAATTATTCGACGGCCGCGCCCCCGGTCAAGCCATCGGCGGGCGTCCGGGCGTCGCCGCACCGCCCAGCACGCCGAGGTCGCGGCCCACTCGCGAGAACGCGGCGACCGCGCGCTCGAGCTGGGCGCGATCGTGGGCCGCCGACAGCTGGACCCGGATCCGCGCCTGGCCCTTCGGGACCACCGGGAAGGAGAAGCCGATCACGTAGACGCCCTCGTCGAGCAGCCGCCGCGCCATCTCGTGGGCCAGCCGCTCGTCGTAGAGCATGATCGGCACGATCGGGTGGGTGCCGGGCTTGAGGTCGAATCCGGCCCGCGTCATGGCCTCGCGGAAGAACCGCGTGTTGGCCTCGAGCCGGTCCCGCAGCTCCGTGCCCGACTCCAGCAGGTCGAACACCGCGAGCGAGGCTCCGACCACGGAGGGCGGGAGGCTGTTCGAGAACAGGTAGGGCCGCGAGCGCTGGCGCAGCAGGTCCACGATCTCCCGGCGCCCGCTGGTGAACCCCCCGATCGCCCCCCCCAGCGCCTTCCCCAGCGTGCCGGTCACGATGTCCACGCGGCCCGACGTCCCCGTATGTTCGGGAGTGCCGCGGCCGGTCCGGCCGAGGAAGCCCATGGCGTGGCACTCGTCCACCATGACCATCGCCCGGTGGCGGTCGGCCAGGTCGCAGATCGCCTTCAGGTTCGCGATCGTGCCGTCCATCGAGAACACGCCGTCCGTCACCACCAGACGGCGCCGCGTCTTCTGCTCCGCGGCCTCCACGAGGCAGCGCTCGAGGTCCGCCATGTCGTTGGTCGCGTAGCGCCAGCGCCGCGCCTTGCACAGCCGGACGCCGTCGATGATGGAGGCGTGGTTGAGGGCATCCGAGATCACGGCGTCCTCCTCCCCCAGCAGCGGCTCGAACACGCCGCCGTTGGCGTCGAAGCACGCGGCGTAGAGCAGCGTGTCCTCGGTGCCCAGGAAGTCCGAGATGCGCCGCTCGAGCGCCTTGTGCAGGTCCTGGGTGCCGCAGATGAACCGCACCGACGAGAGTCCGTAGCCGTGGCTGTCGAGCGCCCGGTGCGCCGCCTCGATCACCCGCGGGTGGCTCGAGAGACCCAGGTAGTTGTTGGCGCAGAACACCAGCACCCGGCGCCCGTCGGCCAGCGTGGCCTCCGCGCCCTGCGCCGAGGCCAGCACGCGCTCCTCCTTCCACAGCCCCGCCTCGCGGATGGAACGCAGTTCCGCGGCCAGCGCGTCCTTCAGCTCGGGATCCATCGCCTCAGTCCTCCGCGCCCCAGGGCACCAGCACCACCTTGCCGGCCTTGCCGGAACGCAACAGCCCGATCGCGTCGTCCACCTGCTCCATGGGCATGACGTGCGTGATGGCCGGCCGCAGGTCGAGCCGGCCCGAGCGCAGCAGGCCGTCCATCTGGTACCAGGTCTCGTACATGCGCCGCCCGATGATGCCGTGGATCGTGACGCCCTTGAAGATCACCAGCCGGTTCCAGTCGAGCTCGAAGCGCTCGCGCGGCAGTCCCAGCATCGAGAGCCGGCCGCCCATGCGGAGCGCGGCGAGGCCGTCGCGGATCGCGGTGGGGTGGCCCGACATCTCGAGAACCCCGTCCAGCATCCGGCCCTCGGTCAGCTCGCGCACCCGCTCCGCGAAGTTCTCGCGCGAAGGATCCAACACCGCGTCCGCCTTCATCGCCCGCGCCAGCTCCAGCCGGTACGGGGAGACGTCGGTCGCGATCACCTGGGCGGCTCCCGCCGCCCGCGCCACCCCGATCGCGAAGAGGCCGATCGGACCGCAGCCGGTCACCGCGATCCGGCACGCCGAGAGATCCCCCGCGTAGGCGGTGTGCACCGCGTTCCCGAGGGGCTCCATCACGCCCTGCACCTCGAGGGGCACGTTGGACGGGGCGCGCCACGCGTTGGTGGCGGGAACCGCGACGTACTCGGCCCACCCGCCGTTCACGTCCACCCCGAGGATCCGCGTGTTCTCGCAGACGTGCGCGTTGCCGGTGCGGCAGGCGATGCAGTGGCCGCACACGATGTGGCTCTCGCACGAGACGCGGTCGCCGACCCGCAGCTCCGAAACCCCCGCGCCCAGCTCCACGACCTCGCCCACGAACTCGTGCCCGATGGTCACCGGGGGCTTCATGCGGCCCGAGGCCCAAGCGTCCCACTCCCAGATGTGCAAATCGGTGCCGCACACCCCGGCGCGCAGCACGCGCAGCAGGATCTCGCCCGGCCCCGCCGCGGGCACGGGCACTTCGCGGATCTCCACGCCGGGTCCGGCCGCGCCCTTCACCACGGCCCGCATGGTGGCGGCCCGCCGCGAAGCGGACGTTCGGGGTTCCGGCGCCTGGGCCGGGGTGACGCTGCTCATGGACGTTGTCCCTCGCGCAATGCGGCCCCGGTGTGGGAGCCGGCGGTTCGTGCCACGTCTTCCGGCGTGCCGGCCGCCACCACCGACCCGCCCCGGTGCCCGCCTTCCGGACCGAGATCCACCAGCCAGTCGGCGCTGCGGATCACGTCGAGGTGGTGCTCGATGACCACCACCGTGTTGCCCCGGTCCACCAGCGCCTGCAGCACCTCGAGCAGCACCCGCACGTCCTCGAAGTGCAGCCCGGTGGTGGGCTCGTCGAGAATGTACAGCGTGCGGCCGGTCGCCACACGCGACAGCTCGGTGGCGAGCTTGACCCGCTGGGCCTCGCCCCCCGACAGCGTGGTGGCCGCCTGGCCGAGGTGCAGGTAACCGAGGCCGACGTCCCGCAGGGTCTCGAGCTTGCGGCGCAGGGCCGGAATCGCGCCCAGGAATTCGATCGCCTCCTCCACCGTGAGGTCGAGGACGTCGGCGATCGACCGGCCGTTCCACATCACCTCCAGCGTCTCCCGGTTGTAGCGCCGGCCGTGGCAGACGTCGCAGCGCACGTACACGTCGGGCAGGAAGTGCATCTCCACGCGCTTCAGCCCGTCGCCCTCGCACGCCTCGCAGCGGCCGCCCTTCACGTTGAAGGAGAAGCGCCCCGGCCGGTAGCCCCGCACCTTCGCCTCGGGGAGCTGCGCGAACAGGTCGCGGATCAGGGTGAAGGATCCGGTGTAGGTGGCCGGGTTCGACCGCGGCGTCCGCCCGATCGGGCTCTGGTCGATCGCCACCACCTTGTCGAGGTGCTCGGCGCCGCGGATCGCCCGGTGCTCGGCCGGGGCAGCTCCCACCAGCCCGAAGTGCCGCTCGAGGCCCGCGCGCAGGATGTCGTTCACCAGCGTGCTCTTCCCGGAACCCGAGACGCCGGTGACGCAGACGAGGCAGCCGAGCGGGAAGGCCGCGTCCACGTCCTTCAGGTTGTGGGCCCGTGCCCCCAGCACCTCGAGCCGCCGGCCGCTGCCGGCGCGCCGCTCGGGCCGGGCCGGGATGGCGCGCCGGCCCGCGAGGTACGCCCCGGTGAGCGAATCGGCGCGGGCCCGGACCTCGGCCAGCGTCCCGGCCGCCACCAGCTGGCCCCCGTGACGGCCCGCGCCCGGCCCCAGGTCCACGACCCAATCGGCGCACTCCATGGTCTCCCGGTCGTGCTCCACCACCACCACGGTGTTCCCGAGGTCGCGGAGCCGCAGCAGCGTGTCGAGCAGCTTGCGCGTGTCGCGCGCGTGCAGACCGATCGAGGGCTCGTCGAGGATGTACAGCACGCCGGTGAGCTGGGACCCGATCTGGGTGGCGAGGCGGATGCGCTGCGCCTCGCCGCCCGCCAGCGAGCCCGCCGAGCGGTCGAGCGTTAGGTAGCCGAGCCCGACGTCCTCGAGGAACCCGAGCCGGCTCGCGATCTCGCGCAGGATCGGCTCGGCGATGGTCGCCCGCGGCCCTTCGAAGGCGAGCCGCGCGACGGCCGCGCGCGCCTCGGCCACCGGCAGCGCCGTCCATCCCGCGATGCCGCGGCCCCCGAGCCGCACCGCGCGCGACTCGGGCCGCAGGCGCTCGCCGGAGCAGGCGGGACAGGGCCTCGGCTCCATCAGCGCCGCGATCCCCCGCCGCACGCTCTCGCTCGACGTGGAGCGGAACCGCCGCTCGAGGTTCGGGATCACGCCCTCGAACGCGGACTTCTGGACGAAGGAGGATCCCTTCTTCGTCCGGTACTCGAACCTCAGTTCCTCGCCCCCGCTGCCGTGCAGCACCAGCTTGCGCACCTTCGCGGGCAGGTCCCGCCACGGCGACCGGAGCGAGAAATCGTACTGCCTGGCGAGCGCCCGGAACGTGCCGCCCACCCACGTGCCGCCGGCGTCGCCCCACGAGGGAATCGCGCCGTCCGCGAGGCTCTTCGAGGGATCGGGGACCAGCCGGTCCGGCTCCACCCGGTTCTGCGTCCCGAGGCCCCCGCACTCGGCGCAGGCTCCGTAGGGTGAATTGAAGGAGAAGCTCTTGGGCTCGAGCACCGGCACGCTGGTGCCGCACGTCGCGCACGCCGCGCCCGCGCTGAACACCAGGTCCTCACGGCCCTCCGACGCCACCAGCAGCAGGCCCTCGCCGAGCCGCAGGGCCGCCTCGACCGCCTCGGCGACGCGGGCACGCGCGGTTTCCGAGACCGTGACGCGGTCCACCACCACCTCGATGTCGTGGCGCCGGTGGCGCGCCAGCGCCGGGATTTCGTCCAGTTCCACCCACGCGCCGTCCACCCGAACCCTCACGAAGCCCTGCCGGCGGATCCCCTCGAGCTCCTTCCGGTATTCGCCCTTGCGGCCGCGCACCACCGGAGCCAGCAGCGCCACGCGCCGCTGGTCGCAGCGTTCGAGCACCGCGTCCACGATCTCGCCCGGGGTGCGCCGCCCCATCGCGGTGCCGCATTTCGGGCAGTGCTGCTCGCCCAGGCGCGTGAAGAGCAGGCGCAGGTAGTCGTAGATCTCGGTGACCGTGGCGACGGTGGAGCGCGGGTTGGAGCCGACGCCCCGCTGCTCGATGGCGATCGCGGGCGAGAGGCCCTCGATCGCGTCCACGTCGGGCTTCTCCATCTGCCCGAGGAACTGCCGGGCGTAGGCCGAGAGCGACTCCACGTAGCGCCGCTGGCCTTCCGCGTAGAGCGTGTCGAAAGCCAGCGACGACTTCCCGGAGCCCGAGACGCCGGTGACCACGATCAGGCTCTGGCGGGGCAGGCGCAGCGTCAGGTTGCGGAGATTGTGCTCGCGGGCGCCCCGGATGACGATGTCGGTGAGCCCGGAGGCGGCGGGGCGCTCGCTCTCGGGCGGCGCGATGGCGGAACGGGGCGTCATGGGCACCGCACTATAGCAGCCGCGACTCCGGGAGAAACCGGGCCGCGGCTATTCGTAGCGCAGCGAGTCCACCGGATCGAGGCGCGACGCGCGCATGGCGGGATAGATCCCGAAGAACACGCCCACCACGGCCGAGAACGCGAGGCCGAGGATCACCGACCAGGCCGACACGTAGGTGGGAAGCGGACTGGCGGTCCGCACCAGCCACGAGATTCCCGAGCCCAGCAGCACGCCGGCGAGCCCGCCGGCCGAGGTCAGCATCACGGCCTCGACCAGGAACTGCGTGAGGATCGCCTTGCGCGGCGCGCCCAGCGCCTTGCGCACCCCGATCTCGCGGGTGCGCTCGGTCACGGCGACCAGCATGATGTTCATCACGCCGATCCCGCCCACCAGCAGCGAGATCGAGGAGATCAGCGTCATGAGCGCCACGATGCCCCCGGTCACCGTCTGGTAGAGCGACAGGAACGCGTCGTCGGTAAAGATCGCGAAGTCGTTGAGCTTGTTGCTCGGGAGGTTCCGGCGCACGCGCAGCACGCCCGCGATCTGGCGCTGGGCCTCTTCGCTGAGTTCCGGCGTGACCGGAGTCGCGTCGAGGAACAGCTCGCCGCGCTTCGGGAACCACGGGGGCGCGTCCGGCGGGGCGCCGTAGTACTTGTCCATCAGCGAGTACGGCACGACCGCCACCTCGTCGAAATTGTTGCCGAGCATGCGGCCCTTCTTCTCGAACTCCCCGATCACCGTGAACGGCACCGTCCCGATGTGCACGGTGCGGCCCAGCCCGCTCGCGTCGCCGAACAGCGATTCCCGGGTGTCCTTGCCGAGCACCACGACGTTGGCGCGACGCCGCACCTCCTCGGCCGTGAAGAACCGGCCGCGCTCGAGGTTCTGCCCGTGCACGATCAGGTAGTTGTCGTCGGTGCCGAACACGAACGTGATCCGGGTGCTCTTGCCGCGGTAGGACAGCTTCAGGTCCGCGAAAGGAAACTTGAACGGGGCGATCGAGCGCACGGCGGGGCAGCGCTCGAGGATCGCCTCCGCGTCCGCCATCGTGAACGCGCGGCGCTGCCGCAGGCTGTCCGGAATCCCCCCCGAGAAGTTGACGCCGGGGCGGATGCGGCGGATGTAGATGGTGTTGGTGCCGATGGTCTGGATCTGCTTCTGGAAGGAGCGCTGGAACCCGTTGATGAGCGCGACCATCCCGATCACCGTGCCCACGCCGATCACGATTCCGAGCAGGGCGAGGAACGTGCGCATCCGGTTGGCCACCAGCGCCTGCCGGGCCATGCGGAACGTCTCGCGCAGGAGGTCGAAGGTCATCGGTTACTCGTAGCGGAGCGACTCGATGGGGTCGAGCCGTGCGGCGCGCGAAGCCGGATAGGAGCCGAAGAAGATGCCGACGAGGCTCGACATCACGATCCCGAGCAGGATGGACGGCAGGTTCACGGCCGCCGGCAGGGGTGAGACGGCCCCCACCAGCAGGGCCAGCCCGATGCCCAGCAAAATCCCGATGCCGCCTCCCGCCAGCGACAGCGTGGTGGCTTCGACCAGGAACTGGGTGAGGATGTCGCGCCGGCGGGCGCCGAGCGCCTTGCGGATCCCGATCTCACGGGTCCGTTCCGTCACCGACACCAGCATGATGTTCATGATCACGATCCCTCCCACGAACAGGGAGATCGCGGCGACGCCGATCGTCACGACGTAAATCCCGCCCGTGAGGTTCCGGTAGAGGTCCAGGTAGGCCTCCGAGGCGGTGATGCCGAAGTTGTCGGGCTGCCCCGGACGCAGGTTCCGGCGTCCCCGGAGGATGTTGCGCGCCTCCTGCTGGGCGAGCGGCAGCGACGCCTGGTCCACGCTCTTGACGGAAATGCTCACCGAGCCCCGCTCCGCCATGAGCTTCTGGAAGGTGCGCACCGGGATGGTCGCGAAGCGGTCCTGGCTCTGGCCGAAGACCTTGCCCTTCGCCTTCGTGACGCCGACCACCTCGAAGCGGTACGCGCCGATGCGGAGCGGCTTCCCGATCGGGTCCATGCCGGGGAAGAGCTCCTCGACCACCTCGGGACCGATCACGCACACCATCTGCCGCCGCGAATCGTCGAGCTCGCCCAGGTGCCGCCCCTGCTCGATCGCCAGGTCGTCCACGAGGTCGTAGCCCGCGCCACGCCCCCGGATGTCCACCGCGCGCAGGTCCCGGTTCCGGTACGAAACCGGCAGCCGCGTGCCGAGCTGCGCCACGACCAGCGACGCGTGGCGAACGCCCCGGCGCAGGGCGTCGGCGTCCTCCAGCGTGACGATGGGGCGCCGCATCGCCTCCTCCCACGCCTCCTGGCTGGTGACCAGGCCTTCGCGGTCCACGAGGAAGACGTTGGCGCCCGCGTTGAGGAGCTTGTCGGAAACGAAGCGGTTCATCCCCTCCACGAAGGAGATGACGGCGATCACCGACGCGACGCCGATGATGGTGCCCAGCAGCGTCAGGAACGAGCGGAGCTTGTTCGCCCGGATCGCCCCGAGGGCGATGCCGATGCTCTCCCGGAGGTTCATGCGTGCGCCCGGGAGCTTTCCTGGCGCACGTCGCTCTCGATCTTGCCGTCGCGCATGCGCACCACCCGGCGGGCGTGCGCCGCGATGTCGGCCTCGTGCGTCACGAGGATCACCGTGTTGCCCCCGCGCCAGATGCGCTCGAAGGCCGCCATGATCTCCTCGCCGGTGGCCGTGTCGAGGTTCCCGGTCGGTTCGTCGGCGAGGATGATGCTCGGCCGGTTGACGAGCGCGCGGGCGATGGCGACGCGCTGGCGCTGTCCGCCCGAGAGCTCGTTGGGCCGGTGCTTCATGCGGTCGCCGAGCCCCACCGTCTCGAGCGCCTCGATCGCGCGCCGCCGGCGTTCCTCGTGCCGCAGCCCGGCGTAGACGAGCGGCAGCTCGACGTTGTGCAGGGCGTCGGCCCGCGCCAGCAGGTTGAAGGTCTGGAACACGAAACCGATCTCCTGGTTTCGGATGCGCGCCAGCTCGTCGTCACCGAGCTTGCCGATCTCCTGGCCCTTGAGCCGGTAGGAGCCGCTGGTGGGCGTGTCGAGGCAGCCGAGGATGTTCATGAGGGTTGACTTGCCCGACCCGGAGGGCCCCATGATCGCCACGTACTCGTTGGGTTCGATGTCGAGGCTCACGCCGTCCAGCGCGTGCACCTTCTCCTCTCCCACCTCGTACGTGCGGACCAGGTCGCGGAACTGGATGAGCATCGCGTCGCCTAGCGGCGCCCGCCGCGCGCACCCGAGGCCTCGGGCTTCACCTTGGCCCCCGGCTTCAGCTCGCGCAGCGCCTTGTAGGGTCCGGAGACGACCTGCTCGCCCTCCTTCACCTCGCCCATCACCTCGATCATGGTCTCGCTCGCGATGCCGGTCTTGACCGGAACGAAGGTCGCCACGCCGTCCTTCACGACGAACACCCCGGTGATCTCCTTCGAGCGGCGGCCGGCCGTGTCGGCGTCGGCCGAGGACGCGGTCGCGCTCCCGCGCCCGCGCCGCTCCTTGCCCTTGCGGGCCGCGCGGTCCAGCTCGTCCTGGGTCCGCACCACCACCGCCTGGATCGGGATGGCCCGCGTCCTTTCGTGGGTGGCGGTTTCGATCTCGACGTCCGCGGTCATGCCGGGGCGGACCTGGGGCACGTTCGTGTCGAACACCACCTCGACCTCGAAGTTGGTCTGACCCTCCACCGCCGAGGTGAGCGAGCGCTTGGCCGTGTTCCCGATCTCCGTCACGCGGCCGGGAAAGGTGGTGTCGGGGATGGCGTCCACCGAGATCTTCGCCTTCTGGCCGAGGCGCATGTCCACCACGTCGGTCTCGTCCACGTCGGCCTTCACCACCATGCGCGACAGGTCCGAGACAATCAGGATCTGGGTCCCCGGGTTGTTCATGGTGCCCGTGATCACGATCTCGCCCTGCTCGACGTTGAGGGCGCTCACCACGCCGTCGAACGGGGCCACGAAGCGGCACTTCCCGAGGTTGTCCTGCGCCGCGTCCAGCGCGGCCGAGGCGCGCGCCACGTCCTCGCCCGCCGTGGCGATCGCGACGCGGGCCGACTCGTAGTTGCTGGTGGCCTGGTCCCACTCGGCCTGCGACAGGAGCCGCTGCTCGAAGAGCGCCCGCTGGCGGCTGTAGTTGGCGTCGGCCACCCGCATGGTGGATTGGGCGTCCCGCTGGCGCGCCTGCGCCGAGGCCAGTGCCGCGCGGGCCTGGTTGTAGCTCGCGCGGTACTGCGTGTCGTCGAGCTGCAGCATCAGGTCGCCCTTCCGGACCTGGTCGCCTTCCTTCACGAGGAGACGAACCACCTTGCCCGGAATGTCGGCGCTGATCTTGACCTGCGTGCGCGGCTCGATCTTGCCCGGGGCCCGGACCCGGGCGGTGACGTCCTCCACGCGCACGCGCGCCATCTGCACCGATTCCACCCGGCCCCGGGATCGCGAAACCGCCTGGAGCGCGATCAACGCCACCAGGACGACCGCGGCCAGGCCGATCCACAGGACTTTCTTGTTCTTCATGGGTGCGCCGTCCTTCCGTTCGCGCCTATTCGCTGCGGCCGCGGACCCGGTCCAGCTGGGCCTCCGCGACCCGGATGCCCGCCAGCGCGGACACCGCGTCGCTCTGCGCGCGCTGCAGCTGGACCTGCGCGTCGATCAGGTCCAGGATCGTCGCCGATCCCACGTTGTATTTCTGCTGGGTGAGTTTCAGGTTCTCTTCGGCCGAGCCCACCGCCTGGCGCGACACCTCGTCCTGCGCCACCGCCTGCCGGTAGAGCAGCACGGCCTGGTGGACCTGCGCGTCGAGGTTGCGCCACAGGGCGTCCCGGGCCTCGTCGGCCCGCTGCACGCGCGCCTGCGCGGTGGCGATGCGGGATTCGGTCGCCATGCCCGTGAAGATCGGCAGGGTCAGCGCGATCGAGGCGCTCCACGAACGGTCGCTGCCGTTGCGGCCGGAGCTCACCGGATCCGTCACCGTTCCGTTGAGGATCTGCACGGGAATGACCCGGCCCGGCGCCGTGGCGACGCTGTCGTAGGTGATGTACTCGCCGAACGTGCCGTAGGTCTTCTGGCTGAACGAGCTCTTCGCGTCGAAGGTCATGCTGCCGCGCACCGTCAGGGCGGGAAGCCGGGACAGGTTGGCGGCGCGCAGCGAGGCGCGCGCGGCGCGCCGCTCCGCGTCGGCCGCCTTGAGGTCGGGACGGGCGGAGGCCGCCTCGGCGAGCAGGGCCGCCTCGTCCACCTCGAGGACTCGGGCCGCGAGCGTGGTGTCCACCTCACCCATGTCCTGCTCGCGGATGCCGAGAATCTGCGACAGGGAGATGCGCTGGTTGGTCACGGCCTGCGAGGCGCGCAGGGAGTCCAGCTGGCTCTGCGACGCGCGCACCTGGGCCTTGAGCAGGTCGCTGCGGGAGACCGAGCCGACCTCGAAGAGCGCGCGGACCCTCCGCTCGTCGTCGCGCGCGAGCCGGAGCGCGCTCGAGGCCACGTCCGCCAGCCGCAGGGCGCGCACCACCTCGTAGAACTGCTGGCGGGTGGCGAAGGCCACGTCCTGCCGGGTGCTCTGCTGCTGGAGGCGCGACGCCTTCAGCCCGGTGCGGGCCGACAGCATCGCCTGGAGCCCCGAGAGATCCAGCACCGACCACGACCCGGAGACCGAAGGGGTGGTCGAGTAGCGCTCGTCGTCGGTGCGGTTGGAGGGCGTCACCAGGGTGCCGAAGAGCTGGTTGCCCTCGTTGCCTTCCGAGCGGCTGCCGTCGCGCGAGATCCCCGCCGAGACGCTGGGCAGGACCCTCGAATAGGCGCCGTAGAGCCCGGCGCGCGCCTCCAGCACGCCCGCGCGGGCCTGCACGACGCTTCCGTTCCTCTGAAGTGCGATCTCCACCGCGCGTTCGGCGGTGAGCACTTCCGCGCCGGCGGGCGACGCCATCGCGAACACGATCCCCAGTCCCGCCAACACCCGAGCCAGCTCGATCCTCATCCTCTTCCTCCACGAGTGACGCGCCGCCCCGGAGGGCGGCGTGCCCGCTACTACGCAACGAGTACGACCAGGTTTCACACGTATCACGCCGGTCAGGCGCCGGGCGAGAACAGCGCGGCGAGCGCCGCGAAGCAGAGCCAGAGGGCCACGTTCACGGAAGCGACGGTCCAGGCGACCCGCTTGCGGGGGAGGCCCGAGAGCGCCGAAGCCCCGAGGATGGTGACCACCAGCGCCCAGATCGAGAAGGGCCCCAGGAAGTCCAGGAACACCGTGAGCCCCCGGAGCAGCCGCGAGGGGGTCTCCGGCTCCGGGACGAACGCCCCGAGGCCGACGTGCACGCCCTGCATGGTCTCCCGGACCCACGCCAGCACGAAAAAGAGCATCTGGCCCGGCAGAGTCACCAGCGCGCTCCACCCCGTGACCTCGAGCGCGAGGCGGAACCGGAGCTTCCCACCCAGCAGGAACCCCACCGCGAACGCGAGTGCTCCCGCCGAAACCAGGAAGGCGAGGAAGATCACGACGGTCTGCTGGGCCGCCACCAGCGTGCGACCCAGCGTGCCGGTCATGAACCGTTCGGCCGCCGCCGCCTGCTCCGCCCCCATCTGGCCGTCCGCCACCTGCCGGTCGAAGGTCTCGAGCATGGTCGGAACGATGGCCCGGTCGTGGACCGCCAGCACTCCGACGGCCATGAGGCCGAGGAACAGCAGGACCGGAAACCACCACTGGGACCTCGACTCGAGCCCCTCCCACGCCTCCGCGGGCCGGGCGAAGACCGCCACGGCGCGACCGAGGAGCGAAAGGGACCGGGGAGGTTCGGAGACTGGAGGGGGCGTTTCTGCGGCGAGGTTCATGGCTGCTCCCGGGGGCAGGGGGACCCAACGCAAACGAGCGGAGCCTATGGACCCCGCTCGTCGCGAGTCAACTTCGCGCCACGGGCGCGGAGGATCGCTCCCCCGGCGCGGCGTGCGGCCTCGACAGGCCGGGTCGCCCCGGCCCCGGAGCCGCGTCAGTTCAGGGTGAACTTCATCGGAACCGCCACCCACACCGCCACCGGCTTGTTGTTCGAGAGCGCCGGCTTGAAGATCCACTGGCGGACCGCGGTGAGCGCCGCGGCGTCGAGCATGGCGACCGACTTCATCACCTTCGCGTCCTTGACCTTGCCGTCCTTGCCGACCAGCACCTGCATCAGGACGGTGCCGTCCACGTTCGCCTGCCGGGCGATGTCCGGGTACTCCGGCGGGACCTTCGTGATGGCTTCCGGAAGCTCCTCGACGTAGACGTACTGCCCCAGCTGGGGCAGGTCGTCGTCGGAAGGCGGCGCGACCACGATGTTGTCTCCCGAGCCGGTGGCGACCCCCGGCGTCGCCATCGCGATGTCTTCCTGGCTCGCGATGGTCTGCTCGGGCGGGGCCTCGGCATCCGGCACGGGTACCGCGACGCCCACGGTGGGCGGCGCCACGGGTGTCGCGATGGCCACCTGCGGCGGCGGCTCGTTCTGCGTGAGCGGCGGGGGCGCGGCCAACTCGCGGTACGGGACCACGATCACGCTGGTCTCCTTGGGCTGCCGCTTCAGCAGCTCGCTGGTCCCGAGCGAGAGGAAGAACACCGACGCCCAGGCCAGCGCGGCGATGATCGTCGCCCGCGTCATGTACTTGCGGGAGACCTCCTTCAGCTCCGGCGCCCCGTAGGGCATGAACTCGAAGAGGGTGATGGTCGGCTGGCTCACAGCGTCTCCACCTCCTTCTTCTCTTCCGGAGTCAGCGTGCCGAGCGAGAACCGGGTCAGCCGCGCGAGGTCGAGCTCGTCGATGATGTCCACCATGCCGCTGAACTTGGCCTCCCGATCCAGCTTGATGACCACCACCAGCTCCTTGTTGCCCTTGTAGGCCTTGAAGACCGTGCTCAGGTCACGCACGGACGTGCGGGCCCACGGATCGGTGCCGCGCTTGAAGTACGCGCGCTCGTCCGGGAGCACGCGGATGCTCAGCACCTTGGACTCCGCCACGTCCACCTTCACGTCCTTGTCGGGCGGAAGGTTGATCTCGAGCGCCTGGGGCGTGCGGAACACGGTGGTGACCATGAAGAAGATGAGCAGCAGGAACGCGATGTCCACCATCGGCGTCATGTCGATGCGGATGCCGATGCGGCGCTTGGGGCGATGAATGCCCTTGCCCTTCTTCGAGCCGCGACTGCTTCTCTGTGGGGTGTCTACTGCACCCATGCGTCGTCACCTCCCCCGCGTCAGTGCGCGGATCCCGAGGGCCCGGTCTTCTTGAAGAGGCCGCCGCTGGTCTCGAGGTCCGTCTGGACGTTGAACCGAGGCGCCTTGGCTTCCTGGAGCGCCTCCATCATGTCTGCCATCACGCCGTAGGGCGCGTCCTTGTCCATCTTCACGATCATGCGCGCCGCGGGATTCGCCCGGCGCGCGGTGCTGAGCACCGCCCCGAGTTCGGTCTTCACGGCGTCGGGCGTCAGCTCCCGGTTCACCTCTTCGCCCCGCTGGCGCCAGATGACCCGCAGCGAGGGCAGCTTGGTGACCGCGATCGTGATCACGTCCGATTCGGGGGCCTTCGCCTCCGAGTTCGACTCCGGCAGGCTGATCTGGTCCTTCTCCGGCGGCTTGAAGACCGTCGTGGCCATGAAGAAGATCAGCAGCAGGAAGGCGATGTCGACCATCGGGGTCATGTCGATCGAGATCCCGATTCGTCGCATCTTCTTGAGCATGACCGGGCTCCCTTACTTGCGGTCGGAGGCGCTGGCGGCGAGCAGCTGGACCGCCTCGTACGAGGCCTCGTCCATCATGTAGTTGAAGCCGTCCACGCGGGTCACGAACACGTTGTACGACACGATGCCCGCGATCGCGACGGCCAGGCCGCCGGCGGTGTTGATGAGGGCCTCGGAAATCCCGACCGCCAGCTTGGTGGCGTCCACCGAACCCGTGTTGCCCAGCGCCTGGAACGAGCGGATCATCCCGACCGTGGTGCCGAGCAGGCCCACCATGGTGGCGATCGAGGCGATGGTCGAGAGCGCGATCAGGTTGCGCTCGAGCAGGGGCACCTCGAGGCCGTTGGCCTCGGCGATGGCCGCCTGGGTCTCGGCGACGATCTTCTCCTTCGTGGCGCCTTCGTGGCGAAGCTGCTGGTAGCGCTCGAGGCCGGCGCGAATCACGTTCGCCGCCGAACCGCGCTGCTGCGCGCACGACTTGATCGCGCCGTCCACGTCGCCCGAGTGAAGCCGCTTGCTGACGTCGTTGAGGAACGCCGGAAGCGGGCCGCGGCCGGCCGCCTTCCGGAGGCTCCAGACGCGCTCGAGGATGAAGGCGGTCTGCAGGATGGCCAGCATGATCAGCGCGGCCACCAGCAGGCCGGCTTCGTGCATCTGGTGGCCGATGGGACCGAGCATGGGCAGCATCTCGTAGAGCACGTAGGAGATGATGGCCGCGAGCGAAAAGCCGATCGGAACGATGAAACGACCCATGTCTTGGAACTCCTCCAGTTCGGCGGCGCGGCGTCGGACCGCGCCCCCCTCATTCCCGGTGGCGGCCCGGCGCCGCCGCCCTGCTCGCCAGGCACCTCGTGCCGGCGCTACCCGTGCTGTCTCCTGAACCGCCCGGCGTCCGGGCCCCTACGATTCCTCCGCGAAGGCCGCGAGCGCCTGCTCCTCGGACTCGTGGTGGTCGAACACCATGATCAGCTTCGTCATGGTGAACAGATCCCGGATCCGCTTGCCGAGGCCGCACAGCTTGATCTCTCCCCCGCGGCTCCGGTAGTTCGCGAACCCCCGCATCAGGACCCCGATGGCGATCGAATTGAGCGCCTGGCAGTCCGTCAGGTTGAGCACGAGGCGGCGGTTGCCCGTGGCCGCCTCGTCCATGATCGCCTTCTGCAGCTCATCCGTCTCCGTATCCCCGAAGAAGCTCCCCGAGGGGTACAGAACCACGACCGATCGAATCGCCCGGCGGCGCACCGACATCTCGGACCTCCTCGTCGATCCCCGCGATCGTCAGACCGGCTTCGACTCCGCGAAGCTGGCGATCGCCTGCTCTTCGTTCGGGTACACGTCGAACACCAGCGACAGCTTGGTGATCACGAAAATGTTCTCGATGCGCTTGTCCACGGAGCACAGCTTCATCTGGCCGCCCCGGCGCACGTAGTTGGTGTGGGCGCGGATCAGCACCCCCAGCGCCGTGGAGTTCAGGTGCTGGGTCTCCGCGAGATTGACGACCAGCGCCTTGTTGCCGCCCTCGCTCAGCGACTCGATCGCCTTCTGGAGCTCGTCGGTCTCGTCCCCGCCGGTGAGATAGCCCTTCGGCGTGATGATCTTGACGTTCCCCGCCTCGCGCTGCTTCATCGATCTCCCCCTATCGCGGCGCGCTCGCGCCGAGTGCCTGAATGCCGCGCAGCGCGTCGGGCTGCCGCGGATCGAGCCCGAGCGCCTTTCGGTACGCCTCGATGGCTCGCGAGGCGCGGCCCGAGTTCTGGCAACCCTGCCCCAGCCAGACCCACGCCTGCGTGTCCTTGTCGTTCAACCCGACGGCGCGGTCCAGGTATCGGATCGCCTCGTCGTAGTCCTTGTCGAGCAACTCGTAATAGCCGAGCTGGCGGAAGGCCACGCCGGAGAACGCCCCCGCCGAGTCGAGCGAAACCGACCGCTCGAACGCCTGCCGCGCCAGCGCCGTCGAGTCGAGTTGGGCGTAGAGGATTCCCAGCCAGAACTGACGGTCGGCCTTGCCCGGAGCCAGCAACGCCGCCTGCCGGAGACTGTCGAGAGCCTCCGGGAAGCGTTTCTGCTCCTTGTGGGCCAAACCGATGTAGTAGTAAGCCTCGTCGCTCTTGGGGTCAAGCATGATCAGCCGGCGGAACGTGGCGATCGCCTCGTCGTATTTCTGGCCCCGGAACCGCATCTTTCCGGCCTCGTTCATGGCGAACCTCGCGTCGCTGCCCGAGGGGTCGCGCGAGGCGATGGCGTTGTAGATCGAGTCCGCCCGCTCCGGCTGGCCGAGGAACACGTACATCTGGCCCATGGTGAGCTGGTCGCGCACCGTGGGCTCGCCGCGCTCGAAGCTCTCGATGGCCTTCTGCCACTCGCGCTTCTCGGCGTACATCCGGCCCATGATGGTGTACGTCTCCTTGTTGGCCCCGCCCAGCTTGATCGCCTTGTCCATGGCGGCGCCCGCCTCGTCCCGCATCTTCAGGTAGAAGTAGGTGCGTCCGAGCAGGCTCCAGCCCTTGGGGTCTTCGGGTTCCAGCTGCGTGTACCTCTCGAGCGGCGGACGGGCGTCCGCGTAGCGGCGCGGATCGGCGGGGCCCGAGAGGTAGTAGAGGTTGCCGAGGCCGAGCTGGCCCGGCGCGTAGTCGGGATCCGCCGCCACCACGCGCCGGTACTGGTCGAGGGCCTCGTTGTAGCGCTGGCCGGCATAGAGCGCCTGGGCCAGGGCGAAGCGGAGTTCGACGTCGCTGGTGTCGAGCTCGACCGCCGAGGCGTACTCGGGGATCGCCAGCTCGGCGATGCGGCGGGTGTTCAGGTAGAAGTCGCCCAGGGCCTTCCGCGGCGCGGGGTCGAGCGGCGATTCCTCGCGCGCCTGGGTGTAGTAGACGCTCGCCGAGCGCAACGAGTCCCGGGCCAGCTCGGCGTTGCCGAGGGCCACGAGGAATCGCGGCCGCCACTTGGGGCCCCACTTGGTGCCCTGGGCGAGCGCGGCGAGCGCGGGCTCGATCTGCTTGGTGGCCACGAGGCATTCGCCGAGCGCCATTTGCGCCTCGGGGAACTTGCGATCCAGTTCGGTGGCCTTGCGCAGCAGCGGAACCGCCCCGGCGCAGTCACCCCGCCGGCGGAGCACCTCGCCCTCGCCGTAGAAGCCCCACGCGACCGAGGGATCCATCTTCTGCGCCTGCCGGAAGGCCTCGAGCGCGCGCGGGTACTGCCGGCGACGGAGCAGGACCTGGCCCACGCCGATCCGGCCCTCCACGGCGCCCTGCCCCGCGGCCCGCTCGAACAGGCTCATGGCCTCGTCGAGCCGTCCCGCCTGCAGCGCCGCGCGGCCGTCCTTGACGTCGTCCGCGAGCGCCGCCGTCGCGAGGGCGGCGGCCGCCGCCAGCGCGGCCCCCGCGAGCCGCGCCGCGCGCGGCCAACCGAATGTCGCCGAGATCCTCATGTCGTCCCTGGCTCTCCTCTCATCGAGCCTCCCCGGGAGCCGCTCCGGCACCCGGGCAGGCCGCTAGTGGCCGCCCAGCATCGGGGAACGTCTGACGAATCGCACCGGAACCGCCGTGGGCACCAGTCCGTGTTCGTGCACCAGCGCCTGCCCCTCGTGGCCGGTGACGAAGGTCACGAAGCCGTGGGCGAGACGCGGCCCGTCGTTTCGGATGTACAGGCTGAAGAATCGGGTCAAGGGATATTCGTCGCGGTACACGGCCTCGAGGTCCGGCTTCCAGTAGGGCAGCCCGGACATCGGGGAGACGCGCAGGACGCGCGTGCCCTCGGTGCGCGCCGAGAGCGTGACGTAGCCGAGCGCGTTCGGATTGCGCCGCACCTCGGCCACCACCGCCGAGTCGTCCTTCGCGAAGATCGCCCTCACCCTCACCGGAACTCCCTCGAGGATCTCCCTCACCACGAACTCCGTGACGTCGGAGGCCGGGTCCTGCACGACCACCTCGATCGGGCGATCGTCGCCCCCGAGGTCCGACCAGCGGCTCACCTCGCCGCCGTATACCTGCCTCATCCGGTCGAGCGAGATGTTCTCGACCGGGTTCCCCTCGTTCGCCACGAGCAGCACCGCGTCCCGCGCGTAACGATAACCCTCGAGCGCCAGCCGGCCGCCGGTGGCCGCCTGCCGCTCCTCCGCCGTCAGCTCGGTCGTGATCGCGGCCAGGTCGGCCCGGGCGGCGAACAGCGCGGCCTTCGCCTCCCGCGAATTACCGTCCACGAGTTCCACTTTCGCCTGGGGATAGAGCGCCTGGAACGCGGCGATTTCGCGGGCGATCAGTTCCCGGGCTTCCGGTGCACATGCCACACGGATACGCCCGCTGGTAAGCGAATCTTCCGCTTCTTCCGAGCCTGGCCGGGGGGAGCAGCCGAGGACCAGGATCAGGGCGGGGACGAGGGCCAGCAGCGCCCCCGAACGGCTCCCACCGATCGCTGCGACAACGAAGTGGCGCAAGTCTAATGAGCGAAACGGAATGGTGTCAATCTCCCCGCCGTCCGGAGGACGCGGGCGACGGCCGGGCCCGCAAGCGCAGCGCAAGGGCGGGCACACTAGGAAGGGGTCCACGTCCTGTCAAGCTTCGACCTCCTCGGCTTGCGGAGCGAGGCCCGAGATCCCAGAGTGCGCGCGTTCATGCGCCCTTCCCCGAACCCCGCCCTGCTCCCGTGAGCCGCGCCCGGCCCTCGCCACGTTCCCGCCCCGCGGTACCCGCCCGCGCGGCCCGCACCGCCGGAACGCTTCGGGCCCTTCAGACGCTCGACCCCGCGTGGACGATGCTTCCCGTCCTCCTCCTCACCCGCGCGGTGCTGTGGTGGCACCAGCCCTACGCCAGCGAGGACGCCTACATCACGTTCCGTTACGCGGGCGAGTTCGCCGCGGGCAACGGGCTCGTCTACAACCCGGGCGAGCGCGTCATGGGCTTCACGTCGCTCCCATGGACGCTGCTGTGCGCACTCGGCATGGCGTTGCGCGTGGATCCGGTGGGTTGGACGCGTGCGCTCGGCGTGGGCGCCGATCTCCTCTCCCTGGTGCTCGGCGCGCGCCTGCTGGCCGCCGCCGCGGGTCGGGGCGCCGCATGGGCGTTCGCGGCCTTCTTCGCCGCGTGGCCGCTGTTCGCCGCCGCCGCGGTTTCCGGCATGGAGAGTTCCGCGTTCTTCGCGTGCCTGCTGGCGGCCGCCGCCCTCGTCGAGCGCAGGCATCCGGCGGCGGGCCCGCTCCTGGCGCTCTCCGCGCTGATCCGCCCCGAGGGACTCGCGGCCGCGCTGCTGCTCGGGATCGGCGCGCGCGCGCGCGACCGGCTGGTGGCGGCCGGGCTGGTGGCCGCGGTCGCCGCGTGGCTCACGGTCACCTTCGGCTCCCCCGTTCCGCAGAGCGTGTGGGCCAAGTCGAGCCTCTACGGCACGCCGGGAGCGTGGGCGGGACGCCACTGGTGGGAGTGGATCCTTCCGTTCCCGCTCGGCCGTTACCCCTCCGCCACCGAAGGCGTGCAGATGCTCCCGGTCGCGGCGGTGTTCGCGGCCGCGCTGGCGGCGGGGCTGCCCGTGCTGTGGCGGGCGCGAGCCACGGCCGCCGCGCGCGCGGCCGCGTCCGGGATGCTCGTCTGGCTCGGCTACTCGGCGCTCGGGGTCGCCTACTTCTGGTGGTACATGGTCGTGCCGCTCGCCTCCCTCGCCATGGCCGCGGCCGCCGGGCTGCCGCGCGTGGCCCGCGGCCCATGGATCCCGGTCGCCGCCGCCTCGCTGCTGGCCGGCACCTGGACCGTGGCCCCTTCGCTCTACCTCGGGAGGGCCATGCACGAGAGCCGGCTGTTCGCGGGCGTCGCCGACGCCCTTTTCGAGCGCGCGCGCCCGGGCGAGTCGGTGTTCCTCGAACCGATCGGCATGATCGGGTTCCGGACGCGGCTGCGGGTGGTGGACGAGGTCGGGCTGGTCTCCCCCGAGGTGGCGCGCCGCCGCCTGCGGGGGCCCGGCTGGTACGCCGACGTGGTCGCCGCCGAACGTCCCGACTGGCTCGTGGTTCGCCCCGAGTTCCTCGCCACCGGCGTGGCGTTCGCGGGCGCCGGCGCCCCGTTCCGCGACGCGGCCGAGCGCGACTCGATGCTCGCCCGCTACCGCGAGGTCCCTCCCGCCGAGTTCGGGGGCACGGGACTCGCCCTCTACCGCCGCGTCGCCTCCGCGGAGTAGGCGCGGGGCGTTCCGCGGATGCCCCCGCGACTCAGGGGGTCAGGCGGTAGAGCATCCGCGGGAAGGGGATGGATTCCCGCACGTGCTCGAGCCCCGCGATCCACGCCAGCGTCCGCTCCACGCCGATGCCGAAGCCGGAGTGCGGAACGCTGCCGTAACGCCTGAGGTCCTTGTACCACTCGAAGGCCGACTGCGGGAGCCCGTGCTCGTCGATGCGCCGGGTGAGGAGGTCCAGCGAGGACATGCGCTGGCCGCCCCCGACGATCTCCCCGTAGCCCTCGGGAGCGAGGCAGTCGCACGACAGGCAGAGCCTTGGATCGGCGGGATCGGGCTCCATGTAGAACGCCTTCACGGCCGCCGGATAGTTCGTCACGAACACCGGCCGGTCGAACTGCGAGGAGATCGCGGTCTCGTCGGGCGCGCCGAAGTCGCCGCCCCACTCGAACGCCATCCCCTTCTCGTGGAGCAGCTTCACCGCGTCGTTGTAGTGCAGGCGCGGGAACGGCGCGCGGATCGCTTCGAGCGGGGCGGTGTTCCGTTCCAGCTGTTTCAGCTCCTCGGCCCGCGTCTCCAGCACGCGCGACACCGTGTAGACCAGCAGGCGCTCCTCGAGCGCGATCACGTCCTCAAGCGTGGCGAACGCCCACTCGGGCTCCATCATCCAGAACTCGATCAGGTGCCGGCGGG
>CAZIVR010000045.1:0-27359 GCA_964542745.1 uncultured bacterium
CGGGCCGCCGCCCCGCCGCGAGGCGCGCGGGCACCAGCCCGGCCACGATCGAGGTCCCGACCAGCAGCGCGATCGCCTGCGCGAACACCCACGGGTCGAGCGCGAGCCGGAGCGTCCACCCGAAGTAGAGCCGGTTGATGACGTGGACCAGCAGCAGCGCGAGGGCGAGCCCGCACGCGCAGCCGAGCAGCGTGCCGATCAGCCCGAGCATGCCGCTCTCCACCAGCACCATGGTGCGCACCTGGGCGCGGCGCGCCCCGGCCGCCCGCAGCACGCCGATCTCGCGGCCCCGCTGGAGCACGAGCGCGGTGAGCGTGGTGACGAGCCCGAGCACGGCGACCAGCACCGCGATCGCCTGCAGGGCGGCGGTGATGCGGAACGTCTGGTCGAACACCCGGAGCACCTGCGCCCGGAGCGACTGGTTGGGCATCACGTAGAGCACGCGGCCGGTTCCGGCGCGCGCCACGACCTCCCGGCGCACCCGCTCGACGCTCTCCCCCGGGGCGAGGTAGAGCGCGAGGCTCTCCACCCGCTCGCGGCCCCACAGCCGCGCGTAGCGCGCCGCGTCCATGAGGACGCCACCCGCGTCCGTGCTGTAGTCGTAGAACACGCCCTCGACCCGGAGCCGGACCGGACCGGCCGGGGTCGCGAGCGTGACGGAGTCCCCGGCGGCGACGCGATGGTGGCGGCCGAAACTCTCGGTGACGATCACCCCGCCGCCCTCGAGCGCCCGCGCGAGGATCGCCGCGGCGTCGCCGCGCACGAACTGGAGCCGGCCGTAGCGGGCCTGCACGGCGAAGTCCACGCCGGCCACGAAGGCCGGCCGGCCGCCGAAGACGACGCGGGCGCCCCGGTAGGTGTCCACCGCCTCCACCCCGGGAATCGCGCGCACCGCGTCCACCAGCGCCGCGGGCAGGTCGGTCGCCGCGGCGTTCTGGCGGTGCCCGGCCGGCTCGACGTAGAGATCGCCGCGAATGCTCTGCCGCACCCACAGGTCCACCGTCTTGCGGAAGCTGCCCACCATGAGGGTGAGCGCCACCATCATCGCCACCGAGACCATGAGCGCGGCCACCACCACGCTGGTGCGCGACACGGCCTCGCGCAGGAAGCGCGCCCCGAGTGTGCCCGCGATGCCCGCGACCCGCCGCACCGGCGGTCCGAGGGCGACCTCGAGCAGGAGCGTGAAGCCCGGGGCCAGCAGCGTGAAGCCCGCCAGCAACAGGAACGCGCTCGCGAATCCCCCGGCCGCGACCTGCCCGCGCAGCGTGGCGACCGCGGTGGCCGCGGCGAGCGCGAGCGTGAACAGCCCGGCCGCCGTCCAGCGCCCGATCCGCAGCCGCCCCGGCTCGCGCCACATCCCCTGCCGCACCGTGGCCGCGGGGGGCGCCTCGGCCGCCTCGCGCGCCGGGAGCAGCGAGGCGGCGATCGAGGCCGCGACCGCGAGCGCGAGCCCTCCCCCGTACACCAGCGGGTCGGGCCTGAGGTCGCGGGTCTGGGCGATCAGGTAGAGGTCCTCGAGCGTGCGGGCCACGGCGCCCAGCGTGCCGCGGGCCAGCGCGGTCCCGAGCGCGAGCCCGAGCAGGCCGCCGGCCAGCCCGAGGGCCGCGCCCTCGGCCACGAACAGCGTGCGCACCTGCCCCCGGGTCGCGCCCAGCGCGCGCAGCGCGCCGATCTCCGCCCGGCGCCGCAGCGCGGCCAGCGAAACCGCGTTGTGGATCATGAAGCCGGCCACGAACAGCGCGATGAACGAGAGCGCCGTCAGGTTGAGCTGGAAGGCGCGCACCATGTTCTCCACCTGCCGGGTGCGTCCCTGCGGCGCCCCGACCTCGAGGCCCTCCGGGAGCGCGGCGCGCAGCGCGCGGACGGCCTCGTCGCGCCGCTCGGGGGCCACGATCAGCGGAACCGCGTCGAGGCGGCCGAGCCGCCCGAAGCGTTCCTGCGCGGCGGCGAGATCCATGAACACGAGGTTGCCGCCGAAGGCGCGCTGCATCTCGGGCGCTTCGAGGATCGCGGCGACGCGCAGCACCACCGGGACGCCGGAGGCGAGCGCGGTGAGCGAGTCGCCGCGCGCGAGCCCGTGGCGCGCCGCGAAGGCCCGGGAGATCGCGGCCGCGCGCGGATCCACGAGCAGCTCGACCGCGCCGGCCCGGTCCGTGCCCAGGTCCACGCCGGGCAGGAAGGCCCGCTCGGCGAGCGGATCCACCCCGAGCACGAGGATCGTCTCGGGATAGGGCGAGGGCTCGCCCGCGTCGAGCGCGGCGACCGCGGCGGGCCCGCCGGGGCGCGCCAGCGCGCTCACCTCGACGCGCGGCGCGGCCGCGCCCACGCCGGGCGCCCGGCGGATCGCGAGCCACAGGCGCTCGTCGAAGCCCTCGCCCCCGCCCCGCACCTCGAGGCCGGCGCGTCCCGCGACCGCGTCCACGGTGCGGGAGAACGAGCCGAGCGCCGACTGGTTGGCGAGCCGCACCGCCACCAGCACGCCGAGCCCGAGCGCCACGCCCAGCACGGTGAGCGCCGTGCGGGGCCACTCCCCGAGCAGGTGGCGAAGGCTCACGAACCGGAACAGCACCCTCACCGCGGCCCCCCGCGCGGCCGCCCGCGGCCCCGCCGATCGCGGCGCGCGGGGCTCATCGCGTGCGGCGGTCGGCGGCGACCCGGCCGTCGCGGAGCTCGACCACGCGCCCGGCGAGCGCCGCGGCCTCGGCGCTGTGGGTCACCAGCACCACGGTGGTGCCGCGCTCGCGGGTCAGGGCGCCTAGGGTCTCGAGCACCGCGTGTCCCGCGCGCGAGTCGAGATTGCCGGTGGGTTCGTCGGCCAGCACCAGCGGCGGCTCCTGGATCAGCGCGCGGGCCACGGCCGCGCGCTGCATCTCGCCGCCCGACAGCGTCGCGGGCCGCGCGCGCGAGCGGCCGGAGAGTCCCACGGCCCCGATCAGGCGGTCGGCGCGCTCCAGCACCTCCCGCTCCGGGCGTCCCGCGAGCAGCGCCGGCAGCGCCACGTTCTCGCGCACGGAAAGCGTGGGCAGCAGGTTGAAGAACTGGTAGACGACCCCGATCCGGTCGCGCCGGTGGCGGGTGAGTTCGTCGTCGCCGAGCTTCGAGAGCTCGCGGCCCGCGACCCACACCTCCCCCGCGCTCGGCACGTCGATGCCGGCCACGAGGTTGAGCAGGGTGCTCTTCCCCGAGCCGCTCGGCCCCACCACCGCCACCCATTCGCCGGCCGCGAAATCCAGCGTCACGCCGTCGAGCGCCGTGACCCGCCGGGCGCCCTCGCCGTGGTGCCGGGAGACGCCGACCAGCCGCACCGCGGGCGCGGGGCGATCCGGCGCCGGGTCCCCGGGGCGCCCGCCGCCCGGGTCGCCGCTCACGCGCGCCCCTCCGCGCCGAGCGCGCGCCGCAGCGCGGCCTCGAGCTCCGTGAAGCGGAAGCGGTAGCCGCTCGCGAGCAGCCGCGCGGGCGTCACCTTCGCGCTCGCGAGCAGCAGCGCGTCGGCCATGCCGCGGCCGAGCAGCAGCCGCAGGGCGAAGGCCGGGGCGGGCAGGAACGCGGGGCGGCCGAGCACGCGCCCGAGCGCGCGGGCGAACTCGGCCTGCCGCACCGGCTGCGGGGCCGTGAGGTTGACCGGGCCCGAGATCGTGTCCTCGGAGAGCGCGTGCAGCATCGCGCCGGTCACGTCGTCCAGCGCGATCCAGCTCCACCACTGGCGCCCCGAGCCGAGCGGCCCGCCCAGCCCGAGCCGGGCCGGGAGCAGCATCGGGGCGAGCGCGCCGCCCTCTCCCGCGAGCACCAGCCCGGTGCGCAGGCACGCGACCCGGATGCCCGCGCGCGCGGCGGGCGCGGTCTCGGATTCCCAAACCTTCCCGATTTCGGCGAGCGGCCCGCGTCCCGGCGCGCTGTCCTCGTCGAGGGCCTCCTCGCCGCGGTCGCCGTAGAGACCGATCGCCGAGGACGAGAGCAGGACGCGCGGCGGCCGCGAGAGCCGCGCGAGCGAGCCGGCGAGCAGGCGCGTGCCGTCGCGGCGGCTTTCCAGCACGCGGCGCAGGTGCTCGCGGGTGAAGCGCCGCGCGATGCTCGCGCCCGCGAGGTGGACGACGGCGTCGAACCCCTCGAGGCTGTCGAGGTCCACGGTGCCCGCCGCCGGATCCCAGCGCGGCGCGGGCGACGGCCCGCCGCCCGGACGCGCACCCCGGCGCAGCGGCACGGGCTCGTGCCCCGCCGCGGCCAGGGCCCCGGTGAGCGCCGTGCCGATCAGGCCGGAGGCGCCGCTGACGAGAACGCGCAGGCGGCCTATCCCGACTTCCGCTCCATGGACTGGGTGAAGGCCTTGAGCAGGTCGATCGGCACCGGGAAGATCGTGGTCGAGTTGTTCTCGGTCGCGATCTCGGCGAGCGTCTGCAGGTAGCGCAGCTGGAGCGCCGCCGGCTCGCGCGCGATGACCGCCGCGGCCTCGGCCAGCCGCGCCGCCGCCTGGTACTCGCCCTCGGCGTTGATGACCTTGGCGCGCCGCTCGCGCTCGGCCTCGGCCTGCCGGGCGATCGCCCGCTGCATCTCCTGCGGGAGGTCCACGTTCTTCACCTCGACGTTCGTGACCTTCACGCCCCACGGCTCGGTCTGGCGGTCGATCACCTGCTGGAGCGCCTGGTTCAGCTTCTCGCGCTCGGCGAGCAGCTCGTCCAGCTCCTGCTGTCCGAGGATCGAGCGCAGCGTGGTCTGGGCGATCTGCGACGTGGCGTACAGGTAGTTCTCCACCTCCACCACCGCGTGCGAGGAGTTCACCACGCGGAAGTAGATCACCGCGTTCACCTTGACGGTCACGTTGTCGCGCGTGATCACGTCCTGGGGCGGCACGTCCATCGTCACGGTGCGGAGCCCGACCTTCACCGCGCGGTCGATGATCGGGACCAGCAGCACCAGGCCGGGCCCGCGCTCGCCGGCCAGCCGGCCGAGCCGGAACACCACCAGCCGGTCGTACTCGCGCACCACGCGGATGGCGTTGCCGATCACCACCATGCCCAGCACGATCAGGAACAGGACCAGTAGAAGTACGCCCGTCATGCTCTCGCCTCCTGGCTCGCGGGACGCACCCGCAGGGTGAGTTGCTTCACGTCGGTCACGATCACGTCGGCGCCCGCGTCCACCGGGGCCTCGGCCTCGGCGGACCAGATCTCGCCGTGCACTTCGACCTGCCCGGCGGGGTCGAGACGGTGGAGCGCCCGGCCGCGCATCCCCACCAGCCCGCGCGCCCCGGTCCGGACCGCCGAGCGCTGGGCGCGCAGCCCCGCCCCCACGACGAACAGGAAGAACGCCGCCGTCACGCCGGTCACCGTGAGGATCACGGGCCACGACAGGCTCATGCCCCCGCGGAACAGGATCAGCGAACCCAGCAGCACCGCGATCACGCCGCCGGCGCCGAGGATGCCGTGGCTCGCGACCTTCACCTCGGCGAGGAAGAACACGAGGCCCATCAGGATGAGCGCGATGCCCGCGGCGTTGATGGGAAGGGTCGAGAGCGAGAGGAACGCCAGGATCAGGCAGATGCCGCCCACCACGCCCGGCAGGATCGCGCCCGGGTTCTGGAGCTCGAACAGCACGCCGTAGAAGCCCAGCATGAGGAGGATGTAGGCGACGTTCGGGTCGTCGAGCAGCGCGAGCAGGCGCTGGCGGAATCCCGGCTCGATCCGGTCGGCGGGCAGCCCCGCGACCTTCAGCACGCGCGTGGACTCGCCGCGCCGCCACGAGCGGCCGTCGGCCTTGGCGAGCAGTTCCGGGAGCGAGCCGGCCACGAAGTCCACGACCCCGAGCGTCACCGCCTCGTCTTCGCTCACCGAGACCGCCTCGCGCACCGCGCGCTCGGCCCACTCCACGTTGCGGCCACGCTGGGAGGCGATGGTGCGCGCGAAGGCGGCGGCGTCGCTGGTGGCCTTGCTGGCGAGCGTCGAATCCATCCCGCCCTGCAGGTTGACCGGCGTGGCCGCGCCGATGTTGGTGCCCGGGCTCATGGCGGCCACGTCGCCCGCCAGCGTGACGAACACGCCGGCCGAGGCGGCCCGGCCGCCTCCCGGCGTCACCCACGTGAGGATCGGCACGTCGGCCGCGAGCATCTGGCGCACCATGACGCGGGTGCTGGTCACGAGGCCGCCCGGGGTGTCGATCTCCACCACCAGCGCGCGGTACCGCTCGCGCTCGGCACGGTCGATCGCGTGCGTGAGCGCCTCGGCCGAGATCGGCGACACCGCGCCCTCGAGACGCACGACCAGCACGCGGTCACGCCCGCGCTCCGCGTCCTTCGCGGCGAGCGCGGCCCCGAGGCCGCCGAGCGCCAGCAGCGCCAGGGCGGCGAGGCCCGCGGCGAACCCGCGCCGCGCGCTCACGTGCCGGACCCGGCGGGGGCGCCCGCCGGCCGCCGCGCCAGCGCGAGGCGCCAGGCCTCCGGGTACTTGAGGCCGCTCCCGGTGTTGAAGATCGCCACGCGCTCGCCGGCTTCGATCTCGCCGCTCGCGCGCAGGCGCCGCAGCGCCGCCAGCGTCGCGCCGCCCTCGGGGCAGGCGAAGCAGCCCTCGCGCTCGGCCAGCTCGCTCATCGCGTCCAGCATCTCGTCCTCGCTCACGGCCACGGCCGTGCCGCCGCTCTCGCGGACCGCCCTGAGGATCAGCGTGTCGGCGAACGGGGCCGGCACCCGGAGCCCGCTCGCGACGGTCGCGGCATTCTCCCACGGCTCGGCGCCCGGCGCACCCGAGTCGAAGGCCCGCACGATCGGCGCGCAGCCGGCCGCCTGCACCGCGATCAGGCGCGGCATCGGGGCCTCCATCCATCCCAGCGCCCGCAGCTCGCCGAAGGCCTTCCACATGCCGACGAGGCCGGTGCCGCCGCCCGCCGGGTAGAGGATCGCGCGCGGCGGATCCCACGCGGACTGCTCGGCGATCTCGTAGCCGAGCGTCTTCTTGCCCTCGAGGCGGAACGGCTCCTTGAAGGTGGCGACGTTCCACCACTCGCTCGCCGGCGCCCACGCCGCGAGCGCCCGGCCCGCGTCGGAAATGGTGCCGGGCACGAGCATCACCTCGGCGCCGAAGCCGCGCTGCTCGAGCACGAACGCCTCGGGCGTGTCCTCGGGGATCGTGATGCGGCAGCGCAGCCCGGCCGCGGCCGCGTAGGCGGCGGCGGCACTCCCGGCGTTCCCGGCCGAGGGCAGCGCGATGCCGCGCTGGCCGAAGGCGAGCGCGCCGTTGACGGCGAGGCCGAGCCCGCGCGCCTTGAAGGACTGGGTGGGGTTCGGCGACTCCTCCTTGATCCAGAGCCCGGCGAGGTCCAGCTCGCGCCCGATTCCGGGCAGCGGCAGGAGCGGCGTGCCGCCCTCGCCGAGCCGCACCAGCGGCGCGTCGGGGGCGAACGGCAGCACGGCCCGGTAGCGCCACAGGTCGGAGCCGAAGCGGCCGAGGGCGTCGCGCTTCACCTCGCGCGCGATCGCGTCGAGGTCGTAGCGGACCAGCACCGGCTTGCCGCAGGCCGGGCACACGTTGCGCGGCCGGGAGAGGTCGCAGCGGGCGCCGCACGAACCGCACTCGAGGCCGGCGACGTGGGGCTGGAAGGGGGAGGCGCTCATGGAGCGCAGGATAGCGGACGCGGGGACGGCGTGCCCCGAGCTCGAATGAAACCTAGCCGAGGCGCCCGCCCTGGCGGGTCCGATGCGGGGATTGCTCCTGCTCGAGCTCCTCCCGGAGCTTGAGGTAGGACTCGAAGCGCCGCCTCGCCACGGCGCCCGAGGCGACCGCGGCGCGCAGCGCGCAGCCGGGCTCGGAGCGGTGGCTGCAATCGCCGAACCGGCAGCCGCCGAGGTGCGGCCGGAACTCCACGTAGGCCTGCTCGAGGTCGCGCGGGCCGATCCCCCACAGGCCGAAGGCGCGCACGCCGGGCGTGTCGATGAGCTCGAGCCCGGGCGCGGGCTGGATCAGCCAGGCCGCGGTGGTGGTGTGGCGGCCCTTCCCGGTCTTGGCGTTGACGGCGCCCTCCAGCAGGGCGGCCCCGGGCGCGAGCGCGTTCAGCAGCGTGCTCTTCCCCACCCCCGAGTGCCCGACCAGCAGGCTGCGCCGGCCTTCGCAGGCCCGGCGCAGTTCGGCCACGCCCTCCCCGGACTTCGCCGACAGCGGGTGGACCGGGATGCCGGCCGAGGCGTAGGCCTCGACGATGCCGCGCGCCTCGGCCGCGTCGCCGAGATCGGTCTTGTTGAGCACCAGCCGCGCGGGGATGCCGCCGTGCTCGCTCTGGCAGAGCACGCGATCGGCGAGCCCGGCCTTGAACTCCGGGTTCGCGAGCGAGGTCACCAGCACCACCTGGTCGAGGTTGGCGGCCACCACCTGCTCGAGCGGCTCGTTGCCCGCCGCGCGCCGCGAGAAGGCGTTGCGCCGCGGGGCCACCTCCTCCACCACCCGGGTGCCCGCCTCCTCGGCGAGCGTGACCCGGTCCCCCACCACCACCGCGTTGCCCAGCGCCTTCTTGCGTCCCATCAGCCGTCCGCGGACGCCCGCCTCGAGGATCTCGCCGCCGGCGAGCTTCACCACGCACGCGCCGAAATCCACGCGCACCACGAGCCCCTCGAGCCCGGCTCGCGTCAGGCGAGCCCCCCGTCCCGGCTCCGCGGCAGCACGATCGTGAAGCACGCCCCCTGCCCGGGCGGGCTGGTGGCGGTGATGCGGCCGCCGTGGTTGGTGATGATCCGGTACGACGTCGAGAGCCCGAAGCCGTGCCCCTCGGCCTTGGTCGTGAAGTGCGGCTCGAAGATGCGGGCGAGGTTGGGGGCCGCGATGCCGGCGCCGGTGTCGGTGACCGTGATCGTCACGAGCCGCGCGCGCTCGTCCCACGAGCTGGTGACCCCGATCACGCGCACCACCGCCTGCTTCTCGTTCATGGCGTCGGCGGCGTTGAGGAACAGGTTGAGCAGCACCTGCTGGAGCTGGCCCGGGTCGGCGCGCAGTTCCGGCGACGGTTCGCACAGCCGCAGGTCCCACTCCACGCGGTCGAAGCGGTTCTGGGTGCGCACGAACTCGACCGACTTCTGGATCAGCGCGTTCACGTCCACCCGTTCCAGCACCAGCTCGGCGCGCGAAAAGTCCATGAGCCCCTTCGAGAGCCCCTCCATGCGGCGCGACTGCTCGAGGATGATCTGGGCGTGCCGGGCGACGTCGTCGAACTTCTGGCGCTCGGCGTCGCGCGCCAGCATCTGCGCCCGCCCGCTGATCGCCACCAGCTGGTTGCGCAGCTCGTGCCCGATCTCGGCGGCCATTTCCCCCTTCGCGGCCATGCGCTCGGTGTGGATCAGCTGCTGCTGGGCGCTGCGCAGCTCGATGTGGCGGCGCGCCGATTCGTGGAGCATCTGGAGCGGGATGTAGAACAGCACCACGCCCACGTAGCGGATCGCCCCGAACGAGATCAGCATGAGGGGGCTGAGCAGGAACGCGGCGGCGTCCTCGAGCAGGCGCTCGGCGTAGAACCAGTCCTCCCGCAGCGTGCGCAGGTAGGGCCGGTCGCTCGACCAGGCCACGGCCACGCCCACCAGCATGCGGTTGACCAGCAGGTAGACCACGAACAGGGCGAGGAACGCGGGCGCGAGCTTGAGCGCGAGCGCCTCGCTGCCGGCCTGCAGCAGGTTGGGGCTGAGCCCGGTCGGGATCCCGCCGAGGGCCTGGAAGGCCGCGGCCGAAGCCCACAGGGTGATGGTGGTCTGCCCGGCGTTGAAGACCGCGCGCACCGCCGGCTTGCGCTGCACGAAGATGACCGCGAACAGCGTGCTCGCCGCCCCGATCCACATCGCGGGCGCCTGCCCCCACAGCGCCACGGTGGTGAGGTTGACGGTCGAGGCCATGCTCACCGTGCCCGCGCCCGAGATGGTGGCGAGCCACATGGTCTCCGAGAGCACCGTGATCACGGCCCACGCGACGTAGTGCACCCAGTGCTTCTCGAGCTCGGCCGGCACCGAGAAGAACAGCAGCGCCGCCGCGCCGAGCGCGACCGCGGCCACGTAGACGCGCAGCCGGGGACTCACCGGCCCTCTCCGCCCCGTGCGAGCGGCGCCCCGCCGCCCCGGCTCACGCCGCCGCTCCCGCCCGCGTGACGCCGAGCCCGGGCCGGTCGCCGAGGACGATCGCCCCGCGCTCGCCCGGCGCCCCCGCGAAGGGATCGTCCCGGAGCAGCCAGTGGCCGTCGAGATCGAGGTGGTCGGCGAGCGGGCCGAGCTGGGCCGCCGCCGAAAGCGCGAGGCTCGACTCGACCATCGAGCCGAGCATCACGCCGAAGCCGAGCGCGCGCGCGGCGTGGATCATGCGCAGCATCTCGCGCAGGCCTCCGGTCTTCATGAGCTTGAGGTTCACGCCGTCCACGCGGCCCACGAGGGTCCCGAGGTCGCGCAGCGAGTGGCAGCTCTCGTCGGCGTAGACCGGAATCCCCGACCGCTCGCGCACCCAGCGCAGCCCGTCGAGGTCCTCGCGGGCCACCGGCTGCTCGACCAGCTCGATCCCGAGCGGCTCGATCTGGCGCAGCACCCGCACCGCGTCGGCGGCGTTCCACGCGGTGTTCGCGTCCACCTGCAGCCGGCCCCGGTAGCGCGAGCGGATGCGACGGAGGTTTTCGACGTCGCCCGGGGCGCCCAGCTTGACCTTGATCTTCGGGAAGTCGAGCACGCCCTCCAGCTTCTTCTCCATCTCCTCGGGCTCCGCCATGCCGAGCGTCACGCACGAGACCGGGATCGCCGCGCGGTCGAGTCCGAGCATCCGCCACACCGGGAGGCCGAGCTTCTTCCCGATCCAGTCGTGCAGCGCCATGTCGAGGGCGGCGTGCGCCGAACGGTTGCCCTGGAGCACGCCCTTCAGGCGCCGCTCGATCGCCTCGAGCGCGAACGGGTCCTCGCCGAGGTGCGGCGCCCACGCCGCGAGCGCGGCCTCGACGAGGGCGCGGTCCTCGCCGTAGTAGTGCGACGGCGACGCCTCGCCCCAGCCCTCGATCCCCTCGTGGTCGATCCGGACCAGCGTGTTGTCGTGCGAGGTGCGCACGCCGGTGGCGATGCGGAACGGGTAGGCGGTGGCGACGTCGAGGCGCTCAACGCGAAGGCGCACGGGATCTCCCGGTGGCGTCGAGGGCGAGGACGGCGTCCGCGAGCGGCCCGGCGCCGAAGCGCACCGGATCGGTGGCCGGCAGACCGGTCTCGGCGCGGGCCCGCTCGCAGGCCGCGCGCGCGGCACGCTCGTCGAGATCGCCGGTGTGGAGCGCGACCGCGACCACCGGCGCGGGCCGGACCCAGCCGGCCGCCTCCTCGTAGAGCCGCACCAACTCGGGCAGTGGCGCCATCGGACGGGCCGGCTCCCCCGGCAGCCCGCAGCGCATCTCGTTCCGCCCGCTCTGGTGGCAGAGCACCATCGCCGCGGGGGCGGCGCCGTGGAGCAGCGCGAGCGTCACGCCGGAGTAGCCCGGGTGGGTGAGCGAGCCCTGCCCCTCGACCAGCACGATGTCGGCGTCGCGCGCCGCGTCGATCACCAGCGCCTCGGTGACGCCCGCCACGAAGTCCGCGGGAATCGCGTCCACCGCGGCGCCCGCGTCGGCGACGAAGATCCCGGTCTGCCCGGTCGCGACGAAGGCGGCGCGCTCGCCGCGCCGCGCCAGGGCGTCGCGAATCTCGAGGGCGGCGGTCATCTTCCCGACGTTGCAGTCGCTCCCCACCGTGAGCACGACCCGCGCCTCGAGGTGTGCCGCGCGCGCGGCGGCCACCGGCCGGGCCGCGGGCGGGCGGCGGACGTCGTGGAGCGCGGCGCCCGACCGGCGCGCGGCCGCGGCGAACTCGGGATCGTCGGCGAGGAACACGTGGAGCCCGGAGAGCACGTCCCACCCGCGCTCGAGCGCGCCGAGCACCCGCGCGCGCCACCCGGGCGGAAGGTCCCCGCCCTGCGGCGCGATGCCCAGCAGCAGCGCGTCGGCCCCGAGCGCGGCCGCGGCGTCGAGGTCCGCCACCACGGGCACGTCGCCGCCCACTCCCACGCACGCCCGCGCGGTGCTCCCGGCCCGCGCCGAATCGAGGACCGCCACCACCTCCTCCGGCCGGTAGCGCAGCACGCCGATCGCGGTCTTGGCCTCGCCCGGGGCGAAGTGGTCCTGCGCGAGCAACGCGAGCCTGCGGCGCTTGCCGAGCATGGTCAGCGGAACGACTCGTAGATCTTGAGGTAGCGGGCCACCATCTCGTCGGCGCTGAAGCGCTTCCGGGCGACCTTGCGGCCGGCGCGGCCCATGCGGCGGCGCAGCGGCTCCTGCGCGAGCAGCTTGAGCACCGAGGCCACGAAGCCGTTCGTGTGTCCCGGGTCGTGCAGGAATCCGGTCACGCCGTGATCCACCACCTCGGGGAGCCCCCCGGCATTGGACGCCACCACCGGCACCTCCGCGCTCATCGCCTCCAGCGCCACGAGGCCGAAGCTCTCGGAGGAGCTCGGCAATAAGAAGACATCGGCCAGCGGGAGCAGTTCCTCCATGCAGTCCTGGTTGCCGAGGAACAGCACGTCGCGCTCGACCCCCAGCTCGCGGGCGAGGTTCTCGGCCCCGGCCTTCTCGGGCCCGTCCCCCACCATGACCAGCTTGCTCGGGACCCGGCGCCGGACCTCGGCGAAGATGTGAAGCACCTGCGGAATGTTCTTGACCGGGCGGAAGTTGGAGGCGTGCATCAGCACCCGGCTGTCGGGCGGGGCGAGGCGCAGCCCGGAGCGGCGCCGCGGCGCGAACACCTCGGAGTCCACGAAGTTGTAGACCACCTCGATCGGCCGGGTGATGCCGAAGGTCTCCTCGGCGCGCTCCTTCAGGAAGCGGCTCACCGCCGTCACGCGGTCGCTGTTCTGGATGCTGAACTGCGTGATCCGGAAATAGGCGGGCTGCACCCCCACCAGCGTGATGTCGGTGCCGTGGAGCGTGGTCACCACCCCGAGCTGGCGGGGCAGCAGGAGCTGGCGCGCGAGGTAGGCGCTCGCGGCGAACGGCATGGCGTAGTGCACGTGGATCAGGTCGAGCGAGTAGTGCTCGGCGACCTCGCAGATCTTGGTGGTGAGCGCGAGGTTGGTGGGCGACTGGTCGAACACCGGGTAGTCGGCCGGCATCACCTCGTGGAAGAACACGTTCGACTCGAACGAGCGCAGGCGGAAGGGCAGGCGGTGGGCGATGAAGTGCACCTCGCAGCCGCGCCGCGCCAGCTCCATGCCGAGCTCGGTCGCGACCACGCCGCTGCCGCCGAAGTGCGAGTAGCAGACGATCCCGATGCGGAGCTTTCGCCGCCGCGCCCCGGCGGCGCCGCGTCCCTTCACCGCGCGCGCGGCACCCGGGGCCTCGGGCGGGCGCGACCGTCCCGCGCGCGCCGCGCGGCGTCCCTCGCGGGCCGGTTTCGGCGGGTTCACGACTCCCCTCCCGTCGCGAGCAGCGCGCGCGCGTCGAGCAGCCCGAGCGGACCCCGCGACCGGTAGCCCTCGCCGAAGCGCACGCCGATCTGCGCGCCCAGCGCGCGCGCCCGCGCCTCGACCTCCTCGAGGAATCCGGGGGCGGTCAGGTACGTCTCGGGCCCCTCGCCGGCGCCGAGCTGGCTGCGATGGGCGCGCAGCGCGGCCATGCGCCGCTCCCACACGCCGCTCACGTCCACCACCAGGTGCGGCGGGCGCGAGCCGCGGTAGAGGGCGTAGAGCACGCGCCCCGGCCGGTGGGGCGTGCCCTTCCCGGTGTAGCGCGCGAGGCCCGCGAGGTAGCAGGCGCGCGCGACCAGGTGCGAGGCCTCGACGTGATCGGGGTGGGGGTCGTCGGCGTGCGGCGCCACCACCAGCCGCGGGCGGTGCTTGCGCAGGATCCCGACCACCGCGGCCAGCTGGGTGGCCTGGTGGCGGTCGAGCCCGGTGTCGGGCAGCCCGAGGTTCTCGCGCACCGGCACGCCGAGCGCCTCGGCCGCCTCGCGCGCCTCGCGGGCGCGTTCCTCGACCGAGCCGCGGCTCGCGGCTTCGCCGCGCGTGAGGTCGGCGATCCCGACCGCGTGCCCGTGGGTGGCGAGCCGCGCGGCCAGTCCGCCGGACGTGAGTTCGACGTCGTCGGGATGGGCGCCGAAGAACAGGGCGTCGAGGGCCATCAGAGCTCCAGGAGCAGGTGTTCGTGGACGCCGTCGGCGAGACGGCGCGCGTGGTCGGCGGCCAGCTCGGCCAGTTCCTCGGTCGCGGAGGCGCCGCGGTAGGCCACCACTTCCATGGAGGCGAGCCGCCGCTCCTGCAGCCGGTCGCCGGGCAGCAGGTAGTAACGCAGGCGCAGCCACTCGGGGAACTGCCGTTCGAGCCGGTGCCGCACCTTGCCCGCCAGCCCCTCGAGCAGCCGCTGGAACTGGTAGTCCACCTTGCCGCGCGCCGACTCGACCATCTGCGGCAGGCTCGGATCCACCTCGCGGGCCGCCTCGCCGTAGGCGTCGAGGCCCTCGAGCGCGGCGCCGCGGGCGGCTTCGAGCGCGCGGCGCGGCCCGGCCGGGATGCGCGACTCCGCGTGCGCCTTCACCACGGCGTCGGCCGACGACACCAGCTCCCACGGATCGGCGCCCGACTCCTCGAGGAGGCGCACCGCGGCCGGCGGCAGCCACGTGGCCGCGAAGCGCGGCACCACGCAGGCGGGCACGACACCGAGCCCCTCGAACACCTCGCGGAGCTGGGCCAGGTAGGCGATCTCGCCCGGGCCGCAGGTCATGGCCACCGTGGGCAGCACGCCGTCCTGCACGGCGGGCCGGAGCGCCACGCTCGGGCTCAGCGCGCGGCCCCGCGCGAGGGCCTCGCGGGCTTCGGCGACCGACACCTTGCGCCGGCGCCCGTCCTCGATCGCGAACACGAAGGACTCGAGCGCCACGTCGGTCAGGGCGCGGCGCGCCCCGTGGGCCTCGAGGGTCGCGCCCGCGCGGCGCGCCGCCGTCGAGAGCGCGTCGGCTCCGGCGAGGTAGCGCTCGATCACCGGGCGCGCGGCGGCGCGGAACGCGCCGCGGCGCGGGTCCACGACCACCAGCCCCGCCGCCGCGAACCACCGGAGCGCCAGCGCCGCGAACGCCTCGCCGAGGTCGCGGGCGCGGAAGCGCGACTCGGAGAGCCACGCCGCGGCCGTCGCGGCGCCCGGCAGGCCCTCCCAGTGCGCGGCCGCCCCGGCCTCGAGGGCGGCCAGCGAGCCGAGCGCGAGGTCCCCGACCAGCCCGCCCTCGGGATGGTCGCCGTCGGGCAGCGCGAGGTCGTGCAGGGTGAGCCCGGCGTCCCCCACGGTGGCCGAGCGGATCTCGGCGAAGTCCGAATCCTCCCCGTGCATCCAGAACACCGGGACGCACGGCACCCCGGTGCGCCGCTCGCACTCGGCGGCGGCCCCCACCGCGCTCGCGATCTTGTGAAGCGAGTAGAGCGGCCCGCCGAGCGGCGAGGGTTGCTGGCCGGTGACCGCCGCCACCGCCTCGCCCCGCGCGAGGCGGTCGAGCGCGGCGAGGCTCGCCGGGCCGGCGCCGAGCCGGCGGTGCAGCTCGGCCAGGTCGGCGGCGAGCGCGGCGTCGAGCGGAGCGCGCTTGCGCTCGGCGATTCCCCGGAGCGCGTCGGTGTCCGCCCAGCGGGTGGCGAAGCGCTCGCGCGCGAACGGCGAGCCCGCGAGGAGCTCCGCCGCGAGCGGATCGTGCAGCCGGTCGCGCGGGGGCTCGGGCGCCGGCGCGACGCGGGCGCGCACCTGCAGCAGCCGTGCGCTCACGGCCGCAAGGGCCGTGACGCGGGCCGGGAGGTCGAGGGACGCGGGCGGGACGAGGGGATGCGGGGCATCGTGGCCCGCATCCTAGCCCGTGGCGCGCGCCCCCCGCCACCGCGGGCCGAACGCCGTGCGGCGCGCCGATTCGAAGGCGGCGCGCACGGCGAGCCCGCCCGCCCGCACCCCCGCGCGCGCGGCCGCCAGCGCCTCCGCGCGCGTGGCCCCGAGCCGCACCGCGCCGAGCAGGTGGCTCACGAGCTGGCGCTCCCACCCGCGCGCGGCGAGCACCGCCACCGCCACGCGCTCGCGGGTCCGGCCGCCGAGCCGCGGGCGCGACAGGACCCGGCCGTAGCCGACCTCGAGCATCAGGTCGAACAGGTCCGGGTGCAGGGCCGCCACGTTGGCGGCGAGGCGCGGGTAGCTGCGCCCGTAGACGCGGCGGCACACCCGTTCGCCGCGGCGCCTCCACGCCGCGGCGGCGCGCGGGGGCACGGCGCGCGCCCGTCCCGGCCACGCGCGGGCGAGCAGCGCGAACGCCTCGAGCGCGGCCGGGAAACCGGCGTGGAGGATCAGCATGAGGCAGGTCTCCTCGAGCGCGGAGCGGGGCCAGCCCGCGGCGCGGGCGCGGGCGAGCGCGCGCGCCGCGGCGGCGGCGTCGCCGGTCGCCATCGCCGCGGCGAAGCGTTCGAGCGGACGGCCGTCGCGCGCCCTCACCGGCGGAAGCGCCGGCCCAGCCCGGCCACCAGGGCCTCGACGGTCGCCAGCTCCTCGACCCGCAGCAGCTTCATCAGCCCGTAGCCGCCCGCGGCCGCGACCAGCGCCCCGATCGCCACCAGCGTCGCGTCGCGGACCGGCCCGCCGTCGCGCGGCAGGACCGCGAGCAGCGCGAGCCCGGAGAGCGCGATCCCGAGCGAGGCGATCGAGACCCGCAGCATCGTCGCCGCCATGCGGCGTCCCTCGAGCGGCCCGAGCCGGCGGCGCAGGTAGAAACCGAGCTGGAGCAGGTTGCCGATCGAGGTGGCGGAGGTCGCGAGCGCGAGCCCGAGGTGGCCGAGCCCGAGGAAGCTCCACGGACCGACGAACATCAGGTTGAGCCCGAGGTTGATCGCGACCGCGACGAAGCTCGCCTGCACCGGGAGCCGCGTCTCGCCGAGGGCGTAGCAGGCGCGCGTCAGCACGCCCACCGCCGCGAAGGCGGTGAGGCCGATGCAGTACATGCGCAGCGCCCCGGCGGTCCGGAGCGTGTCGGCCGCCCCGAAGCGGCCGTGCTCGAACAGCAGCCCGATCACCGGATCGGCCATCGCGGCCAGCCACGCCGCCGCCGGCAGCGTGAGCAGCAGGACCAGCCGGGTCGAGGCCGACAGCGTGCGCCGGAACCGCGGCAGGTCGTTCTCGACGGCGGCGCGCGACAGCTCGGGCAGGCTGACGGTGCCGAGCGCCACGCCGAACACCCCGATCGGGAGCTGCATGAGCCGGAACGCGTAGTAGAGCCACGACACGCTCCCCTGCGCCATGTGGCTCGCGATCACGGTGCTCACCATCAGGTTCATCTGGGTGGCGGCGAGCCCCACCGTGGCGGGCAGCATCATGGCCGCGACCCTGCGCACGCCCGCCTCGAGGCGCGGCCGCTCGAGGCGGAAGCGGAAGCCGAGGGCGTGGAGCGGCGGCAGCTGCACCGCGAACTGGAGGATGCCGCCGAGCAGCACGCCCAGGGCGAGCGCGACGATCGGCGGATGGCCGAGCGCGACCATCACCGGGATCAGCCCGAGCCCCCCGGCGATCATCCCGAGGTTGAGGAGGGTGGGCGCGAGCGCCGGCACGCCGAACCGGTCGCGCGCGTTGAGCATGCCCATCGCCGCCGCGGCCAGCGCCACCAGCGGCAGGAACGGCAGCATCAGCCGGGTCAGCGCCACGGTCAGCTCGAGCTTGCCCGGCTCGCGCTCGAAGCCGCCCGCGAAGGCGCGCACCAGCGGCTCGGCGAACACGCCGCCGATCGCGCACAGCACCACGAGCACCAGCGCGAGCCACAGGAACACCTGGCGGCCGAGCGCCCACGCCGCCTCGTCGCCGCGCCGGATCCGCGCCTCGGTGAAGGTGGGCACGAACGCCGAGGACATGGCGCCCTCGGCGAACAGGTCGCGCAGCAGGTTCGGGATGCGGAACGCGACGTTGAAGGCGTCGGTGGCGAAGCCCGCGCCGAACAGCACCGCCATCACCTGGTCGCGCGCGAGCCCGGTGACGCGGGACAGCATCGTCGCCGCGCCCACGCGCCCGGCACGGCGCGCGACCCGGGCCTCTTCCTCGCGGCCGGTCATTGTTCCGCCTCCGGACGCGTGCTAGCGTGCCGCGCCATGCTCGCCACCCTCGACCCCGCGCGCGCCGCCCTGCTGGGAGCGGTGCAGGGGCTCACCGAGTTCCTCCCGATCTCGAGCAGCGCGCACCTGTTCGCGATCCCCTCCCTGCTCGGCTGGCCGTACGCGGGGCTCGCCTTCGACGTCGCGCTCCACTGGGGCACGCTGATCGCGCTGCTCGCCGCCTTCGGCGGCGACTGGTGGCGGCTGGGACGCGACCTCGTGGCGGGGGCCCCGCCCGCGCGCTCCGCGGCCTTCGGCCTCGCGGCCCGCCTGGCGGTCGGCAGCGTGCCGGCGGCGGCGGCCGGGCTGGCGTTCAAGGGTCTCGCCGAGCACCAGCTGCGCTCGCTGCCGCTCCAGGCGGCCACGCTCGTCGTGTTCGGCGCGGCGCTGTGGGCGGCCGACCGCTGGGGCCCCCGCGGCGCGAAGCTCGCGGTGCCCGGATGGATGACGTGCGTCGCGATGGGCTGCGCGCAGGCGCTGGCGCTGGTGCCGGGCGTGTCGCGCTCCGGCGTCACCATGACCGCGGGCCGGCTCGCCGGGCTCGAGCGGGTCTCCGCCGCGCGGTTTTCGTTCCTGCTCGCGACGCCCATCACGTTCGGGGCGGGCCTCCTCGAACTCCGCGACCTGCCTCCCGACCTGCCGCTCGCGACCCTCGCGATCGGCGTGGGCGTCTCGGCCGTGACGGGTCTGCTGGCCATCCGTGGCCTCCTCCTGTGGCTCGGGCGCGCCGGGTTCGGCTGGTTCTTCGCCTACCGGGTCGCCTTCGCGCTCCTCATCCTGCTTCGGGTTCCGCGCGCCTGAGTCCGCGGCGGGCGGCCTTGCCCGCGAAGTGGCGGCTCAGCCGGTCGCGCAGCTGGATGCGCGCGCGGTGGAGCCGCGACTTCACGGCGGCGACCGTGAGTCCCAGCCCCTCGGCCACCTCGGCGTTGGACTCCTCGAGCCAGTCCCGCCGCAGGAACACGACGCGCAGGTCCTCGGGGAGCTGGTCCACGGCCTCGCTCAGCACGTCCCACGTCTCCTGGCTCTCGAGGTCCTCGGGCGGCAGCGCCGACCAGTCGGCGAGTTCGAGGCCGGTGGCGGACGGGTCGCGGCTCTGCGACTGCTCGAGCGACACGTGCCCGGCGCGGCGCTTCCGGTACTTCATGAGCGCGGCGTTGGTGGTGACGCGGTACAGCCACGTCGAGAACGTGGACTCGGCCTTGAACTTCGCGAGCCCGCGATAGGCCGAGAGGAACGCGTCCTGCAGCGCCTCGGCGGCGTCGTCCTCGTGGCGCAGGATCTTGAAGGCGAGCCGGAACACCTTGTCGCGGTAGCGCACCACCAGCTCGTCGAAGGCGCGGGTGTCGCCGCCCTGCGCCATCTCGACCAGGCGCGCGTCCGGGATCTCGGCGTACGGGAGGCTCACGCCGCCTCCCCGCGGGCCGCGCGGGACGCTTCGGACTCGCCGGCGCGGAACACCACGCGGCCGGCGAGCAGCGTGAGTCGCGGGCGCGCCGCGTGGAGCGTCGCGGGATCGGCGGCGTGCAGGTCGCGATCCCACAACACGACGTCCGCCTCGGCCCCGGCCGCGAGGCGTCCGAGCCGCGGCCACGTGCCGGCGAGCCGGGCCGGGCCCTCGGTGCAGGCGGTGAGCGCCTCGTCGAGGCTCACCCGTTCACGCGGCGTCCATCCGCCGGGCGGGGTGCCGTCGGGGCGGCGGCGCGTGACCGCGGCGTGCAGGGTCGCGGCCGCGCCCGGCGGCTCGACGGGCGCGTCCGAGCCGAACACCACGCGCGCCCCGCGATCCAGCAGCGAGCGCCAGGGGTAGGCGCGATCGAGCCGGTCGGGCCACGCGCGCCCGGCCGCCTCCTGGTCGGAGGTGGCGTGCGTGGGCTGGAGGCTGGCCGTGACGCCGAGCGCGGCGAAGCGCGGCAGGTCGGCGGGGTCGGCGAGCTGGACGTGCTCGATGCGATCCGGGGTGCCCGCGGCGCGGCGCGCGTCGAGCGCCGCCTCGAAGGCGTCGAGCGCCGAACGCACCGCGCGGTCGCCGATCGCGTGGATCGCGGTCCCGAGACCCGCGCCGGCGGCGCGCGCCACCAGCCGGCGCAGCTCGGCGGGCGGAATCAGCTCCATCCCGGTCGTGCCGGTGTCGGCGAAGGGCGCGAGCAGGGCCGCCGTCCGCGAGCCCAGCGTCCCGTCGGCGAACAGCTTGATCCCGCCGATGCGGAAGCGCAGGTCCCCGGCCCCGCTGCGGGCGCCCGCCGCGATCGCGGCCTCGAGGGACTCGTGCGGGAGGCTCATCACCACCCGCAGACCGGCCCGCTCGTCGCGCGCGAGTTCGCGCAGCAGGCGGCGGGATCTCGAGCCCTCGAAGACGTGGACGGCGGTGATGCCGAGCGCGTGAAGCGCGGCGGCGGCGCGGGCGAGCGCCGCACGGTCCTGCCCCTCGCCGGGCGGCGGGGCGAGCCCGGCCGCGAGCCGCACCGCGTGCTCGCGCAGCACGCCGGTCGGTTCGCCGCGCGCGTCGCGCTCGATCCGCCCGCTCTCCGGGTCGGGAGTGCGCGGGCCGATCCCGGCGCGCCGCAGCGCTTCCCCGTTGAGCCACAGCGAGTGGAAGTCGTGGCTGTGGAGCAGCGCCGGTCGCCCGGGCAGCGCCCGGTCGAGCGCGGCGCGGTGCGGCGGCGCGCTCCAGCCGTTCTCGTCCCAGCCGCGGCCCACCAGCGCGGAATCGCCCGGCCGGCGGGCGGCGTGCTCGGCGAGGCGGCGACCCACCTCGTCGGGGCCCGCGGCGCCGAAGAGGTCCAGCTCGTCGAGCGAGCGCGCCCACGCCAGCAGGTGGAAGTGGGCGTCGGTGATGCCGGGCGTGAGCGTGGCGCCGCCCGCGTCCACCACCTCCGCGTCCGGGGCGGCGGCCGCGAGATCGCGGCCCGCGCCCAGCGCCAGGATCCTGCCCCCGCCGATCGCCACGGCGTCGTCGCCCGGACGCGGCCCGCCGCCGGTCCAGAGCCTCGCCCCCACGATCACGCGTTCGACGGCCGGGGCGCTCACGAGCCCGCCGCGACCGGGTTCGAGAGCACGCCCACGCCCTCGACCTCCACCTCGACGCGGTCGCCGGGCGAGATCGGAGCCACGCCGGCGGGCGTTCCGGTCGCGATCACGTCGCCCGGCTCGAGGGTCATGATGCCGGAGATGTGGGCGATCAGGGCGGGCACGGGAAAGAGGAGGTCCGCGGTATTCCCCAGCTGGCGGCGCTCGCCGTTGACGCGACATTCGACCCGGAGACCCGCGGGCGAGAGCCCCAGGCGCAGCGCGGGCCCGAGGGGCGCGAAAGTATCGAAGCCCTTCGCCCTTGTCCATTGCCCGTCGCTCCGCTGGTAGTTCCGGGCGCTCACGTCGTTGAAGCACGTGACCCCGGCGACGTGCCCGGCGGCGCGATCCGCCGGAACCCGGCGCGCGCGGCGGCCGATGACCACCGCCATCTCGGCCTCGGGATCCATGCGCGTGACGCCCGGCGGGTAGACGATCGGCGCGCCGTCCCCGATCAGGGCGCTCGGCGGCTTGAGGAAGATCAGCGGCTCCGCGGGCGCCTCGCCTCCGCCCGGGATCACGGTCGCGCTCTCGGCGACATGGGCGCGGTAGTTGAGCCCGACGCACACGATCTTGGTGGGCTCGGCGGGCGGCAGGCGTCGCCAGCCCGGCTCGCCGTCCGACTCGCCGGTCGGGCGCCCGCCGAGCCACGGGGCCCCGTCGAGGAACTCGAGGCGACCCGCGTCGAGGAACGCGTAACGCGGGGGGCCGTCGCGCGCGACGCGCACGAGGAGCGGGCGGGAGTCGGTCATGCCCGCATCTTCGCACAGCGCGGGATCGAGACTGGAGGCGAGGCGCCCGTCCTTCGCCGTGCCGAGCGCGCGCCCCACCCGAAACGATGGCACGTCCGGATCGCTTTCAAGGCGTGGCGGCGTGAGTTCACGAGCGCGACAGGAGACCTCGCCTGGGCGACAAGTGTCGAAGCCGGTGGCCGGGCGGGTCAAGGAGAAAAGCGGCGGCCGCCCCCGATTGCGGGCGCCTCGGCGGCTCTGTTAGCTTCCGCCGCCATGTCCACCACCGCCCCCCGCCGTCGTCGTGCCTCGCGGGGTGGCCCCGCCGAGGCGCTGCTCCGCAAGATCGACCAGCGCACCGCCCACCTTTCGGTCATCGGCCTCGGCTACGTGGGCCTCCCCCTCGCCGTCGAGATGGCCCAGGCGGGCTTCACGGTCACGGGCATCGACATCGACGAAGCCCGCGTCCGCCGGCTCCAGCGCGGCGATTCGTACATCCAGGACGTTCCCACCCGGCAGTTGCGTGCGCTGGTGCGCTCGGGCCGGCTGCGAGCCACCACCGACTTCACGGCGCTGCGCAAGGCCGACACCGTGAACATCTGCGTGCCGACGCCGCTCTCCAAGCAGCGCGATCCCGACGTGTCGTTCATCGTGTCGGCGGCCGAGCAGGTGGCCAGGCACCTGCACCGGGGCATGCTGGTGATCCTCGAGAGCACGACCTACCCGGGCACCACCGAGGAGCTGGTGCTGCCGATGCTGACGCCCTCGGGCCTCCAGGTGGGCCGCGACTTCTTCCTCGCCTTCTCCCCCGAGCGCGTGGATCCGGGCAACGAGAAGTTCAACACCCGCAACATCCCCAAGGTGGTCGGCGGCGTCACCCCCGACTGCACGCGGGTCGCGGTGGCGCTCTACCGGCAGCGCCTCGAGACGGTGGTCCCGGTCTCCTCGACGCAGGTGGCGGAGATGGTGAAGCTGCTCGAGAACACGTTCCGCAGCGTCAACATCGGGCTCGTGAACGAGCTCGCCATGATGTGTTCGCGGCTCGGCATCGACGTGTGGGAGGTGATCGGAGCCGCGGCCACCAAGCCGTTCGGCTTCATGCCCTTCTTCCCCGGGCCCGGCCTCGGGGGGCACTGCATCCCGATCGATCCCTTCTACCTGTCGTGGAAGGCGCGGGCGAGCGGCTTCGAGGCGCGATTCATCGAGCTGGCGGGCTACATCAACGGGCAGATGCCCGAGCACGTGGTGCGGCTCGCGGCCGAGGCGCTGAACCGCCGCGGGAAGGCGCTGCGCGGATCCCGGGTGCTGGTGCTGGGCGTCGCCTACAAGGCGGACATCGACGACGTGCGCGAGAGTCCGTCGCTGGACATCATGGAGAAGCTCCGCGAGCACGGGGCGCGCATCGAGTACCACGACCCCTTCGTGCCCTCGATCGAGTTCGCCGGCAAGCGCATGAAGAGCACGCCGATCACCCCGGCGCGGCTCAAGCGCTTCGATTGCGTGGTGATCGCGACCGCGCACTCGAACATCCCCTACGGCGCGGTGCTGCGCCACGCGCGCGCCGTCGTGGACACCCGCAACGCCCTGAAGGGCCGCCGCTCGCCGAAGATCGTTCGCCTGTAGGGGCGCGCCGGCGGGGACGCTAGCGGCCGTGCCGCCCGGCGGAAGCGCGGCCCGGGCGGGAGTCGCCGGCCACGAACGCGTAGCCGGACGAGAGCATCAGCAGGAACGGCGCGCTCCGCCAGTGGCCGGTCGCGAGCGCTCCCGCCAGCGCCGCGGCGAAGAACACCGCGAGCGCCGCCTCGCCCCCGCCCGAACGACGCGCGGCGGCGTAGGCGGGACCGAGCAGCCGCTCCGGACCGCTGCCCGCCTTCGGGGTCCGGTGCCACTCGCCCGGCTGCGGCCCGAGCCCCTCGATCACCGCCCGACCGTTCGCGAGGCCGAGGCCGGCGCCCAGCGCCAGCGCCGCGACGACGTCGCGCGCCCGGTCGCGAAGCGGTCGGCCGGTGCCCCGCTGTCCCGCGGCGAGGAACCACGTGACGGGCAACATGCCGGCCAGCAGGGTGACCGCCTCGAGCGGCAGGAGGAGCGGAAGCGGCAGCGCCGGCGCCTGGAACAGCACCGGCACGAGCAGCAGCGACAGCGCGAGGAGCAGCGCGTAAGCCGCGTTGCCGAGCAGGTGCGCGGTGGCCTCGAGCTTCTGGCGCCACGGGAGCGGTTCCCGCCACAGGCGCGGCAGCAGCTTGCGCGCCGTCTGGATCGAACCCTTGGCCCAGCGCCGCTGCTGCGTGAGGAACGCGTCGCGCCCGGCGGGCAGCTCGGCGGGGGCCTCCACCGAGTCGTCGTAGACGAAGCGCCAGCCCCGCAGCTGGGCCCGGTAGCTCAGGTCGAGGTCCTCGGTGAGCGTGTCGTGGGACCAGCCGCCCGCGTCCTCGATGCACGCCTTTCGCCACAGGCCGGCGGTGCCGTTGAAGTTGAAGAACAGCCCGGAACCCATCCGCGCGCGGTGCTCGATCCGGAAATGGGCGTCGAGCAGCACCGCCTGGGCGCGGGTCAGGGCCGAGTGGTCGCGGTTCAGGTGGCCCCAGCGGGCCTGGATCATGCCGACCCGCGGATCCGCTCCGTGCGGAACGAGGCGGGCGAGGAAGTCGGGCGGCGGGACGAAGTCGGCGTCGAACACGGCCACCCACTCCCCGCGGGCACGGGCCAGCCCCGCGGCCAGCGCGCCGGCCTTGAAGCCGTGGCGCCCGGAGCGGCGCAGCACCCGGGCCTCGACACCGCGGGCGCGCAGGCGGGCCACCGCGGCGTCCGCCCGATCGCGCGTATCGTCGGTCGAATCGTCGAGCACCTGGATCTCGAGCCGGTCACGCGGATACTCGAGGCGCCCCGCCGCCTCGATCAGCCGCTCCACCACGCGCCGCTCGTTGAAGACCGGCAGCTGCACCGTGACGCGCGGCAGCGGGCCCGCCGGCGGGGCGGGCGGCGCGAGCGGGGGCGCACGCCGGGCGCGCAGCAGCAGGACGCCCCGGTGGATCGCGAGCGCCAGCAGCGCGAGCTGGAACGACACGAACAGCGCTGCGGCCGCGGCGTGGAGCCCGGGCACGATCATGCGCCCGCGCGGGCTCGCTGGGATGGGAAAGGGGTCACGGCGAGGCGGAATCTAGGAGGGCGCCGCGGCGGGGTCAACGCCGGGCGGCGGACCGCGGCGGATCGCGAGGGCGGCGACCCGGACGGGGGCGGCCGGCCACCGGGCCGCCGCCCCCCCCGAGAGGCTTCGATCAGTTCATCACTTCGAAGTCGGCGTCCACCGCGCCCGGCTTCTTCCCCGCCGCGTCGGGAGCCGGCGGCGTGGCGTCGCCGGCCGGCGTCGCCGGCCCCGCCGACTGGTACAGCTTGGCGGCGGCCTCGTGCCACGCGGCCTGCAGGGACTCGCTCGCGGCGTTGATCGCCGCGGCGTCCTCGCCCTTGAGCGCCTCGCGCAGCTTCTCGAGCTCGGCCTCGATCTTGCCCTTGAGGCCCGCGTCGAGCTTGTCGGCGTGCTCCTTGAGGTTCTTCTCCACCTCGTAGACCAGGGAGTCCCCCCGGTTGCGCGCCTCGACCGCCTCCTTGCGCTTCCGGTCCTCGCCGGCGTGCTCCTCGGCCTCCTTCACCATCTTCTGGATGTCCGCCTCGCTCAGGCCGCTCGAGGCCTCGATCCGAATGCTCTGCTCCTTGCCCGTGGCCCGGTCCTTCGCGGACACGTGCAGGATGCCGTTGGCGTCGATGTCGAAAGCGACCTCGATCTGCGGCACGCCGCGCGGAGCGGGCGGGATCCCGTCGAGATGGAAGCGCCCGATGGTCTTGTTGTCGCGCGCCATGGGCCGCTCCCCCTGCAGGACGTGGACCTCGACCGTCGTCTGACTGTCCGAGGCGGTCGAGAAGGTCTCCTGCTTGCGGGTCGGGATCGTGGTGTTGCGCTCGATCAGCTTGGTGAAGACGCCGCCCTTCGTCTCGATCCCGAGTGACAGAGGCGTGACGTCGAGCAGAAGGACATCCTTGACCTCGCCCTTGAGCACGCCCGCCTGGATCGCCGCGCCGATCGCCACGACCTCGTCCGGGTTCACGCCCTTGTGCGGCTCCTTGCCGAAGATCTCCTTGACCAGTTCCTGCACCTTGGGCATGCGGGTCGAGCCGCCCACCAGCACCACCTCGTCGATCTGCGACGGCTGGAAGCCGGCGTCCTTGAGGGCCAGCATCACCGGGCCGCGGCACCGTTCGACCAGGTCGGCCACGATCTGCTCGAGCTTCGCGCGGGTGAGCGTGATGTTGAGGTGCTTGGGGCCGTTCTGGTCGGCGGTGATGAACGGCAGGTTGACCTCGGTCTGGAGCGTGCCCGACAGCTCGCACTTCGCCTTCTCGGCGGCCTCCTTGAGGCGCTGGAGGGCCATCGGATCGCGCCGCAGGTCGATGCCCTCGGTGCGCTGGAATTCGGCGGCGAGCCAGTCGATGATCTTCTGGTCGAAGTCGTCGCCGCCCAGGTGCGTGTCCCCGTTGGTCGAGCGCACCTCGAACACGCCGTCGCCGATCTCGAGGATCGAGATGTCGAAGGTGCCGCCGCCGAGGTCGAAGACCGCGATCTTCTCGTTCGACTTCTTGTCGAGCCCGTAGGCCAGCGCGGCCGCGGTGGGCTCGTTGATGATGCGCTTCACGTCGAGGCCGGCGATGCGGCCGGCGTCCTTGGTGGCCTGGCGCTGCGCGTCGTCGAAGTACGCGGGCACCGTGATCACCGCGTCGGTGACCTCCTCGCCGAGGTACGCCTCAGCCACGGCCTTCATGTGCGCGAGCACCGCGGCGGAGATCTCGGGCGGAGACATCTGCCGCCCCATCACCTCGGCCCACGCGTCGCCGTTCGAGGCCTCGACCATCTTGTAGGCCACGCGCTCGGACTGGCGCTTGGCCTCGTCGCTGTCGAAGGGCCGGCCCATCACCCTCTTGATCGAGACGACGGTGTTCTCAGGGTTCTGCACCGCCTGGCGCTTGGCCACCTGACCCACGAGCCGCTCGCCCTGCGGGGTGAAGGCCACCACCGACGGCGTCGTGCGCGCGCCCTCGGCGTTGGGGATCACCACCGGCGCCCCGTTCTCGACGATGGCCACGCACGAGTTCGTGGTGCCCAGGTCGATACCGACGATCCTTCCCATCGACGTGCTCCTCCGCGCTGACGCGCGGTCAGTTGGGCTCCCCGCCCTCGCCCTCGCCCGTCGCCTCGCCCGGCTCGCCGGGGTCGCCCTCCGACGCGCCCGCGGGGCCCGGCCCCTTCGACACCGCCACCATCGCCGGCCGCAGGAGCCGGTCGCCGAAGAGGTACCCCGGCACCATCTCCGACGCGACGATGCCCGCGCCGTGGGCGTCGCTCTCGACCTGCTGGATCGCCTCGTGGAGGTTCGGGTCGAAGGGCTGGCCAAGCGCTTCGATCCGCTCCACACCG